>JBBIJT010000040.1:0-26491 GCA_037445795.1 Betaproteobacteria bacterium | reverse complement strand
AACGGCGCGTGGCCCGGATTGACGAACACGGCGTCGTCCGCCATCAAGGTGAGCAGGCGGGCCAGATCGCCGCCGTTGACGGCATCGATCCAGGTTGAATGCACCTCGCGGATGTCTCGCTCAACCGGGCCCACTTGTAACCTCACCGCGCCGGCTCACCAGAGTGGCGCCACACGTAACGACTGACGGTCTGTTGGCGACCCTGGAACTGCATGACCGTGTACGCGGCATGAAGGAATACGGCACGCTCGAGAGTACGGCGTGACGGAGCGTTTTCGGCTTCGGTGATGGCCAGGAACCTCGGCAGGTTGAAGTTCTCTGCGGCCCACCGGCACGCGAAAAGCAGTGCCTCCGAACCATACCCGCGCCCGCGTGAAGCCTCGGCGATGGCATAGGAAACCTCCACATCGCCGTCAAAAGGGCTGAATCCTACGTGGCCAAGCAGCGCTCCACTGGCGAGGTGCTCAACGGCCAAGACGTACGGGCCCATACGCGGATCACCTGGCGACGAATAGCAGGAGATCAGGTAGCGCATGCGCGAGGTTGCCTCGCTCTTGTCTGCATAGACATGGGACGGAAGCCAGCGACTGGTGGACGGTTCGGCGTTGAGCTCCATCATCCGGTCAGCGTCCTCGACGACGAGGCAGCGTAGCCGAAGGGAAGGAGTGTGGATCGGGAGTGACTTCACGTGCATCACGAGTGCAGTCGCGGTCGTTGTGCGAGGCCAAACGTTTGAGTTGAGCGCCGGCCCGTCAGGGACGTCCGCTCGAACGAATGGTTAGCGGCGGACGCGCGAACAAGCAACCACTACTAGTACGGGTCACCATTCTTGTGCCTGAAGCGCCACACGCCGCCTTCAAGGTGAGCCTCAATATCATCGTCCGGGTAGAACACGCGATCACCCGCCGTGCGGTCACCTACCTCCAGATAGACGACAACGTCATTGCTGCGGTTCATGAGCTGATGTCCACCGCCTTCCCCGGCCTTGAACCCCGCACACATGCCCGGACTTAGCTGCGCCTCGCCAGACTCGGTTATCAGGCTGGGCGTGCCCTCCAGGACGTAGATGAACTCATCCTGTTTGGAGTGAGAATGCCTTAGGGCAGATATGGATCCCGGAACCATACGAGTCAGGTTTACTCCGAAATTGGCCAGGCCGAATACGTCACCGAGCTGGCGCTTAACCCTGCCCGACACCTGCGAAGCAAACGGTTCCGGATAGTTCGACGGCTTGGTTCTAGGCGCAACTTCGGTAGCGATTACTGCTACAGGCTTCATTTCGCTTGGCATTGGAGTCAACTGATCCTAAGCCGCTAAAGATTAAGTTGAGCGGCGGCCCGCACGCGAAGCGCCGCGGGCAGCTCGTCCGCTAGAACGCGTTGTTGGACGTCGTTCTTTGACCAGCCGAAGTTCCACCGTGCACCCCAACGCCTTGGCGTATTTCTGCAGGGTCGCAATAGAGGGTGAGTGCTTTGGCTCCGCCGATTCCAGCCGCGCGATTGCGGATTGGGTTGTTCCGATGCGAGCAGCCACCTCGGCCTGGGTGAGCCCGGCTTCGGCCCGCGCCCTGAGAACCTCGTCCAGGAACGCAAACTCATCGGCTGACGCGTCGTAGGCCGCCTTCACCTCGGGCCGCGCTAGGGCGCGCCGCTTGAGCTGCTTGAGCGTACTCATATGACTTCCTTCAGTCGCCGGCGCGCGATCTCGAGCTCCTTGGGCGGTGTCCTTTCGGTCTTCTTCACGAACTGGTGAAGAAACACGATGCGCTGGTCTACGACCGCGCAATAGAACACTCGCGCAATTCCCTCCGCGGCCTTGATCCGGAGTTCGAACAAACCGCCACCCATGGCGCGGGTGTGCGGCATTCCCAGGTCTGGCCCAAACACCTCCATTCGCTCGGCATAACGGATGAACCGGGCGCAAGATCGAGGATTTCCGTCTCGACGCGCTCGCTGAAGAAGGTGACGGGCCAAGCCACGAGTGCACTATAGCATATATGCTATGTGCGTCGAAGCCACCAAACGACGTCTAACGACCCAGTTGAGCGGCTGGCCACCGACCGCTGTGCCGCGCGAAACGCGGCCCACGTTGCCTCACGGCCCGCTCGAACGCGTTGTTATGCCGCTCTTTCATTTGGCATCTCCCACCCGGGAAACACCAGCACACCGGGATGGCACTTGAGGGCCTGCGCCAACACCTTGGCACGCTCGACGCCGAGACGGACGCGCCCGTTCTCAATTGCAGAGATAGTGGCCTGGGGGATGCCGGAAGTCTGAGCCAGTTGGTTCTGGCTCAATTCCTGAAGCTCACGAAGAATCCGTACCGATTCGCCGACCGTTACCGTGGCGCGCTTTTTGGCAGGGCGAAAGTCCTTCATCATGGCCTCCGATAGTTGTGGGCGGTTACTGACGCCACCTGAAACAGAAGGTCCTCAGCCACCACCCGGTAAATGACGCGCCATTGATCGCCAAGCCGTGACGAGCGAAAACCCTTCCACTCACCGGAAAGCGCCTCGTCGTGAAACCCCGTGATTAGACGAATCCCCGGGGGGCCCGAAATGGACGCAATGTCTTTCCACTTTTCGTAGCGCTTCAAGATCTCCACGGGAGCCGTTGCGGCCTGTTTGTCGACCCGTCGATGTTCCTCAATGCGCCACATGCCATATTGTGCCTATGTTATATATGGTATGTCAATCGCAGGCGCTTCCTTCAAGCGGCATAACGACCAAGTTGAGCGGCCGGGCACGATGCCAATGCCGCGGCCAGACGCGGCCCACGACGCTTCACGGCCCGCTCCAACGCGGTGTTAGACCGCATTGATTCACATCTTCGTGAGCAACTTTTCATATTCGTGGTGAGGCCCGATCCAGAACCACACCACCATGCCTTCCCGCAGGACCCCGACGGCCCGCCAGTCAATGTCGATCCGGACGGAATAGATGGGGAGGGTTGCATGGACCTTCTTGAACCGTAGCGACGGATGCTCAGGATTTGACGCCCAAAGCTGGTAGGCAACGGTCGCCTTCTCGCGGACGGCCGCTGGTGCCGCTGTGAGGAGCTCTCTGAATTGCCGCGTGGTTTGCGACTGCACGCCCTAGAGCGGCTTAGTCTGGCCTGAGGCGTACTCGGCCAACGCCTCCTCGGCGAGCTTGGCGAGCTGATCTTGGGATTTCGCGAAAGACGACGACCACCGCCTCTCCGACGCGAGCTCTTCGAGAACGAGCACAGCCACGGCGTCCTGCTCGGATGCCGGAAGTTTCGCGACTTCGCTAATGGCCTTGTCGAGGAGCTTCGTCATGGCTGTTCCTTTCTCGATTCCGTTCAATTCTACTCGTGGCTTCCAATGCGGTCTAACGATCGAGTTCACCTGCGGGCGAAAGACCGCGAAGCGGGTTGGCGAACGTCAGGTGCAACGAAGGGTTAGGCCTCGGGCTCGTGGCAAACAGCCTCAATGTTGTGCCCGTCCGGACCAATGACGAAAGCTGCATAGTAGTTCGGATGGTAGACGGGACGAAGACCAGGTGCGCCGTTGTCCTTTCCGCCCGCCACAAGCGCCGCGCGATAGAAGGCCTCGACTTGCTGGCGATTGCTCGCGCTGAATGCGAGGTGAAGATGCGCCGGTGCTTTTTCGGGTTTGAGGCGAATGCACAAGGAAGACTGACCGTTTGGGCGGCAAAGTTCGACGCCGAGCGGCCCCTCGGAGACAACGGTTACGCCGAGCGGTTCGAGCGCCTTGATGAAGAACGCTTTACTCGCCGCATAGTCGCTGACTCCGAATACGACGTGGTCAAACATGGGTTCCCTGAAGTTTGTGGCCTGCACGAGGCCTAACGATAAGTAGGTTTCGGAACTAACAATAATTCCGGTCATTCTGTCCGTGTATAAACGGACGGTCAACCGCAAGTTCCTGTTTCCCGTTGTCATTTCCGACATGCTGGCATCAATGGAAATGGCAAATCCGGCAACCCCCGATCCCCGCACCCTCCTTGGCCAGTTCAAGGCCCAGATCCGCCTGCGCCACTACAGCCTGCGGACGGAGGAGGCCTACGTGTACTGGGCCCGCCGCTATCTCCGGTTCCATCACCACCGGCATCCACGCGAGATGGGCGCGGAGGAAGTGAAGGCCTTCCTCTCCGCGCTCGCGGGGCCGATGGAGGTGGCCGCGAGCACGCAGAACCAGGCGCTTTCCGCCCTGCTGTTCCTCTACAAGGAGGTGCTCGGGGTCGATCTGCCGTGGCTCGATGGCATCCGCAAGGCGAAGCGGCCCCGTCGTTTGCCGGTGGTCCTCACGCGCGACGAAGCACGCGCCCTGCTCGCCCGCATGGACGGAACCCATGGCCTCATGGCGCGCCTGCTCTACGGCACCGGAATGCGGCTCATGGAGTGCCTGCGACTGCGCGTGAAGGACATCGAGCTTGTCCGCCGCGAGATCGTGATCCGCGAGGGCAAGGGCGGTCGCGGGCGTGGAGCTGCCCGGCGCCTACGGGCGGAAGAACCCCGCAGCGGGAACCCTGTGGGGCTGGCACTGGGTGTTTCCGCAGGATTCGCTTTCGATCGATCCGCGCTCGGGCATCCGGCGCCGCCACCACGCCTACGACCAGACCTTCTCGCGTTCCCTGTCGCGCGCCGCCCGGCAGGCAGGCGTCGCGAAACCCGTCACCGCGCACGTGCTGCGCCACAGCTTCGCCACCCACCTCATGGAGGCGGGCTACGACATCCGCACGGTGCAGGAGCTGCTCGGCCACAAGGACGTGAGCACGACGATGATCTACACGCACGTCCTCAACCGGGGCGGGCGGGGCGTGGTGAGCCCGCTGGACCGCTGAACGACGATGCCCCGATGCCGCCCAAGGTAGCCGACATCCTCAGGTTGTTGCGCGACGACGGCTGGTATCTCGTCGCGACCCGCGGAAGCCATCGCCAGTTCCAGCACCATCACAAGCCTGGACGGGTCACTGTTCACGGGAAGCCCGGCGACAATATTTCTCCGGGTACACTAAACAGCATCCTCAAGCAGTCCGGACTCGGGAAATGAGAGGTCCCATGCGATATGCCGTCGTGATCGAGCCGGCCGGAAGCAACTTCTCGACTTACGTGCCCGACCTCCCGGGATGCGTGGCGACGGGCCGCACGGTTGAAGAGGCGGAAAAGGCCATCCGCGAGGCGATCGCGCATCACATCGCAGGATTGCGCGACGACGGACTGCCGGTTCCTCCGCCTTCCAGCCAGGTCGACTACGTCGACGTGGCCGCCTGAGCGCTCGGGCCCGCACCATCCCCACCTGGATCACCGGCTGCAAATCCGTGTAGTTCGGGATGTTCGCCGTGATGGCCGCCGCGGGCGAACGCCTGCGCGATCCGCTCCGCCGCGGCGCGCCCCCACGCCTCGTAGACGGCCGGCCCCGGATGGAACCCGTCGCCGGCCATGTGCGCGGCATCCAGCTCTCCGGCGAGCGGCAGGTACTCGGCGCCTCGCCCGTCGGGCAATTCCGCCGCGAGGGCGCGGTCCAGCTCGCGCGCCCTGGCGCCGAGGTACCAGCGAAGCGGCTGCGGCAGCGCCGGGAAGATTCCCATGGGCGGGAGTCCCGAGGCGAGGATGAGCCGCGCGCCGAACTTCGCGCGCAGCAGGTCGTGCAGCCGCGCCTGCAGCGCGAGAAACTCCGACACGCGCACGTCGCCCGTCACGTCGTTCACGCCCAGCGACGTCACGACCGCGTCGGTGGCGAACGCCTCGGCGCGCTCGAGATGGCGGAGGGTCGAGGCAGTGGTCGCGCCCGTCCGCGCGACGAGCCGATATTCCACGCGGTGGCGTTCGCGCAGCTTCTCCACGATGCGCCCGGTGAGCGCCTCGCCCTGCGTGGCCGCGCCCACTCCCGCCGCGGCCGAGTCGCCCAGCACCAGCACGCGAACCAGCGGCCCCTCGCCCACGCTGCCCACCCGCGCGCCCGGCGCTTCCGGCAGCACGATCGTCGTGCGCCGCACGCGCCGGCCCTGCGCGAGGAGCAGCGGCCCCAGAGTCCATTTGGCGAGCCAGGGGATCATGGCCGCCGCATGACGGCTTGCTTGGGTAGCACGGCGCCTAGGGTTCGGAGGTGCCGCGAAGCCCGGCCCGTTCCACGGCCCGCTTCACCGTGCCGTCGGCGCGCGCGCCTTCCACGAACCGGCGAAGCCAGGGCAGCCCCTGCTCGCGCCCCTTCGGGATGCCGATGGCGAACGACTCGAGCCCGTAGCGGCCCTCGAGGATTCGCGAGCCCGGCACGCCATCGGACATCTCGTGCAGGATGGCCTTGTTCGTGGCGAACGCATCGAGCTTGCCCGCGGCCAGCATCTGCCGGCCCGCGGCGAGCGTGGGCACGGGCACGAGCGTGGCCGCCTTGAGGAACCCCGTGAGCTCGCGTTCCGACGAGCTGCCCTTCGACACGCCGACCTTCACGCCCGCGCGGTCCACCGCCGCGGCGTTCGCGAGCGTCGAGCCCGCGGGGGCCAGGTAACCCTGCTCGACGCCGAGCAGCGGCGGGGAGAAATCCATGTCCTTCATGCGCGCCGTGGTGGCGTTGGTGAACGCGAAGTCGGCGCGCCCTTCCTTCACCGCCCCGAGCGCCTCCGCGTTGCTGGGGAATTCCGCGAGCTCGAACGGCACGCCCAGCTTCTCCGCCATCGCGCGGCCGAGGTCGAGCGCGACGCCTTTCGTCTCGCCGGTGGCGGGGTTGCGCACGAGCGAGGTGGGGCTGCCCTGGTAGACCGCCACGCGAAGCTTCCCCGCCGGCGCAAGCGCGGCGACGGCGCCGGCGTCGGCGCCCGGGGGAACGGATGCGCACCCTCCGAGCCACAGCGAGCTTGCAACGGCCATTGCGACGCACAGCGATTTGCCACGGTTCATCTCTTCCCTCCCTGGGCTTCCAATCCAATCAGATTAGAAAATCTAATCTGATTGGATGCGTCACGCGGCCACCGGCCGGCGCCGCTTTGCCGCGCCACGCGCCGCGAATCCCGGCCAGGCTTCGGCCATCTCCACGAAGCGGCCGACGAGGGGCGAGGCCTCCGCCGTGCGCCACGCGATGAGCAGCCGGCTCTTCGCCGCGGGCGAGGGCAGCTTGCGGTGCACGAGGTGCGGGATGCTCGCCTTCTGGTACGTGTCCGGCAGGATCGAGATGCCGGTGCCCGCCGCCACGAGCGCGAGGATGGTCGTGCCCTCGCGCGCCTCCTGCACCACGCGCGGCACGAAGCCCGCCTGGTTGCACAGCGCCATCACGTGGTCGAAGAGCCCGCAGCCGATGCCGCGCGGGAAGAGGACGAAGGGCTCGTCGGCGAGGTCGGCGATGCGGAAGGGCCCGCGCGACCGCGCGAGGCGGTGGCGCTCCGGCAGCACCACGTGCAGCTCGTCCTCCCAGATGGGGCGCACCGAGATGTCGGGCGATGGCGTGAAGAGGAGCGAGGGGCGCAGGAACCCCACGTCGATCCTGCGGTCGGCGATGGCCTGCAGCTGCCCGCCCGTGGACAGGTGCCCCAGCTCGACGCGCACGGCGGGGTAGCGCTCGCGGAAGGCCTGCACGAAGCGTGGGAACGCTTCGAACATCGGCACCGACCCGGTGAAAGCCACGCGGATCTCGCCCGCCTCGCCGCGCGCGGCGCGCCGCACCGCGTCGCCCGTGCCGTCCACCGCCGCGAGCACGGAGCGGGCGCGCTCGAGGAAGAGCCGTCCCGGCTCCGTGAGCTCGACCCTTCGGCGCGTGCGCTCCAGGAGCACCGCGCCCAGCTCTTCCTCCATCGCCTTGATCTGCAGGCTGAGCGGCGGCTGGCTCATGTGCAGCCGCCGCGCGGCGCGGCTGAAGTTGAGCTCCTCCGCGACGGCCACGAAATAGCGGAACTGGCGCAAGTCCATGGTTATAGCGTTCCCATATCAATAGCGAGCCAAATATATATTGGACTCGACTTTCGCGCGGTGCAATCATCGACCGCAGAAGCCCGCCGGAAGGCCCGAACGAACCGCTCCAGGAGGAACCCGATGAAATCGCGCCTGCAATGGGTGTTGGCCGTCCTCGCGGCTGTCGCCGCCGCCGTCCTTCCGGCCGCCGCCCAGGACTTTCCCGCGCGCCCGGTGAAGATCGTGTCGCCCTACCCGCCGGGAGGTACCACCGACATCCTCGCGCGCATGCTCTCGCCGAAGCTCACGGCGGCGCTGGGGCAGCCCGTGATCGTCGACAACAAGGCGGGCGCCAGCGGCAACATCGGCACGGAGTTCGTCGCGCGCGCGGCCCCCGACGGCTACACGCTCCTCATGGGAAACAACACGGGCGTGGTGATCAACCGCAACCTCTACAAGCTGAACGTCGACCCCTCGCAGGCCCTCGTGCCGGTGATCCTGGTGGCGCAGGTGCCGACGGTGCTCTACGTCCACCCCTCGGTAGCCGCCACCAGCGTGCAGGAGTTCGTCGCGCTCGTGAGGAAATCGCCGGGGAAGTTCTCCTTCGCCTCCGCCGGCAGCGGCAGCCCGCAGCACCTCGCGGGCGAGATGCTCAAGAGCGCCTTCGACCTCGACATGGTGCACATCCCGTACAAGGGCTCCGGGCCCGCGATCACGGACGTGGTGGCGGGGCAGGTGCCCGTGGGCTTCGAGTCCACGGTGGTGCTGCAGCCCTTCGTCGAGTCCGGGCGCGCGCGCCCTCTCGCCACGACGGGCGCGAAGCGCTCCATCTCGCTGCCCAACGTGCCGACGATGATGGAATCCGGCGCGAAGGATTTCGACGTCACCAACTGGTACGGGCTCTTCGCGCCGGCCGGCACGCCGCGCGAGATCGTCGAGAGGCTCAACGCCGAGGTGCGCAAGGCCATGGAAACCCCGGAGCTGAAGGAGCGCCTGGCCAAGATGGGCTCGGCCGTCGTGCCGGGCACCGCCGACGAGTTCGCGCAGTTTGTGCGGGCCGAGGTGCCGCGCGCGGCGGAGCTGGTGAAGAAGTCCGGCGCCAAGGTCGACTGAGGCCGTTATGGCATCCCGCGATTTCCTGAAGCTGCTCCTGGCCGCCGCGCTGTCCGCGCTCGCCGGCACCGCGCTCGCCCAGGCCTACCCTTCGCAGACCGTTCGCCTCGTGGTTCCCTGGCCGCCCGGCGGCGCCACCGACGTCATCGGCCGCCTCATGGCGCAGGCGCTCTCGCAGCGCCTCGGCCAGCCGGTCATCGTCGAGAACAAGCCCGGCGCCGGCGGCAACATCGGCACCGAGCAGTTCGTGCGCGCGAAGCCCGACGGCTACACGCTCGTGATGGCCACCAGCTCGACCAACGCCGCCAACCCCCACCTCTACGCGCGCCTCGGCTTCGACCCGGTCAAGGACTTCGCGCCCGTCGTGTTCGTGGCCGAGGTGCCCAACATCCTGGTCGTGCCCGCCGCGGCGCCCTGGAAGACGGCGCAGGAGCTCATCGCGGATGCGAAGGCCAACCCGGGCAAGCTCACCTACGGCTCGGCCGGCATTGGCGCGTCCCAGCACCTGGCCGGCGCCCTCTTCAAGAACGTGGCCAAGGTCGACGTCCTGCACGTGCCGTACAAGGGCAGCGGCCCGGCGGCCGCCGATCTCATGGCGGGGCACATCTCGATGATGCTGGACACGGGGTCGCTGCCGCACATCAACTCGGGGCGCCTTCGCGCGCTGGCGGTGGCCTCGAAGAAGCGCATCGCGGCGCTGCCCAACGTGCCGACGTTCGACGAGGTGGGCCTCAAGGGCATGTACGCCTCGGCGTGGTACGGGATCATGGCCCCGGCAGGGACGCCGCGCGCCGTGGTCGAGCGGCTCAATCGCGAGGCCAACGACGCCCTGAAGTCGCCGGAGCTGCACCGGCAGCTCGTCGAGTTCGGCGCCGAGGTGGGCGGCGGCACGCCCGACGAGTTCGCGGCGTTCGCCGTGTCGGAAGTGAAGCGCTACGAGGAGATCGTCGCGATCTCCGGCGCGAAGAAGGAACAGTGAGCGTGGCCGGCCCCGATCCCGTCGTCGCCCGTCTCGCGAAGCTCGACTGCTGCGCGGTCTCCGACGCCATGGACAAGCTGGGGCTCGCGGGCGTGGTGACGGGCCTTCCGCCCCTGTCGGTCGCGCGGCGCATCGCCGGCCGCGCCGTCACCGTGAAGCTGGGCGTGGGCGACCCGCCGCCCGGCCCGCCGAAGCACCTCGGCACGACGGCGGTGCAGGCGGCAGGGCCGGACGACGTCATCGTGGTCGAGCAGCGAAGCGGCGTCGACGCCGGCAGCTGGGGCGGCATCCTCGCGCAGGCGGCCAAGGTGCGCGGCGTGGCGGGCGTGGTCGCCGACGGGCCCGTGCGCGACATCGACGAGGCGAGGGCCCTCGACTTTCCCGTCTACGCGCGCTCCTGCACGGCGCGCACGGCACGCGGCCGGATCGTCGAGATGGGCACCAACGTGCCGGTGCGCATCGGCGAGATCGACGTCTCCGCCGGCGACTTCGTCCTCGCGGACGGCAGCGCCGTCGTCTTCATCCCCGCCGGCGAGGTCGCCCGCGTCCTCGAGGCGGCGCAGTACATCGCCGACCGCGAGGCCGCGATGGCGGAGGCCATTCGCGCGGGCAAGCCCGTCACCGAGGTGATGGGCGCAAACTACGAGCACCTCCTCAAGCGATAGGAAACAGCCATGTCGATCGGGTTCCGCATCCTGCCCAGCCCCCAGCGCGCCGACGCCGCGCTGCTGAAGCGCCTCGCCGCGCTCCCCGTCTCCAACGTGAGCGACAACATGGCCCGCGGCACGGGCGCCGGCATCGAGCCCTTCCACCGCTCCGGGAAGATGGTCGGCACGGCGTTCACCGTGCGCACGCGGCCCGGCGACAACCTCATGGTGCACAAGGCCATCGACATGGCCGCCCCCGGCGACGTGATCGTCGTGGACGCGGGCGGCGCGCTGGAGAACGCCATCATCGGCGAGCTCATGTCGGGCTGGGCCGAGAAGCGCGGCGTGGCCGGCATCGTGATCGACGGTGCCATCCGCGACTCCGAGACGCTCTCCGAGGGCGATTTCCCCGTCTACGCCGCGGGCGTCACGCATCGCGGGCCGTGGAAGGACGGCCCGGGCGAGATCAACGTCCCCGTCTCGATCGGCGGGATGGTCGTGAACCCCGGCGACCTCGTCGCGGGCGACCACGACGGCGTGATCGCCATCGCGCCCGAGGACGCGGAGCGCGTCATCGCCGCCGCCGAGGCCCAGTACAAGCGGGAGCGGGCCGCGCTCGCCGCCATCGCCGCCGGCAACTGGGACCGCAAGTGGGTCGACGAGGCGCTGAAGGCGCGCGGGTGCGACCTGTCGCGGGTCTCGTAGCCCCCTTTCGATGCACGTTTCCCTGAGGAGAGTTCGATGAACCACTCGATTGCGAAGCTCGGCCGCGCGCTCGGCACGGCTGCCGTCCTGGCGGGCGCCATGTTCGCGGTGCCGGCGCTTGCCCAACCCTACCCCTCGAAGCCCGTCAAGGTGATCGTGCCCTTCGCGGCGGGCGGTGCCGTCGACACGGTGGCCCGCGTGGTCGGGCAGCGCCTGTCGGAGCAGGTGGGCCAGCCCGTGGTGGTGGAGAACAAGCCGGGCGGGCACGCCAACATCGGCGCGGACTACGTCGCCAAGTCGGCCCCGGACGGCTACACGGCGCTGCTGGGGGCCAACGGGCTCGCCTCCAACATGACGCTGCACAAGGACATCCCGTTCGACACGATGCGCGACTTCGCGCCCGTGGCGGGCGTGGGCTACGCGCCGCTCGTGTTCGTGGTGCCCGTCTCCTCGCCGGCCAAGACGCTGCAGGAGTTCATCGCCGCGGCACGGGCCAAGCCGGGCTCGTTCACCTACGGCACGGCGGCGGCGGGCGGCTCCGGCCACCTCGCGACGGAGCTCCTCAAGTCCGAGGCGAAGTTCGACGCGCTGCACGTGCCCTACAAGGGCGGCGCGCCGGCGCTCACCGACCTCATCGGCGACCGCATCAACTTCATGCTCATCAACCCCATCGAGGCGGCGCCGCACGTGAAGGCGGGGCGCCTGCGCGCGCTGGCGGTGTCGAGCACCAGCCGCCTCGCGATGCTGCCGGACGTGCCCACCTTCAAGGAGGCGGGTGTGCCGGGCTTCGAGGCCTCGGTCTGGTGGGGCTTCGTCGTGCCGGCGAAGACGCCCAGGGAGAACGTCGTGAAGCTCCAGAACGAGGTCCTGAAGGCGCTCGAGAACCCGGCCGTGCGCGAGAAGCTCGAGTCCCTCGGCGCCGTCGTCGAACCGACCGACGCCGCCACCTTCGGCAAGTTCCTGAAGAGCGAGATCGACAAGTGGGCCCGCGTCATCAAGGCCGCCAGGATCGAGGAATAACCGACGTACCTGGTACCGGGGAGAAAGGGATGGGCAAGGGAAGAAGGATGCTGGTGATCGGCGCGCACTCCGCCGACTTCGTGTGGCGTTGCGCGGGCGCGATCGCGGTGTTCACCAAGGCGGGCGGCACGGCGACGGTCGTGGCGCTCTCGTACGGGGAGCGCGGCGAGTCGGGCGAGCTGTGGAAGGCGCCGGGCCAGACCGAGGAGAACGTGAAGAGGATCCGCCACGCGGAAGCCGCGAAGGCGGCGGAGATCGTCGGCGCGAAGTTCGTCGCCTTCGACATGGGCGACTACCCGCTGGAGATCGGCCCGCCGGAGGTCCAGCGCATCCTCGACCTCATCCGCGAGGAGCGGCCCCACATCATCGTCACCCACTCCGACCGCGACCCCTTCAATCCGGACCACGGCGTGGCCTCGGCGGCGGTGCAGCGCGCGCGCATGCTCTCCACCGGCTCGGGCGTGGCGAGCGCCTTCGACATCCTCGTTCCCCCGGAGCTCTACCTCTTCGAGCCGCACCAAACGGAGATGTGCGGCTTCGTGCCCAACGTCTACGTGGACATCACCGGCGTCTTCCCGCTGAAGCTGCAGGCGATGGAGGCGATGAAGGCGCAGTCCTACCTGCGGCAGCACTACGCCGAGCGAGCCGAGCACCGCGGCAACCACGCACGCCGCATCACGGGGCGCAAGGACATCACGCACGCCGAGGCCTTCACGCGCGTCTACCCGCAGGTGACGCCGACGCTCTAGCGGATCTCCGCGAGGAGCCGCTCCACCAGCCTCGCCGATTGCTCCACGTAGCCGCCCGAGAAGAGGTTGGCGTGGTTGAGCACGTGGTAGAGGTTGTAGAAGTCGCGGCGCACGGGGTAGCCGTCGTCGAGCGGCCACGCGTTGCGGTACGCGGCGTGGAAGTCCTTCGGGAAGCCCCCGAAGAGCTCCGTCATCGCGAGGTCGGCCTCGCGGTCGCCGCAATAGACCGCCGGGTCGAAGACCACGGGCGTGCCGTCGACGAGCGCCGAGGCGTTGCCACCCCACAGGTCGCCGTGCAGCAGCGAAGGCACGGGCGCATGCGTGCGGAAGAACGCCTCGCAGTCGGCCAGCAGCCGCTCGCCGCGGTCGATCATCCGGGAGGGATAGCGGTTGGCCATCGCCATCCGCAGCTGCGCGTGGATGCGCTTCTCTCGCCAGAAATCGAGCCAGCTGCCGTTCCAGCCATTGGCCTGCGGCGAGGAGCCGATGAAGTTGTCCTTCTCCCAGCCGTATTTCGCCTGCGGCAGCCGGTGCTGCGCGGCGAGCGCCGCGCCCAGCTTCGCGCCCGATGGCGCGTCGAGCCCCTCCAGCTCGAGCCATTCGAGGACGAGCCAGCCCGTCTCGCCGTCGTCGCCCTGCGCGAGGACCGCCGGCACGCGAACGGCGCCCGCCGCGCGCAGCGCCGCGAGCCCCTCGGCCTCGGCCGCGAGCATGGGCACGCGCTCGAGGGGGGCGAGCTTCGCGAAGTGCTTCGTCCTCCCCGAGGCGTCCTCGCCCTTCAGGCACAGCGCCGTGTGGATGCAGCCGCCGGAGACGGGCTCGGCCGAATCCAGCGTCCAGTCCGCCCGCGTCGCCTCCATGACGGCGCCCTCGAGCGCCTCGCGGAGCGCCTGCGCGATGGGCATCAGCCCGCCGCCCGCCAGCGCGCGAACGCCACGTCGAGGTCCGCCATGAGGTCTGCCGGGTCCTCGAGGCCGATGTGCAGCCGGATGAGGGGGTTGCCGTCCCAGGGCCGCACCTTGCGCCCGTGGCGCAGGTTCGCGGGGATGATGAGGCTCTCGAACCCGCCCCAGCTGTAGCCGATGCCGAAGTGCTCGCAGTGGTCCATGAGCGCCGCGACCTGCTCCTTCGAGCAGGGCTGCAGCTCCACGCCGAAGAGCCCCGAGGAGCCCTTGAAGTCGCGCTTCCACAGCGCGTGGCCGGGGTCGCTCTCGAGCGCCGGGTGCAGCACGCGCTTCACCTCGGGGCGCTTCGCGAGCCAGCGCGCGATCTCGAGCGCCGCCGCGCCCTGCCGCTCGAGCCGCAGCGCGAGCGTGCGCATGCCGCGCACCATGAGGTAGATGTCGTCGGGGCTCGCCGTCTGGCCGAGGTCGCGCATCACGTCGTGCAGCATCGGCCAGGCGCGCTCGTTGGCGACCACGGCGCCCAGGATCACGTCCGAGTGCCCGCCCAGGTACTTGGTGGCCGGCTGCACCACGAGGTCCACGCCGTGGTCCATGGCCGGGTGGAGGAGCCCCGTCCCCCACGCGTTGTCCGCGATGACGAATGCGCCCTTGGCGTGCGCGGCGCGGCAGATCGCGGGAATGTCCTGCACCTCGAAGGTGAGCGAGCCCGGGCTCTCCACGTACACGGCCTTCGTATTGGGCCGCATGAGCGCCCCGACCTCTTCTCCCGAGGCCAGGGGGTCGTAGTACGAGGTCTCGACGCCGAACTTCGCGAGCGTGCGGTCGCAGAAGGTTCGCGACGGGCCGTAGACGGAATCGACCATCAGCACGTGGTCGCCCGCCTTCACGACGGCCATGATGGCCACCGCCACCGCCGCGAGGCCCGAGGGCACCGTCGCCGCGCGGTGGCCGCCCTCCAGCTCGCAGACGAGCTCCTCGAAGGCGTTCCTCTGCGGCATGTTCACGATGCCGTAGGTGGCGATGGGCTCGCCCGCGTCGAAGAGCTTCTGCGTCTCGGCGAGCTCCGCCAGGGAGTCGAAGAGCACGGTGGAGGCGCGCGCGACCGGGAGGTTCACGGTCTTCGGCGGGTGCGCGGCGCGGCGCCCGCCGTGGACCAGCTTCGTCGACTGCTTCATGCTTCGGCGCCCCCGCGCTCCATTTCCCTCCGGATGCGAACCGCCTCCGAGCCCTCGTCGATGGCCACGTCGCTCCACGAGACGGCGCGGCCGGCAGGGACGTCCTTCACGAGCTTCACTTTGTGCGCGAGCCCGATGGGAAGCCCGCCGGCCTGGAGGGAGTCGGAGGCGGGCATGAGCTTGCCGTAGACGGTGTAGCCGCCCTCGCCGTCGAGGGTCTCGCCCGCCCTGAGGTCGCGCTTGGCGGTGGCCACGCAGTCGGCGCGGAAGCCCGTGGCCGAGCCCGTCGCCTCCCTGCGCAGCGCCACGCTCGCGACGCTGATGCCCAGCTCCAGCCCGATGAGGTGGCTGGGCTTGTACATCGAGGCGTACTCGCCGGAGGGGTCGGTGACGATGCCGTACTCCTGGAAGCACTTGCGCACG
The DNA here is from genome assembly GCA_037445795.1 of Betaproteobacteria bacterium. Lineage (GTDB taxonomy): Bacteria > Pseudomonadota > Gammaproteobacteria > Burkholderiales > Usitatibacteraceae > FEB-7. The sequence goes on along the minus strand of JBBIJT010000040.1, from coordinate 10,913 downwards.
TACTCGTGCCCCGCGGCGAAGGTCACGTACACGCCCCAGCGCAGGTCCCGGAACACGGGCCGGCCGTCGCGCTCGACGCTCGAGATCACCTCGACCTGGCCGCGGTGGTGCAGGTGGCCGCCGTCGGCCTTCGGCTTCAGCACGCGCGCCAGGTCGTCCACGCCGCACGGCGGGAACTCGAGCCCGCCGGGCGCGGCGCGAAGCCCCGTGGCGTTTGCCACCGCCGCCATCTCGATGGCGCTCTTGGTGCCGTCGAGGAAGGAGTTGAACATCTGCGCGTTGAAGTCGCCCTTCGCCACCATCTCGGGCGAGAAGCCGTAGTGGCCCCACACCGTCTCCGGCGTGGAGGCGTGGTAGGCCGGCAGGTACTTGGTGCCCTTGCCCGCGGCGACCACCTCGAAGCCCGCGGCGCGCGCCCAGTCCACCTGCTCGCAGATGAGCGCGGGCTGGTCGCCGTAGGCGAGCGAGTAGACGATCCCGGCCGCGCGCGCCTTGCTCGCGAGGAGGGGGCCGGCGAGCGCGTCGGCCTCCACGTTCACCATCACGATGTGCTTGCCGGCCGCGCAGCAGGCGAGCACGTGGCGGATGCCGGCGGAGGGGCTGCCCGTCGCGTCGATGACCACCTCGGTCGCCGGGTGGGCGATGGCGGCGGCCGCGTCGTCGGTGAGGAAGGTGGTGCGGTCCCCGGCCGCCGCGTCGAGCGAGGCGGCGCCGAGCATCGCCGCGCTCCAGCCTGTCCGCAGGAGGGACGCCCGGGCGCGCTCGGGGGCGAGGTCCGCCACGGCGAGCAGGTGGATGCCCGGGGTTCGCCTCGCCTGGGAGAGGTACATGGAGCCGAACTTGCCCGCGCCGATGAGCACCACGCGGACGGGGCGCGAGGAGGCCTCGCGTTCTTGCAGGAGTCGATGGAGGTTCATGGCGGGTCGGCTGGAAAGGGGGCTTGAGCGTTACAGGTGAAACGGCGCGCCGCGAAACGGCCGCTCGGGAGGGCGGATCGACCGCCCGTCGGCCGTACGGTGGCACCTGAAACCGGCGGCATGTGGAAGTTTACCGCCCCCCCTTGGGACAATGCAGCCGCAGCCGTACACTCGCGCGAAACAACAAGGTCTTCGATGCCCCCCAACCACCCCGGCCCCGCTGCCGGCCAGGACGACGCCTTGGAGTCCCTCCGGCCCGGCATCGCCCTGCTCGACTTTCCGGCCTACCTGATCGACGCGGGCCAGCGCTACCGCATCGTCAACGCGGCCTACGAGCGCCACTTCGGGCGGCCGGCCGACTCCATGGTGGGGCGCACCGTCACCGATGTCTTCGGGCCGCCCCACCCCGACGGCCGGCGGGACGTGCTGGTCCGCGCCCTGGCGGGCGAGACGCTCACCTTCGACCGCGAGGCCCGCCACGGCCCGTATACCGGCCGCTGGCTGCGCGCCCACCACATGCCGGTGCGGCACGAAGGCCGGGTCGCCGGCGTGCTGGTCGTCCTGTTCGACATCCAGAACCTCAAGGACGCCGAGGCGGCCACGGCCGCCCGGGAGCGCCAGCTCGCCCTCATCACGGACACGGTCGGCTTCCCCGTCACCTACATCGACAGCCGCGGGGTCGTCCGCTTCGCCAACGCCCACAGCGCCGCCTGGGCCGGGCTCACGTCCACCACGATGGTGGGGCGCACGATGGAGGAGATGACGCCGCCCGAGATCGCCGCCCAGACGTTCCCGCTGCTGAAGCGGGCGCTGGCGGGCGAGGCCATCACCTACGAGCGCGAGGCGCTCTGGCCCGGCCGGGAAAGGCGGCACATCCGCGGCCACATGATCCCGGACCGCGACGGGTCCGGCGCCGTGCGCGGCGCGCTGGTGGTGCTGATGGACATCGAGGAGGACTACCGCCTCAAGGAGTCGCTCCTCGCCCGCACGCGCGAGCTGCAGATCATCATGGACAACGTCGGCGTCCCCATGGCGTACATCGGGGCCGACCGGCGCTTCCGCTTCACGAACGCCCCGGGCCCCGACTGGCCGCGGGAGATCACCACGGAAAACGTCGTGGGCCGACACATCGAGGAGGTCTACCCCCCGGCCGTGCTGGAACACGTCCGGCCGCTGGTCGACCGGGCGCTCGCCGGCGAGAAGGTGACCTACGAGCGGCTCGGCCGGAACGGCCGCGGCGAGCAGCGCTGGGTGCGAGTCGCGCTGACGCCCGACGTCGTCGACGGGGAGGTCCACGGGATCTTCTCGGTGATGATCGACATCGACGACGACAAGCGCCTGCGCGAGGCGCTCGAGCAGCAGGAGCGGCAGCTTCGCTTCTACGCCGAGAACATCCCCGAGGCCATCGCCTTCATCGACGGCGAGTCGCGCTACAAGTTCGCCAACAAGACCTACCAGCGCTTGCGCGGGCAGAGCGCGGAGCAGATCCTCGGGCGCACGACGACCGAGGTGATGGGCGCCGCGGCCGTGGCGGAGGCTTTCGACCCCTACATGGAGCAGCTTCGCCGGGGCGAGACCGTCACCTACGAGCGCCTCGCGGGAAACCACGGCGCGGAGCGACGGTGGGTCCTGGTCCGCCTGGTGCCCTGGATGGACGCGGCCGGGAACTACGGCGGCTGCTACGTCGTGGGGACGGACATCCACGAGCTCAAGCTGGCGCGCGAGCGCCTCGCGGAGCAGGAGGCGAAGCTTCGCCTCTACACGGACAACATCCCCGTTTCCGTCGCCTACCTGGACACCGCGCGTCGCTACGTCTTCGTGAACAAGACCTTTCTCGAGGTCCGCGGGAAGCGGTTCGAGGAGGTGGTCGGCCACACCTCGGCCGAGGTCCTGGGCCAGGCGGCCGCGGACGAGCTGGAGGACATGTCGAGCCGGGTCCTGGCCGGCGAGACCGCCACCTACGAGCGGCAGATGACGCTTCCCACGGGAGAGAAGCGGTGGATCCTGGGTCGCGCCGTCCCGGACCGCGGGCCCGACGGGCTGGTGCGGGGCATGTACGTGGTCGGCCACGACGTGCAGGAGCTCAAGGACGCGCAGGAGAAGCTGCGCCTGCGCGAGGAGGAGCTGCGCTTCTTTGCGGAGAACATCCCAGAGGCCATCGTCTACATCGACCTCGAGCACGGCTGCACCTTCGTGAACAACGTCTTCCTCGCGACGCGGGGGATCACCAGGGAGTTCGCGCTGGGCAAGTTCCCCGCGGACGTCTACCCGCCGGAGCTGGTGCGGGCGCTCCAGCCCCACCTCGACCGCGTCAGGGCGGGCGAGGCCGTCATCTACGAGCGGCGCATCAGCGTGCCGGGCACGAACGAGGAGCGTTGGGTGCGCGTGAAGCTCACCCCTCGCAAGGACGACGGCGGGCGCGTGCTCGGCTACTACGTGGTGTCCAACGACATCCACGACCTCATGTCGGCCAAGGGGGCGCTCGAGGAGAAGGAACGCGAGCTTCGCCAGGTGATCGACTCCATCCCCACGCCGATGGCGTACGTGGACGCGGGCCAGCGCTACCGCTACGCCAACGACGCGTTCCTCGCCTACGCCGGTCGGCGCAACGAGGAGGTCGTGGGCCATACCGTCCTCGAGGTGCTGGGCCCCGAGCGCCACGGAACCCTCCTGCCGATCCTCGAGCGCGTCTTCGAGGGCGAGACGGTGAGCCGCGAGCGGCCGATCACCTTCGCCGACGGCCGCGTGCGCTGGATGAACGTGCGCTACACCCCGCGCCGCGGGGCCGGCGGCAAGATCGTCGGCTACTACGCCACGACGAGCGACATCCACGACCAGAAGGTGGTCGAGGAGGAGCTGCGTCGCGCCAACTCCATCCTCTCGGCCCACTTCGACAACACGCCGCTCGGCGTGATCGAGTGGGATCCGCAGCTTCGCGTCATCCGCTGGTCGGGAAGCTCGGAGTCCATCTTCGGCTGGAGCGCCGACGAGGTGCTCGGCCGGTCCCTCGAGAGCTGGCGCCTCGTGTACGAGGAGGATTCGCTGCCCGTCGAGGCCGCGGTGCGCCGGCTCGTCGAGGGCGGGGAATCGCGCGCCACGCTCCTCAACCGCACCTACCGCAAGGACGGCTCGGTGATCTGGGTGGAGTGGCACAACTCCGCGCTGCGCGACACCGACGGGCGGCTCGTCTCCATCCTCTCGCTCGCCCAGGACGTCTCCTCGCGCATCCAGGCGGAGGAGCGCCTGCAGTTCATGGCCACCCACGACGGCCTCACGGGGCTGCCGAACCGCCTGCTCCTGAACGACCGGCTTTCCGCCTCCATCGCGCGCTCGCAGCGCTCCGGCAGCGGCGTGGCGGTCCTGTTCCTGGACCTCGACCATTTCAAGGACGTGAACGACACCCTCGGCCACCGCGTGGGCGACGAGCTGCTGAAGGACCTCTCGCGGCGCATCCGCGGGACGCTCCGCCAGAGCGACCTGCTGGTGCGCATCTCGGGCGACGAGTTCGTGGTGGTCCTCGAGGATCTCTCGGGCGACGGCGGGCCGGACCGCGTGGCGCAGAAGATCCTGGACGACGTGATGCGCCCCTTCCGCATCGAGGGCCACGAGGCGCAGGTGAGCGCGAGCCTCGGCTACGCCGTCTATCCCGACGACGGCACCGACCCGGAGACGCTCCTCAAGAACGCCGACGCGGCGATGTACCACGCCAAGGAGCTCGGCCGGAACAGCTATCGCGCCTTCTCGATCGCCCTCGCGCAGCGCCGCGACCAGCGGCTGGGCCTCGAGGCGGCCCTGCGGCGCGCCATCCGCAACGAGGAGTTCGAGCTGCACTACCAGCCGATCCTCGACGTGGTCACCGGCCACGTCGGGCACGCCGAGGCCCTCGTGCGCTGGAACGACCCGACTCGGGGCATGGTGCTGCCGCACGCCTTCATCCCCGTCGCGGAGGAGGCCGGCCTCATGCGCGACCTCGGCAACTGGGTCTTCCGGGCCGCCGCGCGGCAGGCGGCCGCCTGGAACCGCACCGGCACCGGCCCCGGCGCCGTGAGCGTGAACCTGTCGGCGAGCCAGCTCCGCGACTCGGCCATCGTGGCCGAGTTCGAGGCGACGCTGAAGGAAACCGGTTGCGCCCCGGGCTGGCTCACGCTCGAGATCACCGAGACGAGCATGGTGCGCGACGTCGAGGGCGTGAGCGTCACGCTGCGCAAGCTGCGCCGCCTGGGCTTCCGCATCGCGATCGACGACTTCGGCACGGGCTTCTCGAGCCTGTCGCACCTGCGGCACCTGCCGGTGGACACGCTCAAGATCGACAAGTCGTTCGTGGCCGACATCAACGGCGGCAGCCGGCGCGCCATCGAGAGCGGGGGCGCGGCCATCGTCGCGGCCGTGACGGGCCTCGCGCGCGGCCTCGGGCTCGAGGTGGTGGCCGAGGGCGTCGAGCGCGCCTCGCAGCTCGAGTTCCTGCGCGACCAGGGCTGCGCCTCCTTCCAGGGCTACCTCGCCTGCCCCCCGATGCCGGTGAAGCAGCTCGAGCACTGGATGGGCGAGCAGGCGGCCTCGCGGGCGGCGGGAAAGCCAGCCCCGAAGAAGAAGGTGAAGAAGGCCCCGGCGAAGCGCGCTCCGCGCACGGCCAGGGTGGCAGCCAAGCCCGCCGCGAAGAAGCCGCGCGCTACCAGGAAATAGAGACCCGCGCCCCGCCCAGGGGCGAGGGGCCGATGCGGGCGCCGCCGCCGTGCCACTCGGCCACGCTCTTCACGATGGCGAGCCCCAGCCCCACGCCGCCGGTCTCCCGCTCCCGCCCCGGCTCGGCGCGCGTGAACGGCTCGAAGAGCCGCTCGCGGTCCTCCGGCGCGATGCCCGGCCCGTCGTCGTCCACGTGCACGACGGTGCGCGCGCCCTCGCGCTCCACCGAGAGCGCCACCTTCTTCCTCGCGTGGCGCGCGGCGTTCCTCACCACGTTCACGAGCGCCCGGGCGAGGTACTTGCCGTTGCAGGTGAAGGTCTCCGGCATAGCCGCCGGCTGCTCGATGGCCACTTCGCGGCCGGCGGCCCGCATCTCGTCCTTCGCGCGGCGGATCACGTCCTCCACCAGCTCGCGGGCCGGCACCTCCTCCGGCGCGTAGGGCGGCGCCTGGCGCAGGTTCGCGAGCAGCAGCAGCTCGTTCACCAGCTCTTCCAGGTCGGCGATGTCGCGCCCCATGGCCTCGAAGCGCACCGAGCGCTCCGCCGCATCCTCCGACTCGCGCGCGAGCTCGAGGTCGAACTTGAGCTGCGCGAGCGGCGTGCGCAGCTCGTGGGCCACGCCCTGCTCGAGGTCGCGGTGCGATTCCAGCAGTCGCTCGACGCGCTCGGTCATGGCGTTGAACGCCCCGGCGATGGACTCGACGAGGGAGGCCCTGCCCACGCGGGCGCGCGCGCCGAGGTCGCCGTTGCCGACGCGGTCGGCCGCGCTCGTGAGGTTCTCGAGGTCGCGGTACAGCGGCCTCACCCAGCGCAGCAGGATCACCGCGAGCCCCAGCGTCACCAGCGCCACGATGATCGTGTAGTAGAGGGCGAGGTACTCGTAGAGCCCGACCCACTCGATGCGCAGCACCTCGGACCCGCCGGGGAGCTTGCGCAGGTACACCTGCCCGCCGCCCGGGCGGTCGCGGAACGCGATCTCGCCCGCCTCGAGGCGCTCCTTCTCCGAAGGCGAGATGAACCAGTCCTCGCGCACCTGCGCGATGGGCAGGATGCGGTGCTCGATGCGGAAGGTCGCCTCGATCTCCCGGAGGCGCCCCCGCCAGTCCGGCGCGTCCTTCGCCTCGATGATGCGCTCCGCCCGGTCGAACGCCGGCCCCGCCCTCTTGCGCTGCGTCTCGGCGTGCATCTGCGCCATCACCTGGTCCGTGAGGTACATGAACCCCACGAACGCCGCCGTCGCCGGCAGCATCAGGAAGAGGTAGAGGCGCAGGAAGAGCTTCAGCATGGCGAGGGACCACCCGACGTCCAACGCCGAGGACGCGCCCGCACCGAACAGCCTCGCCCCTCGCTCCGTGTCGCAAGCCCCACCCTCGCCCTCCGCTCCGTGTCGCCAGCCACGAACTATTCGTCGCCCGCGAACAGGTACCCGCGCAGCCTGACGGTCTTGATCATGCTCTCGGCGCCCCCCGCGTCCTGCAGCTTCCTGCGCAGCCGGCAGATGCGCGCGTCGATGGAGCGGTCGAGGCCGTCGTAGTCGATGCCGCGGACGACGCGAAGGATCTCGTCGCGCGAGACCACCGCGCCCTGCCGCGAGGCGAGGAGCCAGAGGATGTCGAAGTCGCCGGTGGTGAGGTCGATGGCGCGCCCGGCGATGGCCGCGCTGCGCCGGCCCGCGTCGATCTCCAGCCGGCCCGCGGCGAGCCGGGCTTCCCTGGGCGCGCCGGCCGGGGGCCTCGCGCGGCGCAGGATCGCCTCGATCCTCGCGAGCAGCACCCGCGGCTCCACGGGCTTCACCACGTAGTCGTCGGCGCCCATCTCGAGCCCCAGCACCTGGTCGATGTCCTCGCCCTTGGCCGTGAGAATGAGCACCGGGGTGCGGTCGGTGCGGCGAAGCTCGCGGCAGATCGCCAGGCCGTCCTTGCCCGGCAGCATGAGGTCGAGGATGACGAGGTCGGGGCGAAGGCGCTCGATGCGCGCGGCGATGGCGAGGCCGTTCGACTCGACGTGCACCTCCACCTGGTGCTTCTGCAGGTAGTCGCGGATGGAGGCGGCCAGGCGCGCGTTGTCCTCCACGAGCAGCACCCGCGGGCGCGGGCCTGCGGCGGGCACGGTCGGGGCGGGGCGGGCTTCCATGGTCTCGAGCATGGCGATCCGGGAGCGATGGGGCGGAAGGATACTCTAGCCCGGCGACGCCCCCGCCCGCGTGACGCTTTGTTCCGGCGCCCCTGGCGGGGGGCTTAATGGAACGTTAAGGCGGGCTCTGCAAGATGCGGCCGTCACCCACGACCCGGAGCCCCGCCCATGCGTACCCTCGCCCTGTCGCTCGCCCTCGCCGCCACCGCGCTGCCCGTCGCGGCCGCGGACACGCCCAACGTCCTGCTCGATGCCTACGCCGCCGAGGCGCGCAAGGAGAATCCCGCCTTCGCCGGCGCGAGCGCCGAGCGCGGCCGCGCCTTCTTCACCACCGCCCACGGGAAGGAATGGAGCTGCGCGACCTGCCACACCGCCGCCCCCGCCGCCGGCGGCAAGCACACCGTCACGGGAAAGGCCATCGCGCCGCTCGCGCCGGCCGCCAATCCCGAGCGCTTCGCGAGCGCCTACAAGGCCGAGAAGTGGTTCCGCCGCAACTGCACCGACGTGCTCGGCCGCGAGTGCACCGCGCAGGAGAAGGGCGACGTCCTCGCCTGGCTCCTGGCCGCGCGCTAGGAGGGCCCCGTGAACACCGTCCGCAACGCGCTCCGGCTCGCCGCGATGTACGCCATCGCCGCCGCCACCACGTCGCACGCCCTGTACGCCCGCGCCGGGGACCACGCCTGGCGCCTCGACAATGCCGCCTACCGCCAGGAGTGCGGCTCCTGCCACGTGCCCTACCCGCCTGCGCTCCTCGACGCGGCATCCTGGCGCGCCGTCATGGGAGGACTGGAGCGGCATTTCGGGACCGACGCGAGTCTCGAGCCCGCCGCGCGGTCGGAAGTTCTCGCGTTCCTCGAGCGGAACGCGGGGCGAAAGCGCACCTCGGCCGAAGGCGGGCCCCTGCTGCGCGTCTCCGAGACGCCGTGGTTCGTGAAGGAGCACCGCGAGGAAGTGCCCGCGGCAACCCTCCGCCGCCCGGACGTGAAGTCCTTCGCCAACTGCGGCGCCTGCCACGCGGCGGCCGACCAGGGTGACTACTCGGAGCGCGGTATCCGCGTGCCCGGCGGGAGGCAGCGATGAGCGCCGTGATCCATTCCCCGTCGGCCTCCGCCGCGCCCGCCGCCACCGTGAAGGTGTGGGATATCCTGGTGCGCCTCTTCCACTGGTCCTTCGCGGCGTGCTTCGCGGGCGCGTGGCTCACCGCCGAGAGCGAGCGCTGGCGCGACGTGCACGTGGCGCTCGGCTACACGATGCTCGGCCTCGTCGCGTTCCGTCTCGCCTGGGGCGTCGTGGGCCCGAGGCACGCGCGCTTCTCGAGCTTCGTGCGCGGTCCCGCCGCCATCGCCCGGTATCTGCGCTCGCTGCTCGCGGGCCGGCCGGAGCACCACCTCGGCCACAACCCCGCCGGCGCCGTGGCGATCGTGCTGCTCCTCGCCCTCGCGGCATTCGCCGGCGCCTCGGGCTGGGCCACCTACAACGACCTGGGGGGCCACTGGCTGGAGGAGACGCACGAGTTCCTCGCGGGGGCCATGCTCGCCGTCGTGGGCGTCCACCTGGCGGGCGTGGCGGTCGCGAGCTGGCTGCACCGCGAGAACCTCGTGGCCGCGATGCTGACGGGGCGCAAGAAATCGCCCGTCGAGCGGCCGTAGACTTCCTCCATCCGGAGGAGGGTCGGACGTGAGGGTTCTGGTCGTCGAGGATGACGCATTGCTGGGCGACGCCATCCAGGCGGGGCTGCGCCAGCACGGCTTCGTGGCCGACTGGGTGCGCGACGGCGTGGCGGCCGACCTCGCGCTCGAGGGCGGCACGCACGATGCGGTCGTCCTCGACATCGGCCTGCCGCGGCGCACGGGCCTCGAGGTGCTCGCGCGCATGCGCGGGCGGCGCGACGCCGTGCCCGTCCTCATCCTCACCGCCCGCGACACGGTCGAGGACCGCATCGCGGGTCTCGACGCCGGCGCGGACGACTATCTCGTGAAGCCCTTCGACATGGGCGAGCTCGCCGCGCGCCTTCGCGCCCTCGTGCGCCGTGCCGGCGGCAGCCCCGCCGCCACACTGGCCGTGGGGGCGCTCACGCTGGACCCGGCCTCGCGCGAGGTCACGTGGCGCGGCGAGGCTCGCGCGCTCTCGCGCAAGGAGTTCGCGCTGCTGCACGCCTTCATGCTCGCGCCGGGCAAGGTGCTCTCGCGCGCCGAGCTGGAGGAGAAGCTCTACGGCTGGGGCGAGGAGATCGAATCGAACGCCCTGGACGTCCACCTGCACCACCTGCGCCGCAAGCTCGCCCCCGGCGTGGTGCAGACGGTCCGCGGCGTGGGATACGTGATGCCGAGGGAGCTCCCGTGAGCCGCTGGCGCGGCAGCGTGCGCGCGCGGCTCGTGGCGATCCTCCTCTCGGGGCTCGCGCTGGTGTGGCTCGCGGCGGCGGTGGCCACCGTGATGGAGGCGGGCCACGAGATCGAGGAGGTCTTCGACGCGCGCCTCGCGCAGGCCGCCTCGCTCCTCGCCATGCGCGCGGGCGAGGACCTGGACGAGGTGGACACGGAGCACGCTCCGCTTCCGCACAAGTACGCCAAGCCCGCCTCGTTCCAGGTGTGGAGGAAGGGCGGGCGCCTGCTGCTGCATTCCGCGGATGCCCCCGCCACCCCCTTCTCCCCGCGCGAGGAGGGCTTCTCCACGGTGACCATCGACGGCCACGAGTGGCGCGTGTTCGGCCTGTGGGACGCGAAGGGCGAGCACCTCGTCCAGGTTCGCGAGGCCGTGCCCGACCGGCGCAAGATCCTCCTCGAGGTGGGCAAGGCGCTCTCCTGGCCCCTCGCCGTCGCGCTGCCGGTGCTCGCTCTCCTCGTGTGGCTTTCCGTCGGCCGTGCGTTCCGGCCGCTCGCGAGAGTGAGCGAGGAGATCGCGAGCCGCGACCCGCGCCACCTCGCGCCCGTGGGCGGCGAGGTGCCGCCGGAGATCGCTCCCCTCGTGGAGCGGCTGAACGCGCTGCTCGCGCGCCTGCAATCCTCCCTCGACGGCGAGCGGCGCTTCACGAGCGACGCGGCCCACGAGTTGCGCACGCCGCTCGCGGCCGTGCGGGCGCAGCTGCAGGTGGCGCAGGGGGCCACCGACCCGGACGAGCGCGGGCGGGCGCTGGCCGGCGCCCTCGTGCTCTGGTGGGCGACCGGCTACGCGCGCGATG
>JBBIJT010000039.1:0-26757 GCA_037445795.1 Betaproteobacteria bacterium | reverse complement strand
AGCACCGCTTTGGCGGGCATCCAGGCTTACAAGATTATCGGCTCGAAGATGTAAGCCCGGACGAACACCGCAGGAAACCGGCACGCCGCTCGCGCGGCTTCTCGCGGCCGCTAGAAGAGCTTGTCCTGGTCGGCGGCGAGCGCCGAATCCAGCGTCTCCTGCATCGAGGCGATTCTACGCCGAATGTCCGCACCGTCAACGGACGACGGGGCCTTCGCGGACTTCTGGCCCAGGAACTCGTGGGCGATGTTGAGCGCGGCCATGATCGCGATGCGCTCGTTGCCGGTGACCTTGCCCGTGTCGCGCAGCTCCTTCATGCGGCGGTTCAGATAGTCGACCGACGAGTGCAGCTGCTTCTCCTCGCCCTCGGGGCAGGCCACGCGGAACTCGCGGCCGAGGATCTGGATGGAAACGCCCTTGTCGCGGGCCTTCGCGTCTTCGCTCACGCTTCGGTCTCGGGAATCTGCTTGAGGAGCGCCTCGATGCGCGCCTTGGCCGCGGCGAGCTTCTCGGCGAGCCGCGCGTTCTCGTCGGCGCGCGCGGCGAGCTGCTGGCGAAGCTCGCGCCCTTCCTCGCGAAGCTGCTTGAGCTGCGCGACGGCCTGCTCGACCTTCGCCTCGAGGGCGGAGAGCTCCGATTCCATTCGAGAAGATTATTGGAAATTGTTTTCCCAGTCAATGTGTAAGCGCTTATTTTGAAAGTGTTTTCGTATGTAGCGGCGGGACGTCGCGCGCCTGCGGGAGTATCATGGGGGCCGCTTTCGGGTGTACGGGAAGCCGGTGAGATGCCGGCGCTGCCCCCGCAACGGTAAGCCAGTGTGGACCTCCCCCCACGCCACTGCGGCCTTCGGGCCGCGGGAAGGCGGAGGTCAAGTCTGGCGAGCCCGGAGACCGGCCCGAAGGCGACGGCCCCGCCAGGAATGCGGGGGTTCACCACCTGAGGGCCTGCGGGGACGCTGGCCCGCGCGGAGCAAGGACCCGACATGAACACCAAGCCTCTCGCCGGCCTCGCCGCCGCGATGGCATTGGGCGCGCACGCGCAGCAGCCCGCCGCACCGGCCCAGCCCGCCGCCCTTCTCGCCTACCAGCCCCTCGACGCCATCGTCGTGACCGCGATCCGCGCGCCGCAGCAGGCCGCGGCGGCGCTGCGCGACGTGGAGGTGGTGACGCGCGAAGAGATCGACCGCGCGGGCCCCATTTCGGTGGCCGAGCTGCTGCAGCGCGAGGCGCTCGTCGAGTTCCGCGGCACCGGCGGCCCCGGCCAGCCGGCGGGCCTCTTCCTGCGCGGCGCCAACGCGGGCCAGACGCTCGTCCTCGTCGACGGGATGCGGGTGAGCTCCGCGACCGTGGGCACGACCTCGATCGAGAACATCCCCCTCGACATGGTCGAGCGGATCGAGATCGTGAAGGGGCCGCTCTCGAGCCTGTACGGCCCGGACGCCATCGGCGGCGTCGTGCAGGTCTTCACGCGCGCCTCGGCCGTGCCGCGACTCTTCGCCTCGGCCGGCTACGGCACCGACTCCGACTGGCGCCTCGCCGCGGGATTCACCGCCATCGAGGGCGCGACGACCGTCTCGTTCTCCGGGGGCGGGCGCAAGGTCGACGCGCCCAGCGCGACCAACCCGCGTGCCTGGTGCCACGACCCCGACCGCGATCCCTACGAGAACGCCTTCGCCAACCTGCGCATCGTCGGGCGGCTGGCCCCCGGCGAGACGCTGGCGCTCAACGGCTTCACGAGCCGCGGCAAGGCGAGCTACGACGGCTGCCCCGACGCGCAGGGGCGCTTCGCGAACGACCGCAACGTGCAGACGCTCTCGGGCGCGAACCTCGTCTCGCAGATGGCCTACAGCACCTGGTGGTCGAGCCGCATCACGGTGGGCCAGGGGCTCGACGAGCTGCGGATCGAGGGGTACACGCCCGCGCGGTTCGAGACGCGGCAGGACCAGGCCTCGTGGGTCCACGAGTTCGCGCTGCGGTTCGGAAAGGCGCTCGCCGGGTTCGAGATGCTGCGCCAGAAGGTGGTGTCGGACACCGCGTTCGCGCAGACCGAGCGCGACACGAAGTCCGCGTGGGCCTCGCTCAACGAATCGTGGAAGGGCTGGAGCATGGAGGCGTCGGCCCGCCGCGACGACGACGACCAGTTCGGCGCGCGCGACACCGGCGCGGTGAGCGGCGGCTACGCCTGGCCGGGTGCCGGGCTCTTCACGGCCACGGCCGGCCGCGGCTTCCGCGCCCCGACCTTCTTCGACCTCTACGCGCCCGCCTCCGATTTCTACGTGCCCAACCCGAACCTCAGGCCCGAGCAGAGCACGAGCCGCGAGGTCGCGTTCCGCAGCGAGCCGGTCGCCGGCTGGCGGGGGCGCCTCACCGCCTTCGACAACCGCATCGAGGACCTCATCACCTACGTCTTCCCGACGATGGAGAACGTGCGCCGGGCGCGCATCCGCGGCATCGAGGCATCGGCCGAGGGCTCGCTCTGGGGCGTGCGCCTGCGCGGCTCCTTCTCCTCGCAGGACCCGAAGGACGAGGACACGGGATACCAGCTGCAGGGCCGCGCGAAGCGCTTCGGACGCCTCGAGGCCGCGTGGACCTCGGGCCCCTGGTCCGTCTCGGGGGGCGTCACCGCCTCGAGCGAGCGCTTCGACTCGGCCGACGAGGCGCCGTCGTCGCGGCTTCCGGGCTACGCGATCGCCGACGCCGCCGTGCGCTACACCGTCGACAGGCGCTGGCGCGTGGAGCTCACGGGCTCGAACCTCTTCGACAAGCGCTACGAGCACGCCGTGGGCTACGACGCTCCCCGCCGCGGCTTCTTCCTCAACCTGCGCTTCGAGACGACCTGAGGCCCCTCGCCCTCGCGGGCGGGGCGGCCGTTTGCTAATCTGGCGGCCATGGTCCCCGACCCGATAGGCGTCGACTCGCTGCGGCGCGTGCTGGTGGTGAAGCTCCGGCACCACGGCGACGTGCTGCTCACCTCGCCCGTGTTCCGCGTCCTCGCGGCGCGCGCGCCCGAGGCCGAGATCGACGCCCTGGTCTACGCGGACACGCGCGACATGCTCGCGGGCCATCCCGCGGTTTCCCGCATCCACGCGATCGACCGCGAGTGGAAGCGGCAGGGCCTGCTGCTGCAGGCACGGCGCGAGTCGGGCCTGCTCGCGGAGCTTCGCGACCGCCGCTACCAGCTCATCGTCCACCTCACCGAGCACTGGCGCGGCGCGTGGCTCTCGCAGCTGCTGCGCCCGCGCTGGTCCGTTGCCCCGGCGCGAAGCTCCCGCGCCTGGAGGGCCTGCTTCTCGCACCTCTACGCGCTGCCCCGCGCCACTCCCCGCCACACGGTGGAGGAAAACCTCGACGCGCTTCGCCGCCTGGGGCTCTACCCCACCGAGGAGGAGAAGCGGCTGGTGATGGTTCCCGGCGCGGAGGCGGAGGCGAGGGTGGACGCGCTCCTCGCGGAGCACGGCCTCGCGCCGAAGGGCTTCCTGCACGCCCACCCGACCTCGCGCTGGCTCTTCAAGGCGTGGACCGACGAGCGCAACGCCGAGCTCCTCGGCCGGCTCGCCCGCGACGGGCACCGCCTCGTGATCACCGGCGCCCCCAACGCCCGCGAGCAGGCCATCGTGAAGCGGATCCTCGAGCGCACCGGGGCCCCCGTCGTCGACCTTTCGGGCCGCCTCGGCCTTCGCGAGATGGCCGCGCTCTCGGCGCGCGCGAAGCTCTTCTTCGGCGTCGACTCCGCCCCGATGCACATCGCGGCCGCGATGGGAACGCCGGTCGTGGCGCTCTTCGGCCCGAGCGGCGAGCGCCAGTGGGGCCCGTGGATGGTGCCGAACCGGGTCGTCGAGAGCGGGCACCCGTGCCGGCCGTGCGGCAACGACGGCTGCGGCGGCAGCAAGGTGAGCGAGTGCCTCACGCAGCTTCCCGTGGACCGCGTGCATTCCGCGATCAACGAGCTGCTGGCGCGGCCGTGAGCCCTGCCACCCGGGGGCGCGGCACCGGCGGCCCCCGCGTGGCCCTCGTGCGCAGCCGCTTCGACGCGTTCGGCGGCGCCGAGCGCTTCGTGCAGGCGGCCATCGCGGCGCTCTCGGCCCAGGGCGCCTCCCTCACGCTCGTCACGCGCCGCTGGCCCCAAGGCGAGGGGGAGGCGATCGTCCTCGACCCCTTCTACGTCGGCAGCCTGTGGCGCGACCGCGGGTTCGCCCGCGCCGTGTGCGCGGAGCTCCCGAAGCGGCGCTTCGACCTCGTGCAGTCGCACGAGCGCATCCCCTGCTGCGACGTGTACCGCGCCGGCGACGGGGTGCACGCGGAATGGCTGGAGCAGCGCGCGCGCGTTCAGTCGCCCCTCGCGCGGCTCGCCACCTCGCTCTCGCCGCACCACCGCTACCTCCTCGGTGCCGAGCGCGAGCTCTTCACCTCGCCGCGCCTGCGCGCCGCGATCTGCAACTCGGAGATGGTGCGCGGCGAGATCTCGCGGCGCTTCGCCACGCCGGCCGGGAAGCTCGTGCTCATCCGGAACGCGGTCGACGGCGCCCGCTTCCACCCCGGGCTTCGCGCCGAGATGGGCGCCGCGGTGCGGGAGCAGGTGAAGATACCGGCCGACGCGACGGTGTTCGCCTACGTGGGCTCGGGCTTCGAGAGGAAGGGCGTCGGCCCGTTCCTGCACGCGCTGGCGCGACGCCGCGAGCCCGCCTGGGCCCTGGTGGTCGGCAAGGACAAGCGCGCGCGCCATTACGGAAGCCTCTCGGTGAAGCTCGGCATCGCCGCTCGCGTGCGCTTCGTGGGCGGGGTCTCCGACGTGCGCCCCTTCCTCGCCGCGGCGGACGCCTTCGTCCTGCCGACGCTATACGACCCGTTCCCCAACGCCGTCCTGGAGGCGATGGCCGCCGGCCTGCCCGTGGTCACGAGCACGCGCTGCGGCGCCGCCGAGATCGTCGCCGAGGCGCAGACCGGCTTCGTCCGGGACGCGCTCGACGTGGGCGGCCTTGCCGAGTGCCTCGACCGGCTCGATCCCGCGACGGCCCGCGGAATGGGCGCGGCGGCCCGCGACGCGGTGGCGCCGTTCACGCCCGAGGCCATGGGGCGGGAGTACCTCGCCCTGTACGAGAGGCTCCTCGCCGGCAAACTGGGATAATGCCGGGATGACCGACCCGCACCCCGACAGCCGGGCGCTCTACGCCCGGCTCCTCCGACACGTCTGGCCCTACCGCGCCGCGCTCTTCGGGTCCATCGCGGCGATGATCGTGGGCGGGCTCTCGGACGCCGCGCTGGTGAAGCTCACGGGCCCGCTCGTGAACGAGCTCTTCATCGCGCGAAACCGCGACCTCGTCGTCCTGCTGCCGCTCGGCGTCGTGGGCGTCTTCCTGGTGAGCGGCCTGGCCAGCTTCGCCTCGGGCTACCTCAACCAGTGGGTGAACAACAAGGTCATCCTCGACCTGCGCGCGGCCATGTTCTCGAGCGTGCTGAGGCTGCCGCCGGCCTACTTCGACGAGGTGCCGACGGCGCGCCTCGTGGCGCGGTTCACGCACGACGTGCAGCAGATCGCCGCGGCCTCGACGAGCGTGCTGGTCACGCTCGTGCGCGACAGCGTCACCGTCGCCGCCCTCCTCGCCATCCTGCTCTGGTCCAACTGGCGGCTCACGCTCATCGCCCTCCTCGTGATCCCCCCGATCGCGCTGGTGGTCCGCTACTTCAGCCGCCGGCTTCGCGACACGAGCCGCGCGAGCCAGAAGGCCATGGGAGGCATCGCGGAGGTGCTCGACGAGTCGATCACCAACCAGCGCGTGGTGCGCGTCTTCGGCGGGCAGGACTACGAGGGCGGCCGCTTCGCGAAGGCCGCGCAGCTCATCCGCCGGCACAACATGAAGCAGGCCGCGGCCGCGGCCGCGACGGTGCCGGCGACGCAGTTCTTCGTCGCGTGCGCGGTGGCGGCCATCATCTACTTCGCCGCCGGGCTCGCCCACGCCGGGCACACCGACGTGGGCAGCTTCGTCGAGTTCATCGCCGCCACGGGGATGCTGCTGCAGCCGCTCAAGCGGCTCACGGGCATCAACGAGCACCTGCAGCGCGGCCTCGCGGCCTGCGAGTCGGTCTTCGGCCTCGTCGACGAGAAGCCCGAGGAGGACCGCGGCACGGTGGAGCTCGGCCGCGCCCGCGGAGAGGTGCGCTTCGAGGGCGTGAGCCTCTCCTACCGCGCCGACGCGCCGCCCGCGCTGGACGGCGTCACCCTCGACATCCGGCCGGGGGAGACGGTCGCCCTCGTCGGCGCCTCCGGCAGCGGCAAGTCGAGCCTCATCCACCTGCTGCCGCGCTTCTACCATCCGACCGCCGGGCGCATCACGCTCGACGGGCACCCGCTCGGGGAACTCACGCTCGCGAGCCTGCGGCGGCAGATCGCCCTCGTGTCGCAGAGCGTGGTGCTCTTCAACGACACCGTGGCGGCGAACATCGCCTACGGCCAGGGCGAGCGCGTCGCCGAGGCGGACATCCTGCGCGCCGCCGAGGCCGCGCACGCCATGGAGTTCATCCGCGAGCTGCCCGAGGGCCTCGCCACGCAGATCGGCGAGAACGGCGCCAAGCTCTCCGGCGGCCAGCGCCAGCGCATCGCGATCGCGCGCGCCATCCTGAAGGACGCGCCCATCCTCCTGCTCGACGAGGCGACCTCGGCGCTCGACACCGAGAGCGAGCGCGCGGTGCAGGCCGCCCTCGAGGGCCTCATGAAGGGGCGCACGACGATCGTGATCGCCCACCGCCTGTCCACCGTGGAGAGCGCCGACCGCATCGTCGTGATGTCGCACGGGCGGATCGTCGAGGAGGGCACGCACGCGCGGCTCATCGCCGCGGGCGGCACGTACGCGGGGCTCCACAGGCTGCAGTTCGCCGGGGCCTAGGCGATGGCCCTGGAAAAGCTTCGCGTCCTGCACACGGAATCGTCCCTCGGCTGGGGAGGGCAGGAGATCCGCGTGCTCACCGAGGCGCGGGGCGTGGCCCGCCGCGGGCACGCGGTGACGATCGCCGCGCCCGCGGAGTCGAACATCTACCGCGCGGCCGCCGACTACGGCGTCGAGGCGGTCGCGGTCCCGATCGCGAGGAAGTCGATCGCGGGGCTCGCCGGCATGCTGGGGCTGCTGGGCAAGCGCTCCTTCGACGTGATCAACACCCACAGCTCCACCGACAGCTGGCTCGCCGCGATCGCGGTGAGCCTGCTGCCCCACGCGCCGCCGCTCGTGCGCACGCGGCACATCTCGGCCCCGGTGCCGCGCAACTTCGCCACGCGCTGGCTCTACCGCGACGGCACGCGGCGCGTGGTCACCACCGGCGAGCGGCTGCGCCTGCAGGTGATCGAGGAGACGGGCGTGAAGCCGGACCACGTCATCTCGATCCCGACGGGCATCGACGTCGACCACTTCAACCCCGGCGCGGCCGCCCGGGCGCGGTCGGAGCTGGGGCTCGCCCCCGAGGGCCGCATCGTCGGCATCGTCGCCACGCTGCGCAGCTGGAAGGGGCACCGTTACCTCTTCGAGGCGTTCGCGGGCCTCGCCGACAAGGGCGCGCGGCTCGCGGTCGTGGGCGACGGCCCCCAACGCGGGGCGCTCGAGTCCCTCGCGAAGGAGCTGGGAATCGCCGACCGGGTGGTGTTCGCGGGAAACCGGAAGGACGTCGCGCCGTGGATGCGGGCCTTCGACCTCTTCTGCCTGCCCTCCTACGCCAACGAAGGGGTCCCGCAGGCGCTGATGCAGGCGATGGCCTGCGGGCTGGCGGTGGTCACCACCCCGGTGGGCAGCATCGCCGAGATCGTGCAGGACGGCGACACCGGCCGGCTCGTGCCGCCCGAGGACGCTGCGGCGCTTCGCGTCGCCATCGAGTCGCTGCTGGCGGACGACGCCCTGCGGCGCCGCCTGGGCTCGCACGCGCGCGAAGCGGCGCTGACGCGCTTCGGCGAGGACCGCATGGTGGAGCGGATGATCGACGTCTTCATGGTGGTCGCGCGCTCGACGCGGCGCTGAGCGCCGGAAGCCGCAACGCGAAGGAACGGACGGGATGAACACGGCGGAGATGACGGAGTACGCGAAGGGCAGGAAGTGCCTCGACGTGGGCTGCGGCCGGGACAAGATCCCCGGCTCCACCGGCATCGACATCGCGGTGGCGAGCGAGGCCGACATCCGGCACGACCTGGGCGTCTTCCCGTACCCGGTCGCGAGCGACGCCTACGACGCGATCTTCTGCCGCAACGTGATCGAGCACGTGCCGAACGTGGTGAAGCTGATGGAGGAGATCCACCGCGCGGGGCGGCCGGGCGCCGAGGTCTTCATCACCACGCCGCACTTCTCGAGCGTCTATTCCTACCAGGACCCCACGCACGTGCGGCACCTGTCCTGGGAGTCGCTCGACTACTTCACCAGCGACACGCGGCACTCCAACTTCTACAGCGACCGGCGCTTCGAGATGGTCGAGCGGAAGCTCGACTTCGGGAAGTCCTTCCCCTTCTCGACGATCGCGCGGGCGCTCTTCGCCCTCTCGCCTCGCCGCTACGAGAAGCACTTCGCCTGGATGTTCCCGGGCAACAGCCTCTACTTCCGGCTGCGGGTGGTGAAGTAGGCGCGATGTCCCCGCGGCTCAGGACCTGGCTCGCGATCTACGCGAGGGCGCTCGGCCGCATGGCGGCGGGCCGCGGGCGCGCCGGGGATCCGCCGCGGCGCATCCTGCTGCCGCACCACTCGCTCCTGGGCGACACCGTCCTCCTCACCGCCTGCGTCGCGAAGCTCCGGGCGCTCCATCCGCAGGCGGAGATCGTCCACGTCATGCCGCGCGCGTTCGTGCCGCTCTTCTCGGGCCGGCCCTTCGGCGTGGTGCCCGTGGGCTGGAGCGTGCGCGACCCGGGGAGCCTCGAGGCCCTCTGGCGCCTGGGCCCCTTCGACCTGGCCCTCATCAACGGCGACGCCCGATACAGCTGGCTTGCCCGCGCCATGGGCGCGCGCCGCGTCGTGGCGTTCTCGGGCGACTACCCCGCCTACAAGAACTGGCCCGTCACCGACTTCGTCGACTTGCCCGCCGTTCCGATGGCGTGGTCGGACATCGTGAACACCCTCGTGCCCGGCGCGGAGCCGCCTCCCTACGCGAAGGGGCAGTGGCCCGCGCCGGAATCCAGGCCCTACGACCGGCCCGAAGCGCCCTACGCCGTGCTGCACGTGGGAGCGAGCACGACGCACAAGACCTGGCTTCCGGAACGGTGGGCGCAGCTCGCCCGCGCCCTCGAGGCGCGCGGCGTTCGCCCGTGCTGGAGCGCGGGGCCCGGCGAGGAGGCGCTCGTGGCCGCGATTCCGGGCTCGGCGAGCCAGCGCAGCTTCGCCGGCCGACTCGACCTGCCGCAAGTCTGGGACCTCGCGGCCAACGCGAGCCTCGTCGTCACCGGCGACACCAGCGTGGCCCACATCGCGCGGGCCGCGTTCGCGCCCACCGTGGTCCTCTACGGGCCCAGCGGGCCGGTGCTTGGCGGGCAGGGGCGCTACTGGGCGGATTGCCCCGGCGCGAGCGTGGCCATCGACCCCTTTCCCTGCCGCGACCAGGACCTGCTGTTCAAGCGCCACGTCGCCTGGGTGCGACGGTGCACGCGCGGCGTCGACCAATGCCCGGCCCCGCGATGCATGCACGGGATCGAGCTGGAGGCGGTGCTCGCGGCCGCGGAGCCTTTCCTCCCGAAGCGCGCCGCCTGAGCTGGCCCGCCCGGGGAACCGCGGCAGCGCCCCGCGGTCGGAACCCGGGAGCGGGCGCCCGTGGGTGGGGCCTGCTAAAATTTCCCTTCGAGTCTCCCCTTCCCCCTCATGTTCCTCGCCCACGCGGCACGCGTCATTCGCCCCGCCCTTGCGGCCCTCGCGATCGCCCTCGCCGCGCCCGCCATGGCGCAGGGGCTTCCCGTGGTGCTCGGCGAGCCCGTGGTGGACGTGGCCCCCAAGGCGGCGACGATCCCGGGCCTGCTCACCTCCGAGGAGGAAATGCCCGCGTGGCAGCTGCGGCTCGCGGCGCCCGGAGCCAGCGAGCTGCGCGCCCTCGAGCAGGACTCCGCGCCCGGCAAGCGCGTGATGGTGGGGTTCGGCCGCGAGGTGGCCGACCATGCGGTGGAAGGCTCGGGCGACGCCATCGCCTGGAGCCGCGTCGGCGAATGGCGCATCGCCAAGATCCGCGTGCAGTCGCCCGGCGCCAAGGCGATCCGCGTGGGCCTCAGGATCGGCTCCACGACGCAGCCGTGGAACCTTCGCGTGGCCGGCAGCGACGACGAGTCGAAGGCACTGGGGCCCGTGCGCCTCGCCGGATCCCTCGGCAAGAGCGACCGGTACTGGACGCCGCTCACCGAGGGCGACGCGCAGGTGATCGAGATCGCCTCGCCCGCCGGCCAGCCCGAGCCGTTCGTGGAAGTCGCCACCGTCTCCCACCTCGTGGCCGGCCCGTCGACACAGTTCGCCAAGACGACGGCCAACATCGGCACCTCCGGGTCGTGCAACATCGACCTGAAGTGCGTGCCCAACCCGACGCAGGCGCTCCTCAACGCCGCGAACTCCGTGGTGCACATGCTCTTCACGCGGGATGGCTCGTCCTACATGTGCACGGGAACGCTGCTCAACGACACGCTGTCGGGCACGCAGGTGCCGTACCTCTACTCGGCCAACCACTGCTTCGAGAACGAGGGGCCGCCCTACGCCACGTCGAGCGACATGCAGCGCGTGGCCTCCACGCTCAACACGTTCTTCTTCTTCGACGCCGTGGCCTGCGGGAGCCTCCTCACGCCACCGTACGTGCAGCGCTTCGGCGGGGCGACCTACCTCTACAACAACCTCTCGCAGGACGTCCTGTTCCTGCGGCTGAACGAGTGGGCGCCGCCCGGGGCCTACCTGTCCGGGTGGGACCCGAATCCCGTCACGGCGGGGACGCAGGTGACGCTCCTGCACCACCCGTGGGGCGACCTGAAGAAGTTCAGCACCGGCACCACGGGCTCCCTGATCACGCTGCCGAGCCCCGTGAGCGCCCCGACCGGCTACGTCACCGTCGTCTACAACCAGGGCACCGCCGAGCCGGGCTCGAGCGGCGGCGGGATCATGACGCTGGGCGGCGGCCAGTACCTGCTGCGCGGCGGGCTGCTGGGCGGCGAGGCGAGCTGCACGGCGAGGACGGCTTCGGACTACTACTCGCGATTCGACGTCGCCTACCCCGCCCTGCGGACCTGGCTGCAGGCCACGACGGTGCCCGAGTTCGACGTGACGGACCTCTGGTACAACCCGGCCGAGAGCGGGTGGGGCATCAACCTCACGCAGCATCCGAGCGGGCAGGTGTTCGGCCTGTGGTACACCTACGCGGCCGACTCCGGGCCCCTGTGGCTCGTGATGTCCAGCGGGCAGTGGACGACGGGCCGCACCTTCACCGGCAAGTTCTACCGGACGAGCGGGCCGGCCTACAACCAGGCCACCTTCGACCCGGCCAAGGTGACCCTCAAGGAAGTGGGCACGCTCACCCTGAACTTCACGGACGCGAACAACGGGTCGTTCACGTGGGTGGTCGACGGCGTCCAGGGGACGAAGTCCATGTCGCGGCTGGGCTTCTGAGCCGGGCCGGGGCGCGCGCCCGAGGCAAGCGATGGCAGGCGCAACGCTCTCGATCTCGATCGTCACCTACGCGCCCGACGAGCGCCTGCTCGCGCGCACCCTCGCGAGCGCCGCCGATGCGATCGCACAGGCACGCGACCGGGGAAGCCTCGGCGCGGCGCGGCTGCAGATCGTGGACAACGGCCCCGACGGCCTCGCGCCGATGCTCGGGCAACTGGCCGAGGCGGCGCTTTCCCGCGTGACGGACGTAGGCCTCGACGTCATCACGGGCCACGGCAACGTGGGCTACGGAAAGGGGCACAACCTCGCCCTCGCGCGCACGGTCGCCGACTTCCACCTGATCCTCAACCCCGACGTGGAGATCGAGCGCGGCGCCATCGACGCGGCGCTTCGCCATCTGGGCGAGCACCCCGAGGTGGGGGCGATCACGCCTTCCGCGCGCGGCTCCGACGGGGAGCGCGAGTACCTGGTGAAGGGGCGGCCGACCTGGGGCACGCTCTTCGTGCGCGGATTCGTGCCGCGGTTCCTGCACGGGCTCTTCCGCCGGTCCCTCGACGACTACGAGCTGCGGCACCTGGACTGGGAGAGGGAACAGAAGCCCATCGCGATCGCGAGCGGCTGCTTCCTCTTCTGCCGAAGCGGCGCGCTCAAGGCCGTGAAGGGGTTCGACCCCGGGTACTTCCTCTACTTCGAGGACTTCGACCTCACGCTGCGGCTGTCGAAGGTGACGACCGTGGCGTACTGCCCGCAGGTGCGCATCGTGCACCACGGGGGCGGGGCGGCGTCGAAGGGTCTCAGGCACATCGGGTGGTTCGCGCGGTCGGCCATTCACTTCTTCGACAATCACCGCTGACGCCGGCCGCACCTCCCCGCGGGGAAATCCGGCCGGCGGGGCCCGCGGCCCCTACGGGTTCAGCCCGGCCTGCCCGGTGGACTCCAGCCACCGCTCCATCTGGCGCACCTGCGCCAGCGCCTCGGCGTCCAGGCCGTCGGGCTGCGCCCGCTTGGCCTCCATGGCGCGGAACATCGCCGCGTCGGTCGCCTCGCGCTGCGCCCGGAGCTCCTCGTCGGACACCATGGCCTTCGTCGAGCCCGGGCCCGCGCCGTTGATGATCAGCGCGGCCGATGCCGTCCGGAAGGCCTGGAAGAACGATCCGCTGCCGGAGGGGTTGCCTCCCTTCTGGTAGAGCCAGAAGCTTCCCTCGACCCGGTTGAACCCCGTCGTGTTGAAGCGGAAGAGCCGGTAATAGGTCGTCGACGAGTCCAGGAGAACCTGCCACGCCCCCGCTGTCGGGTAGTAGGCGACCACGGCGGTGCTCGCGGATGATCCCAGGCGGTTGCCGGACAGGAAGAGCCCGTCGCTGTCGGAGCGCTTGGCGTTGAAGATGACCCGCTCGCCGTCGTAGGGCTGATCGCTCGCCGAGCCGATGACGTACGAGAACTCGCCGAGCATCGCGTCGGGCGCCGTCTCGTTCAGCCAGAAGTCGAACCGCTTCACGCTGACCGAAACCCCGTTGATCGTGAGCACGGCGGTCTGGGACGACGTGAACTGCAGGGTCAGCGTGCCGGCATTGATGACGGTCGGCGCGCGATAGGGGCACCCGAAGCACTGCCCGGAGCTGAACCGGAAGAGGTCACCGGTGTAGTTGCGGTCCGAGGTCATCGGCCCGCCGGACGTCATCCAGATGGGGTTGCCCGAGCTGTCGTACGCGAAGGTGGCGAAGAAGAGCAGGTTGTTCTGGACCTCGAGGTTGAACCCGCGGCCGGACTCGTTCGATGCCCACCACCAGCCGTTCTCCGGAATGATCGCCCATGCGTTCGTGGCGACCAGAAGACAGGCGGCGAGATTCCGTATCGTTCTCATCCCTTCTCCTTTCGTCCGCTCTTGGCGTTGCGCGGAGACTTCGGTTTCGGTTGGGCGCGAACGTCCAATATCGGCAAAAACGGGGAGCGGGGCAAGCCTCCCCGCCCCGATACCCCGATGGGCATCGCGACCGGCGGCGGGAACAATCGCGCCGCACCTTTCCGGGATTTACGCGCGCGCTACTTCGCGCGCATTCCTAGCATGGGTTCCCATCCGGCACCGCCCGAGCGGTCCGGAAAACCACGGAGGAACCCATGAAGGAACTGACCGAGCACGAAATCCTCGCCATCGCGGGCGGGCTCCCGTCCGTCGCCGCGCTCGACGAGATCTCCTACCGGGCTCCCGCCGAGCCGCTCCACGACCCCATGGCGTGCGCCGCCACCGCGGCCGCGGAGCGGCCGGAGGCGAGGAGCGATTGACGTGCCGCGCGACGCCTTCCCGGTCGCCGGGCGCCGCGCATCCCCATCGCGCGACCGCCAGCACAGGAGAAACCCATGAAGCCAGTCGACAGGAAGGACCTGAACGAAGTCTCGGGGGGCTTTTCGCCCGACGACGATTGCTTTCCGCCCATCCCGCTCCCGGACTACCCGACGGGCCCGGTCATCCCGCTTCCCGAGCCGGTGATCGGCCCGGGGGATCCGGTGCCGTTCAACCCCGTGAAGTGACGCGACCGACACGACCCAGGAGAAACCCATGAACGATACCGGCATCCCCAAGACTTCCCGGCAGAACGAACTGGATCCCGAGCAGGTGCAGGAGGTGGGCGGGGGCAATCTCTGCTCCGCTGACGAATTCCTCCAGCTCACGGAGTCCTTCAAGGCGGCGTACGAGAATCTCGTCGACTTCACCTCGCACGTGATCGAACGCGTGGCCGGAGGACCCGGCACCGCCTGAGCCAGTCGTCAAACCAGGGGCTGCCCGAGCGCAGCCCCTCAACCTGCCACGGAGTCCCGCATGCAATCCGCCAGCGGCTTCCAGATCGCCTTCCTGATCCTCGCATTCCAGTTCTTCACGATGCTGGTCGCCTCCTGGGCCTCCACGCGCCTCGCCTGGCCCGCCGAGAGCTTCGAATTCCTGGGCCAGTTGATCACGTTCGGATCAGCCGCGCTCGCCCTCGCCGGAATCGGCCCGCTGCGCCGGTTCTGCATCGACGAGCTTCGACGCCCGTTGTCAGGCAGCGCATTTCGCGAGATGGCTGCGGTCGCAATCGCCAAGCCCGCGATCCCGTTCGCGGTGACCGGCGGTGTCGTCCTCATCGCGTTCGCGACGGGCGAGCACTCCCGAATCCTTTCCGCGTTGCCGTCGATGGATCCGGCCAAGGCATGGGCATGGACGCTTTCCCCGGCGGGTCTCACGCGCATGCTCGTCCTCTCATGGGTGGTCGGACCCATCATCGAGGAGCTCGTGTTCCGCGGGCTCCTGTATCAAGCGTGGGAAAGGCAATGGGGATGGTTGCCCTCGCTCGTCCTCACGTCCGCCTGCTTCAGTCTCTTTCACCCGAATTTCATGGTGTCCGCCTTCCTCGGCTCCGTCGTCTACATCTGCGTCCTGCGGCGCACCGGCACGCTTCGCGCGAGCATCCTCGTCCACATGGCGTTCAACGTGCTCGTCTCGTGGCCGCTGCTGGGCCGGTTCGTGGTGACGGCCGGAAGCCGCGAGGCGAGCCGGCTCTCGGGCTGGATGCCGGAGCTCGCCTGCCTCGTGCTCGTCGCGATCGCGCTGCCGGCCTATCTCGCGATGTCGCGCACGGACGCGCGGGCGCCCGCCGACCGCTGATCCACGCTCGCCCGCACCGTGGGACGGCTTGCATTCCGGGAGGAGGTGGGGGTCGAGCGGGCGAGGTCCGCGATGGGGGCGATCCTCCTGATCCGCCCGCTCTCGTTCGCGCTGCTCACGTGCGCCTCGCTGGCCGTCACCTTCGTCCTCCTCGGATTCCTCGCCTTCGCGGAGTACTCGAGGAAGGCCTCGCTGTCCGGCGCCCTCGTGCCCGCCTCCGGTGCGATTCGCGTCGTGTCTCCCCAGTCCGGCCTGGTGCTGGAGCGGAGCGTGCGCGAGGGAGAAAGGGTCTCGGCCGGCGAGGCGCTTCTTCGCCTCGTGGATCCCCGCTCGACTCCCGGCGACGGCCCCGTGGCGTCCGCCGCCGCCGTGCTGGCCGCGCGGCGCATGGCCGAGGTTCGCCGGCAGCGCGACGAGACGCAGTCCGCCTCGCGAACGGAGGTGAAGGCGATATCGGAGCGCATCGGCGGTCTCGAGGCGGAACTCGCCCAGCTCGACGGCGAGCTGGAGGCGATCGAGGCCCGCGAGGCGCTGGCGCGCCTCGCCCTCGCCCGGACGAGGGAGCTCGAGCGGCGCGGATTCGTGTCGCCCGCCCAGGGGCAGCAGAAGGAGGAGGAGTCCCTCGACCATCGCGCCCGGCGGCACGCGGCCGCGCGCGCGAGGCTCGCCGTGGGCCGCGAGATCGCCGGCCTCCGCGCGGCCATCGACGAATCGCGGTCGCGATCGAGGGCGCAGCTCTCCGCCCTCGACGCCCAGATCGCGGCGCTCGCGCAGGACCACCTGGAGCTCCGGGCGCATGCCGACGCCATCGTGACCGCGCCCGCGGCGGGCACGGTGGCCGCCGTCCTGGTCGAACCGGGGCAGATCGTGTCGAGCGGCGCCGGCCTCCTCACCCTGCTGCCCGAGGGCTCGCCGTTGCAGGCGCACCTCTTCGCGCCTTCGCGCGCCGTCGGTTTCATTCGCGCGGGGCAGCGGGTGCTGCTTCGCTATCCCGCCTTTCCCTTCCAGAAGTTCGGCAGCCACCGCGCCCGCGTGGTATCGGTGTCGCGCAGCGCCATCGCGCCGGCCGAGCTGGGCTTCACGCCGCCCGATGGCTCCCGCGAGCCCCACTACCGCGTGAAGGTCGAGCTCGAGGCGCAGACCGTGGCCGCGTACGGTCGCGCGGAGCCCCTGCAGGCCGGCATGCTCGTGGAGGCGGACATCCTTCTCGACCGGCGCCGCCTGATCGAGTGGGTGTTCGAGCCGCTCATCGGCCTGGCCGGAAGGGCCTGAGATGATCGCCATCCCCGCCCTCGACTTCGGCGGCGGCAACCGACTGCCGGTGTTCCTGCAGACCGAGGCGGCCGAGTGCGGCCTCGCGAGCCTGGGGATGGTCGCCAACTACCACGGCCACCGCATCGACCTCGCGGGCCTCAGGAGGCGCTTCACGGTGTCGCTCAAGGGAGCGACCCTCGCGTATCTCATGCAGGCGGCCGGGCGGCTCGATCTCGCGCCACGCGCCCTGCGGCTCGAGCTCGACGAGCTTCGCCGGCTGAGGACTCCCTGCATCCTCCACTGGGACCTGAACCACTTCGTCGTGCTGAAGTCCGCGGATTCGCGGGGGGCGGTGATCCACGATCCGGCCCTCGGCCCGCGCCGCCTCGCGCTCGCGGAAGTCTCGAAGCACTTCACCGGCATCGCCCTCGAGCTCGTGCCGACGGCGGAGTTCCGCCCCGCCGACGAGCGCCGCCGAGTGCGGCTTCGCGACCTCACCGGGCCGATCACGGGCCTCGCGCGCTCCCTGGGCCAGGTGCTCCTGCTCGCGCTGGTGCTGCAGGCCTTCGCGCTGCTCGCGCCGTTCTACATGCAATGGGTGGTCGACGGCGCGGTCGTGGCGGCCGACCGGGACCTGCTCACCGTGCTCGGGATCGGGTTCCTCCTGCTCGCCGCGCTCCAGGTGGGCGTGGCCGCGCTCCGCTCCTGGGTCGTGCTCTACCTCGGCACGACGCTCAACCTGCAGTGGCTCGCCAACGTCTTCTCGCACCTGCTCCGGCTTCCCGTGGCATGGTTCGAGAAGCGCCACCTCGGGGACGTGGTCTCGCGCTTCGGGGCGGTGACGACGATCCAGCGGACGCTCACCTCGAGCTTCGTCGAGGCCGTGATCGACGGGCTGATGGCGGTGGCCACCCTCGCCATGATGCTCGTCTACAGCCCCGCGCTCGCCTCCATCGCCGTCGCGGCCGTCGCGGCCTACGCCGCCCTGCGGGCCGCGTTCTACGCGCCGCTGCGCCGCGCCTCCGAGGAGCACATCGTCCACGCCGCGCGGCAGCAGAGCCACTTCCTCGAGACCGTCCGCGGCGTGCAGTCGATCAAGCTCTTCGGCCGCCAGGACGAGCGCCGCTCGCGCTGGCTCAACCTCGTGGTCGACGCCACCAACCGCGATCTCGCGGTCCAGAAGCTCTCGCTGGGCTTCCGGTCCGTCAACGGCCTGGTGTTCGGCGCGGAGCGCGTGGTGGTCGTGTGGGTCGGCGCCGTGCTCGTGCTGGAGGCTTCCTTCTCCGTCGGCATGCTCTTCGCCTTCATGGCCTACAAGGAGCAGTTCTCCGCCCGCGTGGCGGGCCTCATCGACAAGCTGATCGAGCTGAAGATGCTCCAGCTGCAGGGCGAGCGCCTGGCCGACATCGTCCTCACCGCCCCCGAGGAGCGCGCGCCGTCGCCGGCGCCCGGCATCGCCGACGCCTCCCTCGAGGCGCGCGGCCTCTCCTTCCGCTATTCCGACACCGAGCCCTTCGTCCTCCAGGGCTGCTCGTTCCGCATCGAGCCGGGCGAGTCCGTCGCCATCGTCGGGCCGTCCGGCTGCGGCAAGACCACGCTCGTGAAGGTGATGCTGGGGCTGCTTCCCGCGACCGACGGGCAGGTGGTCGTCGGCGGCGTCGACCTGCAGAAGCTGGGCGTCGAGCCCTACCGGCGCCTCGTCGGCACGGTGATGCAGGACGACCCGCTGTTCGCCGGCTCGATCGCCGACAACGTGTCCTTCTTCGACCCGGCGCCGGACCAGGAGGCCATCGAGCGCTGCACTCGGCTCGCCGCCATCCACGACGACATCGTCGCCATGCCCATGGGCTACCACACCCTCATCGGCGACATGGGCGCGGCGCTCTCCGGCGGCCAGCGCCAGCGCCTGCTCCTCGCCCGCGCGCTCTACAAGCGGCCGCGCATCCTCTTCCTCGACGAGGCCACCAGCGCGCTCGACGTGCAGCGCGAGCGCCAGGTGAACGAGGCCATCCGCGGCCTCAGCCTCACCCGCATACTCATCGCGCACCGTCCCGAGACCATCGCCTCGGCGGGGCGGGTCATCGTGCTGCAGGACGGCAAGGTGGCGCAGGACCTGAGGCGGGCGGCCTAGGAATCCGCTTGGAGCCGGCGCACGGCTTCGTCGCGCACGAGGGCGTGCCGGCCGGACGTGGGCAGGCGCCCGTATAATTCCCGGCTGCGGGCGCCCTCGCGGCGCCCATCCCCTCCTCCAATCCCCGGATGACCTCCTCCTGGATGCTCGTGGCGGGCTTCCTCTTCGCCGCCATGGCCCTGCTGGTGAAGATCGGCGGCGCGCACTTCGATTCGGTCGAACTGGGCTTCTACCGCTCGCTGGGCGCGTTCGTCTTCATCGCCGGCTTCGTCCTCGCGAAGCGCGAGCGCGTGTGGAACCCGCACATGCGCACCCACTTCCTGAGGAGCCTCGCGGGCACCTGGGGGATCATCAGCTACTTCTACGCCATCGCGCACCTGCCCCTCGCGACCGCCACCACCCTCAACTACACCTCGCCCCTCTTCCTCGCCGTGGCCACCACGCTCGTGCTGCGGGAGAAGTTCTCCGGGTGGCTCGTCGCCGCGATCGTTCTGGGATTCGCCGGGGTGGCCATGCTGCTGCAGCCCTCGTTCGAGGCCGGCACGGCGGGGGCGGCGCTCATGGGCCTGTCCTCGGGCCTCGTGGCTTCCTGGGCGTACCTCGGCGTGCGGGCGCTCAGCCGCAAGGGCGAGCCCGAGTGGCGCATCCTCTTCTGGTTCGGCCTCTTCGGCGCGGTGGGCTGCGCCGCGTGGCAGCTCGCGGTCTCGACCTTCCACCCCGTCCGCTGGGAAAATGCGTGGATCCTGGTGGGCATCGGGGTGCTGGGCACGCTCGCGCAGCTCGCCATGACGCGGGCCTACCGCACGGGGAACACGCTGGTGGTGGGGTCGCTGTCGTATTCGACCATCGTGTTCTCCACCCTGTTCATGGTGACGATCTTCGGGGACCGGCTGCCGTTCCTCGGCTGGGCGGGGATCGTCGTCATCGTCGCGAGCGGGCTCGCCGCCCTGCGCGTGGAGAAGAAGGACCAAGTGGAGGAGGCCGGATTTGAAAGCTGAACTGCTCGTCTCGACCGAAGCGCTGGCATCGCACCTGCACGACCCGGAGTGGATCGTCTTCGATACGCGCCACGACCTCGCCAACACGCAGAAGGGCCGCGACCTCTGGAAGGCCGCGCACGTCCCCGGCGCGTACTTCATGCACCTGGACGAGGATCTCTCGGGAGCGAAGACGGGGAGGAACGGCCGCCATCCCCTGCCCCCGCTCGCGGATTTCGCCGCGCGCATGAACCGCTGCGGCGTGGCCCCCGGCCGGCAGGTCGTGGTGTACGACGACGGCGGCGGCAGCTTCGCCGTGCGGCTGTGGTGGATGCTCCGGTGGCTGGGGCACGACCGCGTCGCGCTCCTCGATGGCGGCTTCGCCGCGTGGAAGCGCGAGGGCCGCGCCCTCGATGCGGCCGTCCCGGCGCCGCGCGAGGGGAAGTTCCAGCCCCGGCCTCAGGCGAGCGCCACGGTGGACGCGGGCCACGTGCTGTCGATCCTCGGCAAGCCCGGCTCGCTCCTCATGGACGCGCGCGCCGCCACGCGCTTCCTCGGCGAGAACGAGACGCTCGACCCCGTCGCGGGCCACATCCCCGGCTCCGTGAACCGCTTCTGGCAGCACAACCTCGGCTACGACGGCAAGTTCCTCACGCCCGAGGAGCTGCACGCGGAGTTCCTCGACGTGCTGGGCGACCTCGATCCCGCGCAAGTGGTGCACAGCTGCGGCTCCGGCGTCACCGCCTGCCACAACCTCTTCGCCATGGAGCTGGCGGGCCTCGCGGGCTCGCGCCTCTACCCGGGCTCGTGGAGCGAGTGGTGCTCCGATCCCTCCCGGCCCGTCGCCGCCGGCCCCAGGTGACCCGCCGATGAAGCGCGCCTACCGCGGCCTCGCCGCCGCCCTGCTCCTCGTCGCCTTCGCCACCCGCGCCGAGGGCGAGTTCGTCGCGCCGCCCGCGAGCCTCGTCCTCGACGGCATCCCGCCCATCCCGGCGGAAATCGCCGCGAAGACGAAGCCCTACACCGAGTTCAGGCCCGCGGCCATGCTGGCGTGGCACCCGGAGCGGCGCGAGGTGCTCGTGCGCACGCGCCTCGGCAATGCGGACCAGCTGCATCGCGTCGCGGAGCCCGGGGCGGCGCCGGAGCCCCTCA
The DNA here is from genome assembly GCA_037445795.1 of Betaproteobacteria bacterium. GTDB lineage: Bacteria > Pseudomonadota > Gammaproteobacteria > Burkholderiales > Usitatibacteraceae > FEB-7. The sequence goes on along the minus strand of JBBIJT010000039.1, from coordinate 6,019 downwards.
CGGACCATCCCGATGCCGTCTCGGGAGGCAGCTACGAGCCGCGCTCCGGCAAGTGGATCCTGTTCGAGCGCGGCACGGGCGGCGACGAGGTCTTCCGCATTCATCGCTACGACGTGGCGACGAAGGAGATCGTGGCGCTGAGCCCCGAGGGCCGCCGCGCCAGCGAGCCAAAGTGGAACCGCAAGGGCGACCGCGTCCTCTTCACCACCGTGCCCGTCGACCGCAACAGCACGGAGCGCGTCGCGACGACGCAGGTGCACCTCGCGGACCCCGCGGCCCCCGGCGAGTCGAAGGTGATCGCGCAGCTTCCCGGCGGCGGCTGGTTCGGCTTCACCTTCTCGCCGAACGACCGGCAGGTCGCCTTCGTGGAGTACGTCTCGGCCAACGAATCGCACGTCTGGCTCATGGACGTCGCCACGGGGCAGCGCAGGCGCCTCACCCCGCCCACCCGGGGCGAGCCAGTGCACTACGGAAGCCCGAAGTTCTCGCCGGACGGCAAGAGCCTCTTCGTGATCAGCGACCGCGACTCCGAGTACCGGCACCTCGCCGTCATCGACCTCGCCACGCGGCGCGAGCGCGCGCTCGCCGCGAACCTCCGCTTCGACGTGGACGACATCTCGGTTTCCGCGGCCGCCAGGCGCCTCGCGTTCGTCACCAACGAGGGCGGCGCCCACGCGCTGCGCTTCCTCGACCTCGCCACGCGCAAGGAGCTGCCGCGGCCCGCGCTCGTGAACGGCGTCATCGGCGGGCTGCGCTGGCGCAAGGACGGCAGCGAGATCGCCTTCACGCACGCGTCCGCGCGCTCGCCGGGCGACGTCTTCTCCTACGACGTCAAGGCTCACCGCGTCACGCGCTGGACCAACGGCAACAGCCCGTCGCTCAACGCGGCCGAGTTCCCGGAGCCGCGCGTGATCAAGTGGAAGAGCTTCGACGGGCGCGAGATCACGGGCCTCTACTACCACCCCCCGGGCAGGTTCGAGGGCGTGCGGCCGGTGGTGGTGAACATCCACGGCGGGCCGGAAGCCCAGGCGCGCGCGGGCTTCATCGGCCGCTACAACTACCTCGTGAACGAGCTGGGCATCGCGGTCATCTTCCCGAACGTGCGCGGCTCCTCCGGCTTCGGCAAGACCTTCCTCAAGCTGGACAACGGGCGGTTGCGCGAGGATTCGGTGAAGGACATCGGCGCGCTGCTCGACTGGATCGGGGCGCAGCCGGGGCTCGACGCGGGCCGCGTCCTCGTCATGGGCGGCAGCTACGGCGGCTACATGACGCTCGCCTCGAGCGTGCACTTCGCCGACCGCATCGCCGGGGCCGTGAGCAGCGTGGGAATCTCCAGCTTCGTCACCTTCCTCGAGCGGACCGAGACCTACCGGCGCGACCTTCGCCGAGTCGAGTACGGCGACGAGCGCGACCCGGCCATGCGCGAGTTCCTGGAGTCGATCTCGCCCCTCGCGCACGCGGCGAAGATCACGAAGCCCCTCTTCGTGGTGCAGGGCAGGAACGACCCGCGCGTGCCGTGGACGGAAGCCGAGCAGATCGTGGCCACCCTCAAGAAGGGCGGCACGCCGGCGTGGTACCTCCTGGGGCTCGACGAGGGCCACGGCTTCCGCAAGAAGGCCAACGCGGACTTCCAGTTCTACGCGACGGTGGAATTCATCCGGCGCACGCTCAAGCCGTAGTGCTCGCCGACGCCGTCCTGCTCCTGCATGCCTGCTTCGTCCTGTTCGTGGTGGGCGGGCTGGTGGCGACGTGGGTGGGCGCGGCGCTCGGGAAGGGGTGGGCGAGGAATCCGTGGTTCCGGGGGCTGCACCTCGCGGCCATCGCCCTCGTGGTGGCGCAGTCGCTGCTGGGCTTCACTTGCCCGCTCACGACCTGGGAGGACTCGCTGAGGGGGGCCACGACGGACGAGGGATTCATCCAGCGCTGGGTGCGCGCCCTGCTCTACTGGAGCGCGCCGCCGTGGGTGTTCACCCTCGTCTATTCGGCGTTCGGGGCCCTCGTGGCCGCCACCTGGTGGGCCATCCGGCCGCGGCGCCGCTAGGTTCGGCCGAGCACCAGGTTCACCGCCGCCACGAGCGCGCTCATCTTGAACGGCTTGCTCACGTAGCCGTCGGCCCCGGCGGCGAGCCCCGCCTTCACGTCCGAGGGCTCGGCCTTGCCGGTCATCATGATCACCGGCATGCGGGCGAACTTGGGGTGGGTGCGAAGGCGGGAGAGGATCTGCAGCCCGTCGGCGTCCGGCAGCACGATGTCGAGCAGGATGAGGTCCGGCAGCATGGGCTTGTTGACCTCGGCGTTGATCTGCGCGCGATTGGCCGCGCGGCGCACCTCGAACCCGGCGACGCTGAAGATCTCCGCGAGGAGGTTGGAGAGGTCCGGGTCGTCCTCCACCACGAGCAGCGCGTGCCGCTCTCCGTTGCGGGGCGGGACCTTGGCCGTGGCGCGCCGGGCGATGGCGATGTAGTACCCGGTCTTCTGCAGCTCGGCGCCGCCCGAGGATGCCTCCTTGTGGGCCGTCTCGAGCTGCTGCGGCGTGGGCGCGGGCGGCTGGACCTTCGCCGGCTTGGTGAAGTCGAGGTCGAAGTCGTCGCCGGACGGGCCCGGCTTGCCGTTCGTCATGTCGCTGCCTTCTTTCCCCCGATGCGGCTTTCCTCGCCGCGAACGAGCTTGCGGATGTTCGCCTCGTGCCGCCAGACGAGGACCGCGCACATCGCGGCCATCGCGTAGAAGATGGGGCCGGCGCCGCCCGTCCAGTACACCGCGGCCGGCGCGAAGAACGACGCCACGATGGAGCCGAGCGAAGAGTACCGGCTGACGACCACGATGGTGAGCCACACCAGGAGGGCGCCGAGCCCCACGCGCCAGTCGAGCGCGAGCATCACGCCGGCGGCGGTGGCCACGCCCTTGCCGCCCTTGAAGCGAAGCCAGACCGAGAACACGTGCCCCAGGAACGCCGCCAAGGCCACCACGGCCACCACCTCCACCGCGAGCTCCAGGCGCACGGCCGCCCACACCGGGACCCAGCCCTTCGCCGCGTCGCCGGCCAGGGTGACGCCCGCGGCCACCTTGCTGCCCGAACGCAGCACGTTGGTGGCGCCCGGGTTGCCCGAGCCGAAGGAGCGCGGGTCCGGCAGGCCCATGGCGCGGCTCACGATCACCGCGAACGGGATCGAGCCCACGAGGTACGCGAGAACGGCGGCCACGAGCGCGGTCATGTCGATACTCTACAATACGCGATCGAAATTGCCCTCTTCCCCGCCTGCGCGGCGGCACCCTCCCGATGGACACCATCTTCATCCGCGAATTCCGAGTCGACGCCTGGGTCGGCATCTACGACTGGGAGAAGCTGCGCCCGCAGACGCTCGAGCTGGAGGTGGAGATCGGCATTCCCGGCCCGGCGGCCGGCCGCACCGACGACATCCGCGACACCGTGCACTACGGGCAGGTGGTGGAGCGCTTCACGGCGGAGCTCGCCGAGCGCCGGTTCGGGCTCCTGGAGGCCCTGGCCGAGCACCTCGCGGCGATCGTCACGGGGGAGTTCGGGGCCCCGTGGGTGCGCCTTTCCGTCGCCAAGCTCGGCCACATCCGCAACGTGCGCAAGGTCGGCGTGACGATCGAGCGCTCGCGCCAGGCCGGCAAGTGAGCGCGCCGTGCTGAAGTGGGTCCTCGTGATCGCGGTGGCGGTGGTGGTGCTCTCGCTCTTCGCCCCGCAGTTCTCGAAGATGGGGCTGGGGCGCCTGCCTGGCGACATCACCGTGCGCTTCCGCGGCCGCCTCGTGTACCTGCCCATCACCACCACGGTGCTCATCTCGCTCGCGCTGACGGCGCTGGGGCGGATCATCTAGGCGGCCGGCTCGTCGCCTTCCGTGAACACCGAGCGGTACGAGGCGTAGATGGTCGCGAAGGCGAGGGGGACCCACGCGAGCAGGCCGAGCCCGAGGGGGATGATGGCCGCGACGAGCAGCGCCATCATCACGAGGCCGTAGACCAGCATCGGCACGAAGTTCCGGAAGCACGCGGTGAAGCTTTCCTTCATCGCCGGGATCGCGGGCACGTCGTGCAGCATGGCGAGCGTGGGGGCGAACCAGTAGGTCGCCATGAGCGGGACCGCCAGCGCCGCCGCCACGAGCCCCGCCAGCGCGAGCCGCAGCGGATCGTCCGGAAGCGCGTTGATGATGGCGGCCTCGTTGCCGGTCACGAGCGCCCACACGATGGAGGTTCCGGCGACCAGGCTGAAGACGGCCATGATGGCGATCTCGCCCAGCGCATAGACGAGGCCGATGGCGAAGAGGAGCCCCGTGTTGCGGCGGAAGCCCGCCAGGAAATGCTCGAGTTCCATGTCGCCTCCCGTCTCCAGGGACCGGCAGCCCAGCACCATGCCTCCCATGAGGATGGGCGAGACGAGGTTGCCGATCCACATGCCGACCCACGGCACCATGCCGAGGCCCACGTGGATGAGGAAGAAGAGGACGAGGAACACGATCCACATGAGCGGCGACTTGCGGAAGAGCCGCCAGCCGTCGGACACCCAGTCGACGCCCTCGCCCGCGCGCACCTTGCGGCCCGGCAGCACGAGCGCCGCGGGCCCAGGGTCGTTCGCGGCAGGACCGGGGAGCGGAAGACCCGGCTCGTTGGCGTGCATGCGTGCTCTCGTGGTGCCCGAAGGGTGCGGGGAAGGTTACTCCTCGCGTCCCACGTCAACAAGGACGGGCGAGAGCACCCTCGCGACCTCCGAGGGCGGCATACCGAGCAGGTACCCGCGGCGCCCGCCGTTGATGTAGATGCGCCCGAGCTCCAGGATGGAGCGCTCCATGTACACCGGCATGCGCTTCCTCGTCCCGAAGGGCGAGCAGCCGCCGACCAGGTAGCCGGAGTGGCGCGTCGCGTCCTCCGGCTTGCAGGGGAACACGCGCTTGGCACCAGCCACGCGCGCGAGCTCCTTGGTGGAGACCTTGCGGTCGCCGTGCATCAGCACCACGAGCGGCTCTCCCCGGTCGGTCTCCATCACCAGGGTCTTCACCACCTCGTGCTCCGGCACGCCCAGCGACGACGACGACACGGCCGTCCCGCCGTGCTCCACGTACTCGTAGACGTGCTCGGTGTAGGCGACGTCGTGCTTCGCGAGGAAGTCGGTGGCGGGAGTTCCGGAGTGCTTCGCCATTCGTGATCCGATTACTTTTCGTTGCGAAGAGCAATCAGGTTACATGAGTGCCCTCGCGAGCAGCACCGTGCCGCTCGCGAGGAGCACGCCGCCGACCGCCCGGCGCATCTGCTCGTTGGTGAAGCCCGTGTGGATCCGGGAGCCCAGCACGATGCCGGCCCAGGCGAACGGGATCCCCATGGCGAAGACGGCGAGGAGCCCCGCCTTGAGGACCAGCCCGGCAATGCCATAGAGCGTCGTGCGAAGCGTCGCGGAGATGGAAATGATGACCGAGACCGTGGAGCGGATCTGCCCCTTGTCGCGCAGCCGGCCCGCGAGGTAGGCCACGTTCACGGGCCCGCCGGCGCCGAAGACGGCCGCGAGGACGCCGGCGATCGTGCCCGCGGGCACGCACCACCAGGCCGAGATGGTGTCCTTAGGCGACGGGTTCGTGATCGCATGCAGGCCCACGGCGACCGTGAAGATCCCCAGACCCACCTTGAGCGGCGCCTGCGGCACGTTCACCAGCGCGACGACCCCGAACGCGATCCCGCCGATCATGAAGGGCAGCAGGCGCTTCAGCTCCGCGGTGCTCACGTGCTTGCGGTTGGTGCCGCCCACCACGACGGCCGCCACCAGGTCGCCCAGCGCCATCAGCGGCACGAGGAAGGTGAGGGGAAGCCAGTTGGCCAGGATGGGCACGGCGATCACCGTCGAGCCGAACCCCGACATGCCGAACACCGTGTACGCGAAGAGGATCGTGAGAGGCGCCACGACCCAGAACGCGAGCGGCAGCTGCGCGAGATCGCTCATCCGCGCGGGTGGTGCTTCGCGTGGATCCGCTTGAGCCGCTCCCGCGCCACGTGCGTGTAGATCTGG
>JBBIJT010000038.1:0-26780 GCA_037445795.1 Betaproteobacteria bacterium | reverse complement strand
GGCCTCGTTGAGCGCCGCCGGGTCGTAGGGGTCGAAGGCATGGCGAGCGCCGGCGCCATCGGGCCCCTGCGCCATGGCCAGGCAGGAGGCCGTGCCCGCAAGGAGAAAGGTGAAGGAGCGGACGCGCATGTCGGCAATCTCCATCAGAACTGCGAGCTCGGAAGGACCGGCTCGGGCGGCAGGGGCACCGGGCGCGCCGAGGGGCGATCGGGGACGAGGCGAATGTAGAGCAGGAAGCGGTTCGGCGTGTAGTTGGTCGAGCGCTCCAGCTCCAGCCGCGCGCCCGCGAACAGCCCGGGAAGCAGCTGGTACTCGTATGCCCCGCCCAGGGCGCGCCCGTAGCTGCGGCCATTGCTGCCGCCCTCGTAGTACGGGTCGATCCCGTTGGAGGGGGCCAGGGCCAGCGCCTGCGCCTGCAAGCCGGGATCGGTGGGGAAATAGGCTGCCCGCTTCGATTCCGACCACGCGACCGACACCGACGCGCGAAGCGCGAACGACGAGCGCTGCGTGCGCAGCGCGTAGGTGAGCGGCAGTGCGAGCGAGCCGTAGGTGCGGGGGCTGTAGTAGCCGCCGTGGCCGAAGGTGAACTCGCCCGCGTTCTCGCTGTGCCGCCACCACATGCCGGTGATCCCCAGCCCGAGCTGGCGGTCCTCCTCGTTGACGAGGCGCCGGTAGCCTCCGGCCATGAGCTGCAGGCGATCGTTGTCCTGCACGTTGCGCCCGCCGAGGCGGTGCATTCCCAGAGACCCCCACGCACCGTAGTCGCCGCCCGCGTCTCGCGAGAAGCCGAGCCGCACCCCGGTGGCCACGACGCCGCCCCAGGTCCGGCCCGTGTTCGGGTCCGTCGTCCCGGCCCACGAAAGCAGGCTGCTCGTCACGGCGCGGCGCGAGGCGTCGACCGAATAGGACAGCGGCCCGAGCTCACCCTTCACCAGGAGGCCGCCGAGCAGGTTCACGACCGGGTAGCCGACGGGGCTCGTTCCCACGTCCACGCGAACGCCATCGCGCTCGAGGCCCGCGCCGAACGCCACGCCCTTCTCGACCTGGGAAAGCGATCCCTGCCCGCAGCCGGGCTGGCAGAGGAGCACGCTGCCGAAGGTGGACGCCTCGGCCGCGTCCGCGAGGTCGAGCGCGCCGGCGTCGACGCGCGCCAGGTCCGCGCGGAAGAACCAGCGACCGGCGGGACTCCAGCCCTGCTTCCATTCGAGGGGCAGCTCCTGCGCGCCGATCCGCGACTTGCCGGCCGTGCCGGAGCGGTAGCGCCAGTCGAGGGCGGACGAAAGCCAGGACGGCTCCTGGTCGAGCAGCTCGGCGAGCGGGCGGTAGCGGCCCGGGTAGTCGCGCGCGGCGGCGGATGCCTCGGGCGGAGCGGGATCGACCGACAGCGCGGCTGCGTCCGGCGTGCGCGAGATGACGGAAAGCCGGCCCGCGGATTCCGGCGTGCGGCGCGACATCTCCGCGGCCAACGCCTGCTGGCCATAGGCGATGGCGCGGTCGACGCGGCCCTCGCGCTGGGCGAGGCGAGCGGCGAGCTCCAGCGCCCGGGGCTCGCCGGGGTCGGTGGCGAGGGCCGTCTCCACGAGCGATTGCGCCGCGGCGAAATCGCCGAGCTCGAACAGGGTGTCGGCGAGCGCGAGCTGCGCCTCCTTCTCGCCGGGTGTCGTCGCCAGGATGGCGCGGTAGGCCCGCGCCGCCTCGTCCCAGCGGCGCAGCTCCCGCAGGGCGCCCGCCTCGCGCATCGCGAGCGACAGCCGCAGCCCGGCGATCGCCTCATCCTGCTCGCGCGACCTCGTGCCGGCGGAGGCAAGGACTTCCAGCACCGACCTCGCTCCCTCGACATCCCCGATCCGCAGGCAGGCGTTCGCCACCGTGGATGCGAGCTCGGCATCGTTCCCCGCGGCAGCGCGCGCCGAGGCGAGCACGCGGCGGGCTTCGTCGGGCCGGCCCGCCTTCGCAAGGGCCTCGGCGCGCTGCCCCTGCACGGTGACCCACAGGCGACGCTGCAGCCGCGTCATGCCCGCCGTGCGCTCCGTCACCGGCACGCGCTCGAGGCTCGCCAGGGCCTCGCTCTCACGGTCCACGCCGGACAGGAACAGGGCCAGCGCGTAGACCATCTCCGCGTCCACCGGTCGCCGCTGCATCGGCCCGTCGAAGACGGCGCGGCCACGCTCGGCTTCGCCCCGCGCCGCGAGAAGGCGCGCGAGGTCGAACCGTACCCACGGGTTGGCGGGGTCCAGGACCACGGCCTGCTCGAGCACCGTGACGGCCTCGGCGTCGCGCGAGCGCCCCGCCAGCCGCTTCGCGCGGTCGCGCAGCCGGTCGGCGCGAAGCGCGTTCACCGCGACCTCGACCTCGGCGCGCTGCGACGGCGCGAGCCCGGCCAACAGCGCGTCCACTTCCCCGTCGCGATCCGCGCGCAGGAGCAGCGAGGCCAGTCCCTCGACCGCGGCGGCGTTGCCCGGTGCGAGGCCGAGCGCCTCGCGATAGAGCCGTTCGGCCTCCTCCACGCGACCTTGCGCCATGCGCACGCGCGCAAGTTCCGTCGCTCCGTAGGGCTCCCGCGGGTCGAGCGCGCGGGCTTCGAGCAGCCTTGCCTCGGCCACGTCGATGCGCCCCGCCTCCCGCGCCTTGCCCGCCTGCTTGACGCGGTCCCAGTAGGAGGCCGTTCGCGCGAGACCGTCCCATTTCGCGCGACCGGGCGCGTCGAGCTGGCCGGCTTTCGCCAACAGCTCCGCGGCCTCGCCATGGCGCTCCTGCTTCATGCGAACGATCCCCAGCGCGCCGATGGCCTCGGCGTCGTCGGGGCGGCGCGCGATGGCCTCCTCGAGCCGCGCCTGCGCCTCGTCGAGCCTTCCCGCCTCGAGCAGCGCCTCCGCCTCGCGCTTCGCCCGCTGCACCGGATCGGCCTGCGCGGCTCGCTGCCGCTCCACGGCCTTCGTGACGCCGTCGAGCCTCTCGCGGACCGTGGCATCGTCCGGATTGGCCGCGACGTATTCCTTCAGCGCCGCCACGCTCGCCTCGTCGGCATCCATGCGCAGGACGGCCCGCCGCCACGCTTCGCGCGCCAGCTTCGAAACCGCGGGAACCTCGCTCAATTCGCGCAGGCTCCTCAGGGTCTCGGCGGAGACCGGCTTGCGAGCGCTGAGGTGGCTCGCGTAGGCCAACGAGTACCTCGGATCCTTCGGGTGCCGCGCGGCGAGGCTCGCGAGCATGATGCGCGCCTCCTCCCAGCCGCCAGCCGTCGCGCCCCTCACCTGCGCGAATTCCAGCGCCAGCTCGTCGTCCGGGATGGGCCCCGGAAAGATCGCGAGCCAGACCTTCAGCGCCTGTTCCGCCTGCCCCGCCCTGGCGAGCTGCTGCGCCTGGCGGTATCGCTGGCGATCCGGCCCGTATACCTTGAGGAGCGCGGCGACCTGCGCGACGGCGGGATGGCCCGGATGCGCCGCGCGCAGGCGCGCGTAGGTCTTCGCGGCCTCGGCCTCCTGGCCGGCGCGAAGCTGGATCCGGGCGAGCGCCGCCAGGCCCTCGGGCTGGTCGGGGACGAGGCGGAACAACCGCTCGAGCTCCTCGCGGGCGAGATCGTCGCGAGCCCGCAATTGCCAGCTCTCCGCCCTCTCGAGCAGGATGGCCGCTTCCGGCTCGGCGGGCGCCGCGGCGTGCACGGCCGGCGCCAGCAGCACGCACAGCGCGAGCCACGCGGGCGACCCCCGCATCATGCCCTCGCGCGCGAGCGCCGCGCCCCCACGAAGCGCCTCACGCCCCAGACCAGGTACGCGAGGACCAGCAACGCCACCGCCGTCGCCGCCGAGTAGAGGGCCGGCCGCTCGGCGAACTGGTGGGCGAAACCTGCCCAGGGCGGCATGAAGCCGATCGCGTAATGGCGTCCGGCGTGCACGCTCTCGACGCGGGAAGGAAGCACGAACACCACGCTGCCGCGCATCGCGCGCCGCATGTCCGGGTCCTCGAGGGCGTCCACGACGCGCTCCACCAGCTCCGGCGCCGTGGCCGTGACCGCGACCACGCTCCTGCCGGAGGTGAGAGGCGACTCGAACCCGAGCATCGCCGCGACGGGGCCGGCCCCCTCGACGCGCACCGGCCCCGATGGCGGCGCGTCCGGAGCGGCTCCGAGGCCCAGCCAGTCGAGCGGGGCGGCGACGCGGCGCTCCGGCGCGCTCACGCGGCGCGCATCGGGCGTGATCTCGGCCGGCAGGCGATCGGCCCACTTTTCGAGAAGCGGCTGGCGCCGCGCCGCGCCGATGAGGATCAGGTCCGCGTCGGCGAGCGCTGCCTCGTCCGCCGGGCCCGCGACGCGCACCGCCGTGGCCGGGTGCGCCGTCGATTCGCCCATCCGGCCCATGAGCGCGAGGAGCGTCGAGACCTCCGCCGCGACCGGCCGGTCCGGCACCACGGCGACGGTGCGCGAGAGGTCCGCATGCCGCGTGAACGGAAAGCCCGCGATGACGAAGTGGCCCAGGTTCGGCATCTCCGCATAGTGCGGGAAGCCGGAGAAGTCGATCGACGAGTCGGCGTCCACTGCCGCGCGCACCGCGGCCGGCCGCACGCCCTGGCAGGCACCGTCCTCTCGCGTGTCGAAGCGGAACGCGAACTGCAGCTGGCTGCGGCTTCGCAGGCGGAACGCGGGAATGAGGATCTCGCTCGAATCGGCGATCGCCGCGGGCAGCGGCGCCGGCGAGGCCGGCGTGCCGCCGTCGACCCCGCTGGTGCGCAGCGCGATGGTCCCGAGCAGCTCGTCGTTGATGCCGACCTCGAGGCGTGCGGGCCCGGCGCAGGCGGGCGGCGAATACCGGAACCGCAGCGTCATCGGCACGCCGGCGCTTCGCCACACCGCGAGGTCGGGCGGCACGCGAAGGTTCACGCGGATGGGCGGCAGCGCGGGCGGCGCGCCGGTCGCCTCGAGCTGCTGCGGCCAGTCGATCAGCTCGCCCAGCTTCATCGCGCGATCGACGCGCACCCATCCGGGAACGTCGTACGCCGCCCGCGGCGCGGGCGGCGGCACCGGCTTCACCGCCAGTTTCGCGCCGGACAGGGCCGCGCCGCCAAGCACGAGCGCGTCGGCCGCGGCCTTGAGGTCGTCGCCATCGCGGCCAAGCACGAGAAGCAGGCGCGAGTACCCGTCGGCCGGATTGGTGACGAGGCGAAGCTCGGGCCCCGAAGCCGGCGGCAGGGCGGCGAGAAACGACGGGCGTTCGCCGTTGGGGGCGAAGGCGACGGCGTGCCCGGGCGCAGGGGCGTCGAGGCTCGCCGGGAAGCGCGCGCCGCGCCAGCGCGCCAGCTGCCCGAACCACGAGGCGACCACGGAGGCCGCGCGAAGCGTCGCGGTCGAGGGCTGCGCCCCGAAGACGAACGGGATCGATACCCGCCTCTGGTCGCGCCGGTCGAAGAACGGTTCCGGAAGCAGCGCGAGATCGTCCGCGACGGCCAGGGGGCGCACCGCGGTCTCCAGCTCGCTCGCGCCGCTCACGTCGGCCCAGAGGCCGGGCCCCGCGTCGTCACCCGTCGTCGCCTCGCGCTGCGCGACGAGGGTCAGCACGAGCCGGTTGAAGCCGACGATGAGGCGCGGGTCGACCTCGATGGCGCGCGAGACGGTGCTCCCGGCCTCGCCGGGAACGACCGGCAGCACGCCGACGACCTCGTTGTTGAGCGTGACGCGGATGTGCGACCGGGTGGGCGCCAGTGCCGGCGACCAGGCGTAGCGGAAGCGGATCGCGGCCCGCGTGACCAGCTCGTCGGCGCGGCTGCCGAATTCCACGGTGGCCGTGGACGCGTGGCCCCGCAGCTCGAGCACGGGCGCGGCCCCGAGATGGGTGAAGGGGACCCGGCGCGTGGCCTCCGGTGGCTGCGAATCGCCCGACGCCGCCGCCGGAAGCGCGAACGCGATCAACAGCGCGGCGGCCAGGGACTGCATGACGTTCGTGGCTCCCGGAATCCCATGCCCCCTGGCATGGTGCCGGCCATTCTATGCCCGCCGCGATTGAAAATCGCAAGCGGAAACCCTAGTATCCCCTCGCCGCGCACTCGCCTCCCCGGGCGACACACGCGCAGGGCGGAGGAAACCCAGCACATGGATTCGCCGAACGGCCAGGCAGGCGAAACGGGCGGCGAGCCGGCGCCTGCCGCGATGAAACCGCCGCCGGCGTTCGGCCTCGGCCGCGCATCCGACCGGCTCGGATGGTGGAGCCTCTACTTCATCGCCAAGGTCCTGCTCTTCTGGCGCGGGCTCGTCGGCTTCCACCTGGTGGAGAACCTGGTCCTGCTCGCGCTGCTCGCGGGGCCGCTCGCGGCCCCCCGGTTTCGCCGGTACCGGCCGTGGGTCGGCGTGCCGGCCGCGGCCGCGCTGCTCTACTACGACTCGTGGCTTCCGAGCGCATCGCGCGTGCTCGCCAAGGCGGGCCTCGTCTCGGGATTCAGCGCCGATTACCTGGCGGAGCTCGCAGGGCGCTTCGTGAGCGTGCCGGTGCTCGCCATGCTCGCCGTCGCGGCGGCTGCCTGGTTCGTCGTGGCGCGGCTCGCGCGCACGGACGTGTTCGCGCTGGCGGCGACGGTTGCCGCGCCGCTGCTCCTCGCGTCCGCCCCGCCGCCGGGCGGCGCTTCGCCGTCGCCCGCGCCCTCGACCGCGGCCACGAACTCCCCGGCCCCGGGCCCCGATGCGCAGCTCGAGGCTTTCTACCGGCAGGAAGCGCCGCGCGCCGTCCCCTTCGCGAAGCCGCCGGAGGCCAGCCCGCCGTTCGACATCGTGTTCCTCCACGTGTGCTCCCTCTCGTGGGACGACCTGAAGGTGACGGGCGGGGAGCAGCACCCGTTCCTGAAAAGCTTCGACATCGTCCTGCGCCGCTTCAACTCGGTCTCGACCTACAGCGGGCCGTCGGTGATCCGCATCCTTCGTGCCCGGTGCGGCCAGCAGCCGCAGGCCGCGCTGTACTCGCCCGCGCCGGAGCGGTGCCTGCTGCTCGCGGGCCTCGAGGGCGCCGGATTCGAGACCAATCTCGTGCTGAACCACGACGGCCACTTCGACGATTTCCTCAAGCTGGTGAAGGCGCAGGGCGTGGCGGCTTCCCCGATGCCGCTCGCCGGGATTCCCGCGCCGCAGCGCTCGTTCGACGAGTCGAGGATCCACGACGACCAGGCGGTGCTGTCGCGCTGGCTGGAGGCCCGCGGCAAGTCCCCGGCCGCGCGCGTCGCCGCCTTCTACAACACCGTGAGCCTCCACGACGGCAATCGCCTGGCGGCGGACCCGGGCAAGGCGAGCCGCGACACCTACAAGGCGCGGCAGGCGAAGCTGCTGGACGACCTCGACGCTTTCGTGAAGAAGCTGGAGGCGAGCGGGCGGCGCGCCGTGGTGGTCCTCGTCCCCGAGCACGGCGCCGCGATGCGCGGGGACGCGATGCAGATCGCCGGCCTGCGCGAGATTCCCAGTCCCGCGATCACCCTCGTGCCCGTCGCCATCCGGGTCGTCGGCGCCCGTCGCGCAGGCGATCCCGTGACCGTCGACCAGCCCGCGAGCTACCTGGCGCTGTCACAGCTCGTCGCGCGGCTGCTCGAAAAGCCGCCCTTCGGGCCGCAGGGCTTCCGCCCCGGCGACTACACGGCCGGCCTGCCCGTCACCGACTTCGTCGGCGAGAGCGAGGCCGCCATCGTGCTGCGGCAGGACGACCGGTTTCTCGTGCGCCAGGAGAAGGACGCCTGGAGGGAGCTGCCGGCCCCGGCGATGCCGTAGGTTGGGGCTAGAATGGCCCGATGCCCTCCCGCTTCTTCCAGAACGCCATCGCGCTCGTCTACGACTTCGACGGCACGCTCTCCCCCCAGCCCATGCAGGAGTACACCGTGCTCCCGAAGCTCGGGATCGCGCCGCGCGAGTTCTGGGGCAAGGTGAACGACGAGGCGCGCGCCACCGAGTCGGACATGATGCTGGTGTACATGCGCCACATCCTCGAGTCGCTCGACCGGCAGCGCATCGCCGTGAAGCGCGAGGACTTCGCGCGCATGGCGAAGGCCATCCGCTACTTCCCGGGCGTGGAGGGCTGGTTCGCGCGCATGAACGCCTACGTGCGCCGGCGCAGCGGCGGCAAGGTGAAGCTGCACCACTACCTCATCTCGGCCGGGCAGAAGGAGATCCTCGACGGCGTCTCCATCCGCCGCCACTTCCGCCGCATCTACGCCTCGGAGTACCACTTCAACCACCACGGGGTGGCCACCTTTCCCAAGCTGCTCGTCACCGACACGCTGAAGACCCAGTTCCTCTTCCGCATCAACAAGGGCAAGGAGGCGGTGACCGAGTCGATCAACGAGCACATGCCCGAGTCGGAGCGCCCCATCCCGTTCCAGAACATGGTCTACCTGGGCGACGGGATGACCGACGTGCCCTCGATGGCCCTCACGAAGAAGAGCGGCGGGCACACGATCGCCGTGTACGACCCGGCCAAGGAGCGCGAGAAGGGCATCTGCGTGAAGCTGCTGGAGGCCGGCCGCGCGGACTTCGTCGCCGAGGCCGACTACCGCAAGGGCAGCAAGCTCTCGCGCCGCATGGAGCTGCTGCTGGACGCCGTCGTCGCCGACATCGCCTACCGCCGCGAGGCCTTCGAGTGCCGCGCGGAGCACCGCCCGAAGTAGCCTCCATGGGCCCGCTCACGTTCAGGGCGCTTCGCCTTCTCGCGGACGGGCGGTTCCATTCGGGCGAGCGCATGGCCCGCGCGCTCGAGCGCTCGCGGGCGGCCGTCTCCGACGCCCTCAAGGGCGCGGACGCGCTGGGGGTGGAGGTGTTCTCCGTGCCCGGGAAGGGCTACCGCCTCGCCGATCCCGTCGAGTTCCTCGACGCGCACGCCATCGTGGCCGGCCTGGGCGCGGCGGCCTCGCGCATCCGCCTCACGCTGCTCGACGAGGTCGATTCCACGAGCACGCGCCTCGCGTCGCTCGCGCAGGCGGGCGCGCCCTCCGGCACCTGCGTGGCGGCGGAATGGCAGCGGGCCGGCCGCGGGCGGCGCGGTCGCGCGTGGCAGGCGGGGCTGGGCGCCTCGCTCACGTTCTCGCTGCTGTGGCGCTTCGAGCAGGGGCCCGGCCACCTGGCCGGTCTCTCGCTCGCCGTGGCCGTGGCCGCCGCGCGCGCCCTCGAGCGCGCGGGCGTGACCGGCGTGGGCGTCAAGTGGCCCAACGACCTCGTGCACGACTGGCGAAAGCTCGGCGGCATCCTCGTCGAGACGTCCGGCGAGATGCTGGGGCCCACCGCGGCCATCGTGGGAATCGGCATCAACTACCGGCTGGGCGAGGCGCTCTCGCGCCGCATCGACCAGCCCGCGACGGACGTGGCCTCCTGCGGCGGCGCGCCCCCCTCGCGAAACGCCCTCCTCGCCCTCCTGCTCGCGGAGCTCGTCGCGGCGTGCGAACGCTTCGGGCGCGAGGGATTCGCCGCCTTCCGCGACGAATGGCGCTCGCGCCACGCCTACGCCGGCCGCCTCGTGACGGTGCTCGCGGGCGACGGGGCCGCGCGCGTAGCGGAGGTGCTCGACGTGGCCGAGGACGGCGCCCTGGTGGTGGCCGCCGCGGGCCGCCGCGAGCGCCTCACGTCCGCGGAAATCTCGCTGAGGCCCGCATGAGCGCCGCGCCCGTCCTCGCGATCGACGCCGGCAACACGCGCATCAAGTGGGGCCTTCGCGTCGACGGCCGCTGGGAGGCGAAGGGCGCGACGCCCACCGGCGAGGCCGGGACCCTGGGACGCGACTGGCCCGCGATGCCCCCGGGCACCGTCGCGATGGCCTCCAACGTCGGCGGTCCCGCCGTGGCGCGGGCGATCGGCGACGCCTGTGCCCGGCACGGGCTCGCGGCGGCGTTCATCGCCTCGCGGCGCGAGCAGCTCGGCGTGACGAGCGGATACCGGGATGCGGGGCAGCTGGGCACCGACCGGTGGGCCGCGCTCGTGGCGGCGCACCACGGCGCCGCCGCGAACCAACTCGTGGTGAACGCGGGCACCGCCCTCACCGTGGACGCGCTGCGCGCCGACGGGCTCTTCCTGGGGGGCGTCATCGTGCCGGGCCCCGCGCTCATGCGCCGCTCGCTCGATGGCGGCACGGCGCAGCTGCGCCTCACGCAAGGCGCCTTCGACCCCTTCCCGAAGAGCACGCCCGACGCGATCACCACCGGTTCCGTGCTCGCGGCCGCGGGCGCGATCGCGCGCATGCGCGAGGCGATGGAGGCCGCGGGGGTCGCGCCCGCGCGCACCGTGGTCTCGGGCGGCGCGGCGCACGAGCTCGTCTCCCACCTTCCCATGCCCGTCACCTTGGACGACAATCTCGTCCTCGAAGGCCTCGTCCTCATCGCCCGCGCCGCCTGAAGCCCCGTGTCCCGCCTGTTCTTCTTCCTCCTCCTCGTGGCGAACCTCGCGTTCGGCGCGCACCTGTGGCTCACGGCGCCGCCGTCGGAGCCGGACTTCTCGCGCCGCGAGAGGAACCGCGACGAGGCGAGGATCGTCGCCGTCATCCCGCCCGTCGTCGCCGCGAGGCGGGCCGAGGAAACGCGCCAGCAGGTGCAGTCGCTCGCCGGCGCCGCCTGCGTGGAGTTCGCCGGCATCGCGCCCGCGGCACTGCCGCAGGCGCGCGACGCCTTCGCCGCGATGCAGCTGGGCGATCGCCTCACCGAGCGCAAGGTGGAGGAGATCACGCGCCACTGGGTCTACATCCCGGCGGTGAAGGATCGCCGCGCGGCCGAGCAGGCGGCATCCCTCCTGCGCAAGCAGGGCCTCACCGACCTCTCGATCCGCCCCGACAACGCCATTTCGCTGGGCGTCTTCTCCACCGAGGAGGCGGCGCGCCGCTACCTCGTGCTGGTGGAGGCGAAGGGCGTGCGCGGGGCGCAGGTCGGCCCGTTCTCGAAGGAAGTGAGGGACTCCGTGTTCCTCATCCGCGAGCCCGACACGGAGCTCGTGGCGCGCCTGGCGCTCTTGCAGCGCGAGCACGCCAACGCGACGATCCGCGCCGTCGCATGCCCGGCGGCGGAGCCCCCCGCCTCCAGCGCGGCGAACGCCGCGGCCCCGAAGAAGTGACGCGCCGCTAGCGGCGCCGGAAGTGGATGTCGCCGTACCAGGCGACGGAGCGCTCGCCGGTGTTGTCCGTGTCGCTCATGATGGCCACCGCGCGGACGGCCGGCGGCTCCTCGCCGAACGCGCGCCGGTAATCCTCCAGCACGTTCACGCGCTCCTCGTGCCATTCGCCGGGCCCGTCCCCGGCCGTGCCGGCGACGATCATCTTTATTCGCGAGGTGAAGGTGTGCGGGATGACCGCGCCCTCCGGCAGGCGGTTCTCCCAGATGTACATGAGCGTGGCGTACGGCAGCTCGTTGCCGGTCATCGCCTTGAGGAGGTCGAAGTTGGTCTGCTCCGCGTCCGGCAGCTTGTCGCGCCCCCCTTCGAAGACGACGATCACTCGCGCCGGCGAGTCCTCGACGTGGGCGACGGTGTTGTCCGCCTTCGGATTGAGCTCGCGCACCTTCCAGCGCCAGGTGAGCCAGGGGCGATCGCGCAGGTCCACGCGGACGGCGTGGTGGACCCCCGAGGCGGAGGCGTCGGCGGTCGCCTGCAGCACCACCGTTCCCTCCGACGGCACGAGGCGGTACTCGGTGGGCTTCTTGAACCGCGCGAGGCGGTACTGTTTCCAGCCCTCCGGCAGCATGTCGAGGGATGCGGCGGAGGAGAAGGGCGTGGGCTCCGTGCCTCCCGGCGCGGGCGCCGGCGGCGGGGGCGCGGGCTCCGGCGCGGTGGCGCAGGAGGCCGCGAAAAGGGCGCCGACGAGGGTGGCGAGCGCCGGACGCATCACGATATCGGTTATTCTGGCCCGGAAATTGTCGACCACAGTCTAGCGGTTTTCCCCCTTCCGATGAATGCGCGACACGCCGCTCTCCTCGTCGCCGCCCTGGTGGCCGGCTGCGCGGCATTCGATCCCCACAATCTCCTCCTGCGGCACGCGGAGCCGGGCGGCGACGCGGCCAACTCGCCGGTGCAGGCGCCCGCCGGCCAGGCACTGGGCGAGGCGGGCCGGCGGGCGGCGCTCGATTTCGTGTGGTCCACCGTCAACGACCGTTACTACGACCCGGCCCTCAACGGCGTCGACTGGGCCGCGGCGAGAGAGCGCTGGCGGCCACGCGCCCTCGGCGCCGCCGGCGACGACGAGTTCTGGGACATGCTCGACCGGATGACGGGCGAGCTTCGCGACTCGCACACGCGCGTGGAATCGCCGGCACGGGCGCGCGAGATCGACCGCTTCGAGTCCGTGGGCCCCGGCTTCTCCTTCCGCCCCCTCGAAGGCAGGCTCGTCGTGACCTCGGTGAACCGCGAGTCCGACGCGTTCTGGGCCGGCGTGCGGCCCGGGATGTCCTTCGTCGAGGTGGAGGGCCAGCCGGCCGCGCAGGCCTACGCCAGGGCTCTGGCGGACGCGCGCGAGGGCTCCACCGCACAGGCGAAGCACCGTTACGCGGCGCGGCGCATCCTGGCCGGGGAAGAGGGCAGCCGGCTGCGCGTTTCGTTCGCGCGCGGCGACGGCTCGCCCCTTTCCGCCACGCTGACGCGGCGGCGCGCGACGAGCCCCCCGCGCGTCTCGCACCGCGTGCTTCCCTCGGGCCACGGATACGTCCGCCTCACGAGCTGGGCCCAGTCCCTGCAGGGGGCGATGGTCGACGCCATCGGGGCGCTCAAGTCCACGCCGGGAATCGTGATCGACCTGCGCGGCAACCCCGGAGGCTCGGCGCTCATGGTGCGCAACGTCGCCGCGCGCTTCTTCAAGGAAGGCGAGAAGGTCGACGCGGGAAGGTCGCTCACGCGCACGGGCAAGCCGGTCACCCTCGCCTTCGACCTGATCGAGGTCGTCAAGCTGAAGCAGGAGCTCGAGGGCAAGGGCACCTACGCGGGTCCGGTGGCCGTGCTGGTGGACGAGGCGAGCGGCAGCGGCAGCGAGCTCTTCGCGGGACTGATGCAGTCCCTGGGCCGCGCGAAGGTCGTCGGCGAGACCACCTGCGGGTGCCTCCTCGCCTTTCTCGGCTACACCGGGGTTCCCGGCGGCGGCCGGCTGGCCTACAGCGAGGTGGGGTTCGCGTTCCCGGATGGCAAGCGCATCGAGGGCACGGGCGTCGTGCCGGACCTGCCGGTGCGCGCGACGGTGGCCGACCTGCTCGCCGACCGCGACCGCGCGCTCGAGGCGGCCGTGGCCGCCCTCCCCGGTACGGGCGACGCCGCCGCCCCGCTCCGAAGTGGCAGCTGAGCCCACCCTCAACCCCGGCGTCCGCCGGCGCGAAGTGTTCGCCTGGGCGATGTACGACTTCGCCAACTCGGGCTACACGACGGTCGTCCTCACGGCCATCTTCAACGCCTACTTCGTCGCCACCGTCGCCGGCAACGCGCCTTGGGCCACGTTCGCGTGGACGGTGGCGCTCGGCGCCTCGTACGCCATCGTGATGGTCGCGGGGCCCGTGGTGGGCGCGTGGGCCGACGCGCACGCCGCGAAGAAGCGCGCGCTCGCCGCGAGCACGGTCGCGTGCGCCGCGGGCACCGCGCTGCTCGCGGGCGCGGGTCCCGGCGACGTCGCGTGGGCCGTCGCCTTCATCGTCGTGTCGAACGTCGCCTTCTCGCTGGGCGAGAATCTCGCGGCGGCCTTCCTTCCGGAGCTCGCGGATCCGGCGGGCGTGGGCAAGGTCTCCGGCTGGGGGTGGAGCCTCGGCTACCTCGGGGGAATACTCTCGCTGGGCCTGTGCCTCGCCTGGGTGATGGGGGCGCCGGCGCGCGGCTCGACGACCGCGCAGGCCGTGGGAGGGACGATGCTCATCACGGCCGCCGTCTTCGCCCTCGCCTCGCTTCCCACGTTCCTGCTGCTTCGCGAGCGCGCCGTGCCGGTTCCGCGGGAGATGCGCCAGTCGCACGCCTTCGCGCGCCTCGCGCGCACCTCCCGCGAGGCGGCCGGCTACCGCGACCTCCTCGCCGTCTTCGCGTGCGGCACGTTCTACCAGGCGGGCGTGGCGACGGTGATCGCGCTCGCCGCGATCTACGCCGAGCAGGTGATGGGATTCCGGACGAAGGACACGATCCTCCTCGTCCTGGCGGTGAACGTGACCGCGGCGGTGGGCGCCTTCGGCTTCGGCTACGCCCAGGACCGCATCGGCAAGGTGCGGGCGCTGCGCGTGACGCTCTACGCGTGGCTCGCGATGATCGCCGTCGCGTGGCTCGCGACGACGCCGGCCGTGTTCTGGGTGGCGGCCAACCTCGCCGGCCTCGCGATGGGCTCCTCGCAGTCGGCCGGGCGCGCGCTGGTGTCCTACTTCTCGCCCCCGGACCGAAGCGGCGAGTTCTTCGGCCTGTGGGGCGTGGCCACGCGCCTCGCCTCGATCCTCGGCCCCGTCACCTACGGGGCGGTCACCTGGGCCACCGGCGGCAACCACCGCCTCGCGATCCTCGCGACGGGGGTATTCTTCGTCATCGCGATCGGCTTCCTCGCGGCGGTGGACGAGCGCCGCGGGCACGTCGCTGCCTTCCCGAACCGGACGACATGACCCTCCCGACCCTCTTCCTCTCGCACGGCGCGCCCACCCTCGCGACCACCAACAACGCCTATACCCACACCTGGGCCGAGCTTGCCGTCGTCCTGGGCCGGCCGCGCGCGATCCTGCTCGTGTCGGCGCACTGGGACACGCCCTTCCCGGCCGTGTCGGAGGCGAAGCGGCTCGAGACGATCCACGATTTTTCCGGGTTCCCGGAGCACCTCTACCGCATGCGTTACGAGCCGCCCGGCGATCCGCGGCTCGCCCGCCGCACGGAGGAGCTGCTCGGCGCCATCGGGCAGCACCCCGCCGTCGATCCCGAGCGCGGCATCGACCATGGCGGCTGGGTGCCGCTGCGCTGGATGTATCCCGACGCCGACATTCCCGTGACTCCCCTTTCGGTCCAGTCGGAGCTCGGGGCCCGCCACCACGTCGAGATCGGGCGGGCGCTGGCGCCGCTGCGCGAGGAGGGCGTGCTGGTGATCGGCTCCGGCGGAATCGTGCACAACCTGGGCGAGCTCGACTGGGACGCCCGGCCCGAGAACGTCACGCCCTGGGCGCTCGAGTTCAACGAGTGGATGGCGGGCCGGGCCGAGGCGGGCGCGGTCGACGAGCTGGCCGACTACCGGCGCCACGCCCCCCACGCCGAGCGCGCGCACCCCACCGAGGAGCACGTCGCGCCGTTCTTCGTGGCCCTGGGCGCGGGCGGCTCTCCCGCGCGGCGGCTGGCCCTGGGCTTCGACATGGGCTCGCTCGGCATGGACTGCTACGCCTTCGGCGAGTGAGTCACTCCCGCCAGATCCACTCCTCGGAGAAGCCGAGCTCCGCGAACTCCGCGGCGCGCAGGTCCGCCTCGTTGGCGCAGAAGAACTCGTCGAGCTGGGGCGGGGCGACCGGTGTGCCGGCCAGCATCGCGTGCGCCTGCCCGCGATGGTGGATCTGGTGCCCGAACACGTGCGCGAGGAGGCGATGCATCCGCTCCTCCACGCGACCCTTGCGCCGCAGGATCGCCACGGGGCGCTCGAGGTCCGTCGCCCCCAGCGACTCGCAGAGCGCGATGAGGCGGCGGTCCACGGCGAGCTGCGCGGGCGCGAGCTCCGCCACCGTGGCGAAGGGCTCCTCGGGCTCGTAGAAGCTGCCGATGTCCGGGTGGGGCTCGCGCCCGGCCATGGCGCGCTCCATCGCGTCGGCGTACATCCAGTCCACCGTGACGATGTGGTTCAGGGTCGCCTTGAGGGAAGGGAAGAAGCTCGTCCGCCGCGCCTCGAACTCCTCCTGCGAAAGCCGCGCGCAGGCCTTCAGGAGCCGGTGGTTGGCCCAGGCGTTCTGGCAGGCCAAGGCGGCGAGGTGGCGCTCCAGGGTGATCATGCCCCCGAGTGTGCCACGTCCCCCCATTGCCGGCCCGGGTACAAAAGCCGGATCATTGGGGTCATGGCCACCCCCCCGGCACCCCCGCCCCCCCGCAAGCGAACCCTCTACGACATCCTGGGCGTCGCGAAGGACGCGAACGCCTACGACATCGGCATCGCGTACAAGGCGAGGATAGACGCCCTCAACCGCAATCCCCACGCCGACCCCAACGAGGTGAACCTCGTCAACGAGGCGTACCACATCCTCTGCATGCCCAACGAGCGCGCCGCCTACGACGCCAAGCTCGTGACCATGGCCGAAAAGGCCGCGGCGAAGGAGACCGCGCAGAACCCGGACCTCGTCCTCGAGCCGGACGAGGAAGAGACGCCCCCGGTCTGGAAGAACAAGTACGTGCTCACCGGCGCCGCGCTCTCCATCGCCGTGCTCGCCTTCTGGGTTTCCCGCTCGCCACCCAAGCCCGCGCCGACGATCGTCGCGCAGCGCGAGCTGCGCCCCGAGGCCGCGCCCGCCGCCCCCTCCGCTCCCGTCGCCATGGTGGCCGCCCCCGCCTCCCTCGAGCCCAAGAGCGCCGAGGAACTCTTCACCCTCCTCTCGCCCAGCACCGCCCGCATCACCGTCTACGACGTGTCCGGACGCGCCGTGGGGCTGGGCAGCGGCGTGGTGATCGGCTCCGGCTCCGTCATCACCAACTGCCACGTGGCGACCGCGGGCGGCAGCCTCACCGTCAAGGTCGGCGCCGAGCAGTACTCCGCGAGCGTCGAGGTCGCCGACGAGGAATACGACCTGTGCCGCCTTTCGGTGTCCGGGCTCAGCACGCCCGCGGTGACCATCGGGTCCGCCGAGACGCTCAAGACCGGCCAGAAGGTGTACGCCATCGGCGCGCCGCAGGGGCTCGACCTCACGATCAGCGACGGCATCGTGTCCGGCATGCGCGACCTGCCGCAGGGGCGCGTGATCCAGACCACGGCTCCCATCTCTCCCGGCTCCTCGGGCGGCCCGCTGTTCGACGCCTACGGGCGGCTCGTGGGCATCATGACCTTCCAGCACCGCACCGGGCAGAACCTCAATTTCGCCGTGCCCGCGGACTGGATCGCCGGCGTGCGCTCGCGCCCGACCACGCGCCCGCTCACGGAAGCGTTGTCGCGGTCCATCGCGCCCAACTAGCATGCCTGTCCCGCCGCTCGCCGAGGCGCTCGGCCGCGCCCGGGCGAGCTTTCCGACGCTCGCCGCTCTTCCTCCCGGTCTTGCCGATCGCCTCGCGGCGGAATGCCAGGTGATGACGGCGCCCCCGGGCGCGCACCTGTTCGACGAGCGCAGCCCGTGCGGCGCGTTTCCGCTCGTGATCGAGGGCCGCGTGAAGGTGGCCAAGCTCTCGCCCACGGGGCGCGAGATCGTCCTCTACCGCGTGGGCCCCGGGCAGAGCTGCCTGCTCACCTCGAGCTGCCTGCTGGCGCGGCGCGCCTACGCGGCCACCGGCATCGCGGAAGCGCAGACGACGCTGGTGGCCATCCCGCGCGATCTATTCGACGCGCTCATGGCCGGCGCGCCCGGCTTCCGGGATTACGTCCACGCCCTCTTCGCCGATCGCATCGGGGAGCTCATGACCCTGGTCGAGGAAGTCGCCTTCCGCCGCCTGGACCAGCGCCTCGCCGCGCACCTCCTCGCGCACGGCCCGCGAGTCGAGGCCCGGCACCAGGACATCGCGTCGGAGCTGGGAAGCGTGCGCGAGATCGTGAGCCGGCTCCTCAGCGACTTCGAGGACCGCGGGCTGGTGAGCCTCGGGCGGGGGCGCATCGAGGTGGTGGACGGCGCGGGACTGGAATCGCTCGCCGCCGGGCGCTGAAGCGCTGTGTAACCTGGGTTACAGACGGGCCGCGCGGCCGCCCGTAGATTTCGCCTCGTCACCTAACCATCCCAAGGAGCGCTCCCATGAAAGCCAACGTCGGCGGCATCGACAAAGCCCTTCGCATCGTGGCCGGTATCGGCCTGCTCGCCTTCTTCGCCCTCGGCGACGGCCCCGCCCGCTACTGGGGCCTCCTCGGCCTCGTCCCGCTCGCGACCGGGACCTTCGGCTTCTGCCCCTTCTATCCGCTGCTCGGCATCAATACCTGCCCGCGGCGGTAAGCGGCAGCACTCCCCTCACCCCCGACCCCTCTCCCGGAGG
Organism: Betaproteobacteria bacterium; assembly: GCA_037445795.1. GTDB lineage: Bacteria > Pseudomonadota > Gammaproteobacteria > Burkholderiales > Usitatibacteraceae > FEB-7. The sequence goes on along the minus strand of JBBIJT010000038.1, from coordinate 8,719 downwards.
GAGAGGGGAGCAGAGATCTCCCTCTCCCTTGGGAGAGGGCGGGGGTGAGGGGCAATTCCCGGTTTCCGCTATCCTTCGCCACGAGCGCCCCGCCCGGGGCGCGCGGAAACCCGGCATGAGAAGACTCCTCCTCCTCGCGACCCTCGTTCCCGCCCTAGCCCTCGCGGGCCGCCCCCTCAGCACCGAGGACGCCTCCACGCTCGACGACAAGGCGTGCCAGCTCGAGTCCTGGGTGGACCGCACGCGCGCCGGCGACTCCCTGTTCGCCTTCGTTCCCGCCTGCGGCCATTTCGGCGTGGAGTGGCAGGCGGGCGCCGTGCGGACCCGGCCCGAGGGCGCCGGCAGCAGGACTTCCGCCACGTTCGTGCAGGGGAAGCACGCCTTCAGGAGCGTGGACGACGGCGACTGGGGCATCGGCCTCGTCGCGGGGCTCACGCGCCTCCTCGACCGCGAGGAGAAGAACGGCTGGGGCGACCCCTACCTCATCGTGCCGCTGAGCTTCGGGCTCGGCCAGGACAAGGACTCGCGCGCGCTCGTGCACCTCAACCTCGGCACGACGCGCAACCGCGCCGAGGGCCGCAACCTGACGCTCTGGGGCGTGGCCGTCGAGAAGCCGGTGAGCGAGCGCCTCACGCTGCTCGCCGAGGGCTTCGGCGAGAACTCGCGCAACCCCTTCTTCCGCGCCGGCGGGCGCTACACGCTGTTCGAGAAGTTCGACGTGGACCTCACCTACGTCACGCGATCGGGCGGCGCGAAGGAAGACCGCTACTGGTCCCTCGGCTTCCACTGGGAGACCGATCCGTTCCTGCCCTGACGGGCGGCGCGCGGATCCCCCATGCGATCGCCCATTCCGCTCCTCGCCGCCGTCGCGATGCTGCTGGCGGCCTGCGGCCGCGCGCCCTCCGGGCCCGCGGAGCCCGCGAGCTACGAAGAGGCAATGAAGCTCGCCTCGACGAAGTGGGAGCTGAACCGCTGGGCCGAGGTGTTCGCCGCCTGCGACACCGCGTTCAGGTACGCGGACCGGGCCGGAGGCACCGGCGCGATCACCGCGGTCGATTGCGCGGCCGAGGCGGCCGCGCGCATGGGCAAGCCCGAGCTCGCCCTGCCGCACTACGAGCGCCTGTTCGAGGCCTACCCCGAGCGTCTTCGCACGGCGAGCAGCCGCCACCGCCTCGCCAACAACTACGGAGTGCTGCTCATCGAGCGCGGCCGGCGCGCCGAAGGGATCACGCGCCTCGAGTGGGCCATGCAGGCCTACGCCGGCACGACCTACAGCATCACCGGCTACGGATCGTTCCCGGCGCGGGCGATGATCGTGAAGAACCTCGCGAGGGCCTATTACGCGACCGCGAGCGACCCGGCCATCCGCGCCTGGGTCCGGGAGCAGGGCACCATGCTCAGCGGGCACATGGAAGGCGGCACGCGCGGGGCGCACCTCAGCATGGGCGCCTCGTCCGCGCTCCAGGCGCTGGTGGAGATCGGCCGCCGCCAGGCCAACACCGACACGCCGGCGTGGGAAGCGAAGGTGCGCGAGTGGGAGCCGGTCGAGGAGGAGATCGCGGCCACCCACCCGAACCTCGCCCGGGTGTGCGAGAGCATCGCGCTTCGCACGACGATGCTCGAGACCTGCATGCGGGAGGTGGCGCCCCCGTAGTCAGTCGTCGCGCTCCGTGCGTTCCGGCGTCGACGAGATCTTGTGGATGGAGAGGTCCGCCCCCTCGAATTCCTCCTCCGGGTCGAGCCGGATGCCCACGGTCGCGCGAAGCGCGCCGTAGATCAGGAAGCCGCCCGCGAACGCGATGGTCACCCCCAGCGCGGTGCCGGCGAGCTGGCTCGCGAACGACACGCCACCCATGCCGCCCAGCGCCTTCGAGCCGAAGATGCCGCAGGCGATGCCGCCCCACGCGCCGCACAGGCCGTGCAGCGGCCAAACGCCCAGCACGTCGTCGATGCGAAGCCGGTTCTGCGTGGCGTTGAACATGACCACGAAGAGCCCGCCCGCCACGGCCCCGGTCGCGAGCGCTCCGAGCGGATGCATCACGTCGGAGCCCGCGCAGACCGCCACGAGGCCGGCCAGCGGGCCGTTGTGCACGAACCCCGGGTCGTTGCGCCCCACGACGAGGCCCGCGATCGTCCCGCCGGCCATGGCCATGAGGGAGTTGGCGGCCACGAGCCCCGTGATCTTGTCGATGGTCTGGGCGCTCATCACGTTGAACCCGAACCAGCCCACCGACAGGACCCACGCGCCCAGCGCGAGGAACGGGATGCTGGAGGGCGGGAAGGCCACGACGCGGCCGTCCTTCGTGTAGCGCCCGTGGCGCGCCCCGAGCAGGAGCACCGCCGCGAGCGCCACCCATCCGCCCACGGCGTGGACCACCACGGAGCCCGCGAAATCGTGGAACTCGGCGCCCAGCGCTGCCTTGGCCCAGCCCTGGAAGCCCAGCGCCTGGTTCCACGCGATCCCCTCGAAGAAGGGGTAGAGGAAGCCCACCAGCGCGAAGGTGGCCATGATCTGCGGGTTGAAGCGCGAGCGCTCCGCGATGCCGCCCGAGACGATGGCGGGGATGGCCGCCGCGAAGGTGAGCAGGAAGAAGAACCTCACCAGCTCGTAGCCGCTCTTCGCCGCGAGGCTCTCGGCGCCGGCGAAGAAGCTGGTGCCGTAGGCGATCGAGTAGCCCACGAAGAAGTAGGCGATCGTCGACACCGAGAAGTCGACGAGGATCTTCATCAGCGCGTTGACCTGGTTCTTGCGCCTCACGGTGCCGAGCTCGAGGAACGCGAAGCCCGCGTGCATCGCGAGCACCATGATCGCGCCGAGCAGGATGAAGAGGACGTCGGAAGACGTCTTGAGTGGTTCCATTGCGCTCCCCTGGGAAGAGTTCCGCCGCCCGCGGTTCGTGCGCCGCGAATCGGCTCCCACTATACCCCGTGGAAAGGCGGCGAATTCGGGCAGAATGGCGCCCACCATGAGAGCCATTCCGATCCTCGCAGCCGCGCTCGCCTGCCTGCCAATGCTTGCCGTGGCGCAGTCGCCCGCGCCGGCCGGGCCGGCGATGCCCCCCAGCCACCCACCCATCGGAGCGGGCGCGCAGAAGTCCGCGCCCTCGCCGTGGTCGGAGTTCGCGGACTACACGCTCAGCGCGAAGGTGCCGCAGGGCGGGACCGGCACCTGGAAGTTCCAGTCGTTCGCGGATCCGGCCGACGTGATCCTCGACTTCGACACGCCGGGCGCGAAGGGCCGCACGAAGGGGTCCATCGTGCTCGTCGGCGGGCAGGGCATGGCGGCAAGGGGCTTCACGCCCGAGCCGGGTTTCGAGATGGACCCGCTCGACGTCGCCGTCCTGCAGCTCAAGCTCCTCGCGCAGATGCTCGATGCCGCGCTCCCGGGCGGGCCCGCCTCGCTCACGGGCAGCCGTGCGGTGAGCGCCGGGGACGCGCAGGCCGCGCTCGCCGTCTCGACGCCGACTGCCAACGCCGGGTTCAACGCGCCGTGGAGCCTCAAGGGCAAGCTGGTGCGCATCGATGCGGGCACCGTCTCGTTCCAGCTCGAGGTGGAGGCGCCCGGCGGATCGAAGCCCGGCGAGAAGGCGCGCTGGTCGTTCTCCGGCAGGGCGAGCGGCTCGCAGAAGTGCCGCGCGATGGACGAGACCATGAGCCTCGCGGGATGGACCGCCTGGAAGTTCGGTCCCCCGCCGACCTCCAAGGGCCAGGCCCACACCTCGCTGCGCTTCGGCGCGACGAAGCTGCCCGGCCCCTTCGCCACCCTCAAGGACCTCCGCGCCGCACTGAAGTGACGTACCAGGTACGTGTACCTGGTACCGGGCTAGCGGCAGTGGGCGACGATGGCGGCGAGGATCTCGGGCAGCAGGGGCGACGGCAGGTCGTGGCCCATGCCGTCCAGCTCGAGGAGCGTGGCGCCGGGGACGAGGCGCGCCACCTCGCGGCCGGCCGCCTTCGGCATGAGCGGGTCGTCCGTGCCGTGGACGACGAGCGTGGGCACGCGGATCGTCTCCAGCTCGTGCCGGCGGTCTCCCGAGGCGAGCACCGCGAGCATCTGCCGCGCGATGCCATGGTGGTCGTAGCCACGCTTCGCCACCCGCTCGCACTGCGCGCGAAGCGCCTTGGAGTCGGCGGGGAAGCGGGGGCTGCCGATCACCTCCATCACGTGCACCAGGTGGTCCGTGACGCTGGCGGGATCGCGGGGGTCCGCCGGCCGGTGCAGGATCGCGCCCAGCGCGCGGGGCTTCGCCATCGACACGAAGGGGTTGCCGCTCGACGACATGATGGAAGTGAGGCTCGCCACGCGCTCCGGATGCCGCACGGCGAGCACCTGCGCCACCATGCCCCCGAGCGAGACGCCCACGACGTGGGCGCGGTCGATCTTCAGCGCATCGAGCACGCCGATGGCGTCCGCCGCCATGTCCGCGAGCGTGTAGGGCGCGTGCACCTCGGCACCCAGCACCGACCGGGCCATCGCGAGGGGAATGGGCGTGTGGGGCCCCCCCTCGATGCGCGACGAGCGCCCGCAGTCGCGGTTGTCGAAGCGCACGACCCGGAAGCCGGCGGCGAGCAGCCCGTCGATGAACTCGTCGGACCAGAAGACGAGGGGCATGCCGAGCCCCATCACGAGGAGGATGGCCGGCGCCGAGGCCGGGCCGCTCCCCTCGACCGCGAGGGAGACGCCGTTCGCCTTTACGAAGGACACGGCCCGCCTAGTACCATCCGGGCCGCTTCGGATCGCGGTAGAACCAGGAGCGCCCGCCGCCACGGTCGAAGGGCTTCCAGCGGCCCTCCGGCTGCGCCAGGCGGTCGGCGATGGCGTACCAGGCGAGAGGGTTGAAGCCGAGGCCCAGGTGGCTCGCCTCGACCTCGATGTTCTCGTGCATGGGCCCGGGCTTCTCGATGCTGCACTGCCAGGCGACGATGCCGTCGGTGCGGCTGAAGATCGACGTGGTGGGCACGGGCGGCGGCACGCGCAGCGGCGCGTGGATGTCGGCGGTGCCGATGCGGTGCCCGGTGACCTTCTCGTACACGCGCCAGGCGTTGGTGGCCTTGGGGTGCCCCGTGAAGGGCGTGCCCAGCGTGATCACGAGTCGCACCGCCTTCGGCGACTCCTTCGCGAACTCGCGCGCGTAGATGCCGCCCAGGCTCCAGCCAAGGAGCGAGACCTTGCGCCGGTGGCGCTTGTGGATGGCGGCGAGCCTGTTGCGGCAGGCCTCCAGGACGCCCTCGCGCGGGCCCTTGTTGGTGCCGAGCTCCCAGCCATAGGGCACGTAGCCCCGCTCCTTGAGGAAGGCGCGCAGCGGCGACGTGGTCCGGTCGGAGGCGAGGAGGCCGGGGAAGAGGAGGACGGGATGGCCATCGCCCTTCGGCGCCTGCCCGAGGAGGGGCTTCAGGAGCATCGAGACGCCGTATTCCCACGGGGCCCGCCATTCCAGGGCCAGGCGGACCATCCCCGGCGCTCGCATCAGGCCGTAGTCGTACCAGTGCTCGAGGTGGTGCGTCTGCTTCATCCCCGCATCTTCTTCAGTTCCCCGTGCGCATCGTACAGCGCGTCGGCCAGCTTGCGCACGTCGGGCATCGCCTCCTTCGCCGCGACGAGCCCGAAGTCGAGCGAGCCGCAGTAGCTCTCGACGGTGACGTTGAGCCCCAGGCCGTGCTCGACGATGGAGATGGGCCACCACGTGAGCATGCGCGCGCCGGCGAGGTAGAGCGGCGCCTGCGGGCCGGGCACGTTGGACACCACGAGGTTCGCGAGCGGCGGAAAGGCCTTCACGCCCTGCGCGTAGCCGTAGGCGCGGGCGATGCCCGAGAGAACCCACGGCGCGCCGATGGCGGGCAGGTCCATCGGGATGATCGACTTCGCCCGGAGCGTGAGCGCCTTCGCGTTCGCGGCCGAGGCCCTGATCGCGTCCAGGCGCGCCTTCGGGTGGGCGAGATGGGTGGCGAGGTTCGCGAGCACCATCGTCGCGCGGGTGGAGTAGATGGAGTCGCCCTCGGCGCGAAGGGAGACCGGCATGGCCGCGACCAGCGGCTCCGGCGGGAGCGCCCGCCTGGCGACGAGGTACGAGCGCGCGGCACCGCTCACGAGGGCGAGCACCACGTCGTTCACCGTGGCCCCGTGGCGCTTCGCGACGGCCTTGACCTCGTCGAGCGGGATGGACGCGGTCGCGAACACGCGCGCCGCCCCGATGGGCACGTTGAAGCGCGTGGCGGGGCCGATGGGCAGGCCGCGGCGCTTCCCGCCGGGTGGCGCGACGAGCGAGAAGAGCGCGGCGAGGCTGCCGCCGACGATGCGCGCGGCGTCCGGGACAGCGCGAAGCACCTTGCCGTACTCGGCCACGCTCTTCGCGATGGCCGCGCCCGCCAGCTCCCCCATGCCCGGCGATTCCTCCAGCTCGCGCGGCGCGGGCTTCGGTACCTTGCGCCCTTTCGGCGTCGCGTCGAGGAGCGCCTCGGCAAGCTTCACGCCCGCCGCGCCGTCCAGGGTCGCGTGGTGGATCTTCGAGTACCACGCGACCTCGCCCGTCGCGAGGCCTTCGATGACGTGGAAGCGCCACAGGGGACGGTCGCGGTCGAGGAGCTCCGAGTGCAGCTTCGCGACCAGGGCCTCGAGCTGCGCCATCGTCCCGGGCTTCGGGAGCCGCACGCGCCGGATGTGCCAGTCGAGGTCGACGGCGCGATCGCGAGTCCAGACGGGGCTCGCGATGTCGAAGGGGAGCGAGGCGATCCGGCGCGTGAACACCGGCACCAGGTGCAGCCGGCTCTCGACGTGGCGGCGGACGCGCTCGTGGAAGGAGGCGCGGGCGCGGGCCGGCACCCGGTACAGGTGCAGCGACCCCACGTGCATCGGGGTCTCGGGCGTCTCGAGGTGGAGGAACGCCGCGTCGAGGCCGGAAAGGGGCTTCACGCCGCCGATGTTACGGCGTTTTGGGACGGTTCTGTGGAACCGGTCCGAGGACCGGTTCCACAGAACCGTCCCAAAAGGAAGGGAATCGGACAAAATAGCGGTTTGCGCAGCGCAGCAAACCGCATCCCGACCATGCCCAACGACGCCAAAGGCGCGCCCGAAAGCGCCCACATCACCAACTTCATCAAGCAGCGGATCGAGGCCGACCTGGCCTCGGGCAAGTACGCCCAGCGCCGCTGGGGCGGCAGGCCCGGCAAGCTCGAGGTCCACAGGGACGCGCCGCTCGACCCCGCGAAGATCCGCACGCGCTTCCCCCCGGAGCCCAACGGCTACCTGCACATCGGGCACGCCAAGTCGGTGTGCCTCAACTTCGGGCTGGCGCAGGAGTACGGCGGCATCTGTCACATGCGCTTCGACGACACCAACCCGGAGAAGGAGGAGCAGGAGTACGTCGACTCCATCATCGGCGCCGTGAAGTGGCTGGGCTTCGACTTCGGGAAGAAGGACGAGTACCTGTACTTCGCGAGCGACTACTTCGACCTCATGTACGAGTTCGCCGAGTGCCTCATCGAGCACGGCGACGCGTACGTGGACTCGCAGAGCGCCGAGGAGATGCGCGCCAACCGCGGCACGCTCACCGAGGCCGGCGTCAACTCGCCCTACCGCGGCCGCACGCCCGCTGAGAACCTCGCCCTCTTCCGCGAGATGCGCGACGGCAAGCACGCCGACGGCGCCCACGTGCTGCGCGCGAAGATCGACATGACCTCGCCCAACATCAACATGCGCGACCCGGCGATCTACCGCATCAAGCGCGCGACCCACCACCGCACGGGCGACAAGTGGTGCGTGTACCCGATGTACACCTACGCGCACCCCATCGAGGACGCGCTGGAGAACATCACGCACTCCATCTGCACCCTCGAGTTCGAGGACCAGCGCCCGTTCTACGACTGGGTGCTGGAGAGGCTCGCGCAGCACGGCATGCTGCAGCGCCCCCTGCCGCAGCAGATCGAGTTCTCGCGCCTCAACATGACCTACACGGTGATGAGCAAGCGCTTCCTGCTCAAGCTCGTGCAGGAGAAGTACGTGGACGGCTGGGACGATCCGCGGATGCCCACGCTGGTGGGCGCTCGCCGGCGCGGGTTCACGCCGGAGGGATTCCGGATGTTCGCCGAACGCATCGGCGTCTCGAAGGCCGACAACTCCATCGACCCTTCCGTGCTCGAGGACTGCATGCGCGAGCACCTGAACGAGGTGGCGCCTCGTCGCGTGGCCGTGCTCGACCCGCTGAAGCTCGTCATCACCAACTACCCCGCCGGGCAAACCGAAGAATGCCTCGCGCCCAACCACCCGCAGAAGGTTGATTGGGGCAAGCGCTCGATGCCGTTCTCGGGCGAGCTGTGGATCGAGCGCGAGGATTTTCAGGAGATTCCGCCCAAGGGCTACTTCCGGCTATTTCCCGGCAATACCGTCCGCCTCAAGTACGGCTACGTGGTGAAGTGCACCGGCTGCACAAAGGACGCCTCCGGCCGCATCGTGGAAGTCCGGTGCGAGTACTTCCCCGACTCGAAGAGCGGCACGCCCGGCGCCAACAACTACAAGACGAAGGGCGTGATCCACTGGGTGTCGGCCGCGGAGGCCTACGAGGCCGAGGTGCGGCTCTACGACCGCCTGTTCAAGGTGCCGGCGCCGGGGAAGGCGACGGGGAACATGATGGACGACCTCAATCCGGATTCGCTGAAGGTGATCCGGGCGTATCTCGAGCCATCACTGAAGGGGGCGAAGGCGGAGGAGCGGTTCCAGTTCGAG
>JBBIJT010000037.1:18649-26814 GCA_037445795.1 Betaproteobacteria bacterium | reverse complement strand
CGACTGCGCCCAGTCCGGCAGGGCGGTGTAGTGCAGGTGGTGCGGGCCCGCCCACATGTACGTGAAGATGAGGGCCCAGAAGTGCACGATGGACAGGCGGTAGGAGTAGACCGGGCGGCCGGCCTGCTTGGGGATGAAGTAGTACATCATCCCGAGGAAGCCCGCGGTGAGGAAGAAGCCCACGGCGTTGTGGCCGTACCACCACTGCACCATGGCGTCCTGGACGCCCGCGTAGGCCGAGTAGGACTTGAGGAAGCCTGCGGGCACCTCGGCACTGTTCACGATGTGCAGTACCGCGATGGTGAGGATGAAGGCGCCGAAGAACCAGTTGGCCACGTAGATGTGCTTCACCTTGCGCGTGGCCAGCGTTCCGAAGAAGACGATGGCGTAGGAGACCCACACCGCCGCGATGAGGATGTCGATGGGCCACTCCAGCTCGGCGTATTCCTTGCTCGTCGTGTAGCCGAGCGGCAAGGTGATCGCGGCGGCGAGGATCACCACCTGCCAGCCCCAGAAGGTGAACGCGGCGAGCGGGCCTCCGAACAGCCGCACGTGGGACGTGCGCTGGACACAGTAGTAGGAGGTCGCGAAGAGCGCCGAGCCGCCGAACGCGAATATGACGGCGTTCGTGTGCAGCGGGCGCAGCCGTCCGTAGGTGAGCCACGGGATGTCGAAGTTCAGGGCCGGCCACGCGAGCTGCGAGGCGATGATCACCCCGACCAGCATCCCGACGATGCCCCAGATCACGGTCATGACCGCGAATTGGCGCACGACCTTGTAGTTGTATTGCGCTTCGTTCATGTAAACCCCCCTGAAACTGGCGTAAAGAACCACCTAGATTCGCAACCGCGACTCCCGCGCCGACTATAGCCGCGGCACCCCCGCGGGGCTTGATCCTGGTCAATAAGTCACTACTTATATTGTGATCGGTGCTCCTCGTCGTCGACCACCTTCCTGCCCTCCCGGTCCAGCTCGTCGAACTGCCCGCTCGAGATCGCCCAGAAGAACACGACCCCGATCACGAACACGATCACGATGCTCACCGGGATCAGGAGGTAGAGGATGTCCATGGCAGGCGGCGCTCGGGGTCGGCCTACATGTTGGCGGAAGCGGGCTCGGCGCCGACCCCGGCGTGGCCGTTGTCGCGCGCGCCGGCCCCGCGCAGCAGCCGCAGCGCGTTTGCCACGACCAGGAGCGACGAAAGCGACATGCCGACGCTCGCCAGCCAGGGCGTGAGGAACCCGCCCAGGGCGAGGGGCAGCGTGACCGCGTTGTAGGCGATCGCCCATCCGATGTTCTGGCGGATGATGCGCCGGGTGCTCCGCGCGAGCTCTATCGCCTCGCCGATGGCGAGGAGCGAGGGGTTCGCCACCACCAGGTCGGCCTGGGACTGCGCGAGGGCCGCGCCGCTCGCGAGGGCGATGGAGACCTGCGCGCGGGCGAGCACCGGGGCGTCGTTGATGCCGTCCCCGATCATGGCGACCACGGCACCGGCGGCGGCCATGGCCTCGACGCGGCGCGCCTTCTCCTCGGGGCTCGCGCCGGCGACGCGCTCGGCGATTCCGAGGCTGGCGGCCACGCGATCGACGACGGGGGCGCGGTCGCCGGACAGCAGGACCACCTCGCAGCCGGCCGCGCGGACTCTCGAGACGAGCTCGCGCGACTCCGGACGCAGGGCGTCCTCGAAGTGGAAAGCAGCGAGCCATTGACCTCGGGACGCGAGCGTGGCCACCGGCTCGGACGAGTCGACGGGGCAGGGGAACGGGGACCCCGCGATATCCGCGCAGAAGGCGGGCGAGCCGACGCGGATCGTCCTGCCGCCGACCTGGGCCTCGACACCGGACCCCGCGATGGCCCGGATGGCCGTGGCCTCGGGAATCGTCACGCCGCCGGGCCGTGCCTTCACGAGGGCGTGCGCGATGGGGTGCGAGAGGGCGGACTCGAGGGAGGCGGCCAGCGCGAGGCAGCCCTGGCGGTCGACGTCGCCCAGGATCTCCACTTCCCGCAGGTGCATCCGCCCCGTGGTGAGGGTGCCGGTCTTGTCGAACACGAGGTGCGTGGCCGAGGCGAGCGCCTCGATGGCGCGTCCGCTGGTCACCAGGATGCCGTGGCGCGACAACGCGTTCACGCATGCCGTGAGGGCCACGGGAGTGGCGAGCGACAGGGCGCAAGGGCAAGTCACCACGAGGGTGGCGACGGCCACCCAAAGGGCCTTCGACGGGTCGATGAACCACCACGCGATCGCGCCGAGGATGGCGAGCGCCACGACCCCGACCACGAAATGGCTCGCGATCCGGTCGGCCACGAGGGCCCAGTGCGGCTTGCGGGATGCGGCGCGCTCCATCTGCCGGCGGATCACTTCGAGCGTGGCTTCCCCGGGGGCCCGGTCCACCCGGACGGTCACCGGCGACTCGAGGTTGATGCTCCCGGCCAGCACCATGGCCCCCGCCGCCTTCTGCACCGGGTAGGTCTCCCCGGTGAGCAGCGATTCGTCGAACTCGGTGGCTCCCTCGAGGACCGTGCCGTCGGCCGGCGCGGCCTCTCCGGCCGGGATGGCGACGCGGTCGCCGGGAACCAGCACGGAGGGGTCCGTTTCCGTCCGCTCCTCGCCCACGAGCCTCCAGGCCCGGCGCGGCAGCAGCTGCGCCAGCGAGTCGGCCGCGTCGACCGTGCCCGACAGCGCGCGCGCCTCGAAGTAGCGGCCCGTCAGCAGGAAGAACACGAACATGGTGATGGAGTCGTAATAGACCTCGCCGCCCGCCCACGTGCCGTACAGGCTGGCGACGAAGCTCACCACGATGCCGAGCGCCACCGGCACGTCCATCCCCGGCGCGCGCGCCGCGATGCCGTGCCAGGCCGCGCGGAAGATGGGCCCGGACGAGAAGAGCAGGACGGGCACCGTGACGAGGAGGCTCGCGATGTTGAGGAGCCGCGCCTGGTCCCACGGGAGCGAACCCCCGTCGTCCATGTACGCCGGGAACGCGAACATCATGATCTGCATCATCGCGAACCCGGCCACGGACAGGCGCCAGAGCGCGCGCCGCTCCTCGGCGCGGCGCATGGCCTTCGGGTCGCGCCCCGGCAGGCGCGCCCGGTACCCCGCCCGGGCGATCACGGCGGCGAGCTGCTCTCGGGTGGCCGACGGTGCGTGGCGGATGCGCACGCGGCGGGTGGCCAGGTTGAGGCTGGATTCGGCCACGCCCGGGAGCCTTCCCAGGGCGGACTCCACACGGGTCACGCAGGCCGCGCAGCTCACGCCCTCGACGTCGAAGACGGTCTCGACCTCGGTCGGGGCGGGCTCGGGAGGCGGGACGGGGGGCGCGGCCACGGCGGCGGCCAGCCCGTGCAGCCCGGCGCACCCGGCGCAGCAGAACACCAGGGGCGCGCCGTCCGGCCCCGGACGGACGAGCGCGGCCGGTGCCGGCTTGCCGCAGTGGGCACAGGGAGGGACTACCGGGGAGCGGGTGTCTGGCACCGGTACAGTCTAGGGGCGCGCCGCGGACGCGGGTTGCGCCGTGTCAACGGGCCCCGGCCGGGCGCCGCCTCTCGAGGAGCAGGAAGCGCAGCGCGAACCGGTGGCGCTCGTCGGCGGGGTGCTCGCCGAGCGTGGAAGCGCGCCAGTCCGCGGGGTCCGGCTCGGGGAAGAACGTGTCGCCCTCGACCTCGCCCTCGACCTCGGTGAGGTAGATCCTGTCGGCGTCGGGAAGGGCCTGCCCGTAGAGCTGGGCCCCGCCGATCACGAAGGCTTCCTCGGAGCCCGCCACGAGGCGCCAGGCCTCGGCGAGCGAGGGCGCGACCTCGGCGCCCGGCGCGGCGAAGGCCGGCGTCCGGCTCACCACGATGTTGCGCCGCCCGGGCAGCGCCCGGCCGAGGGATTCCCACGTGCGGCGGCCCATGATGACGGGCCGGCCGAGCGTCGTGCGCTTGAAGTGCGCGAGGTCGGCCGGCAGGTGCCAGGGCATCGCGTTGCCCTTGCCGATCACCCCGTTGCGGGCGCGGGCGACGATGAGCGATTTCAGCATGGCGTCGCGGCCGCCCTCAGACGGCGATGGGTGCCTTGATGGGCGGGTGGGGGTCGTACCCCTCGAGCGTGAAGTGCTCGTACCGGAACGCGAAGAGATCCTTCACCGCGGGGTCGAGGCGCATCGCCGGCAGGGGCCGGGGCTCGCGCGAAAGCTGCTCCCTCGCCTGGTCGAGGTGATTGAGGTACAGGTGCGCGTCCCCGAAGGTGTGCACGAAGTCGCCGGGCTTCAGGCCCGTCACCTGCGCGACCATCATCGTGAGAAGCGCATAGGAGGCGATGTTGAAGGGCACGCCGAGGAAGATGTCGGCGCTTCGCTGGTAGAGCTGGCACGACAGGCGCCCGTCGCAGACGTAGAACTGGAAGAGCGCGTGGCAGGGCGCGAGGGCCATGCGCGGGATGTCCGCCACGTTCCAGGCCGACACGATCAGGCGGCGCGAGTCGGGGTTCGCGCGTATCTGCGCGACCAGCTCGGACATCTGGTCGATCGTCCGTCCCCCGGGTGCCGGCCAGGAGCGCCACTGGTGGCCGTACACGGGCCCCAGCTCGCCGCGCTCGTCGGCCCACTCGTCCCAGATCGTCACGCCGTTGTCGCGCAGGTACTTCACGTTGGTCGAGCCCTGGAGGAACCAGAGCAGCTCGTGGATCACGCTCTTCACGTGCATGCGCTTCGTCGTCACCAGCGGGAAGCGCTCCGAGAGGTCGAAGCGCAGCTGGTGGCCGAATACGGACAGCGTGCCGGTTCCCGTGCGGTCGGTCTTCTTCGCGCCGTGCTCCAGCACGTGGCGCATGAGGTCGAGATAGGCTTTCATGGTGTCAGTCGCCTGCCCAGGATGACGAGGTCGCACTCGACGCCGTCCAGCTCCGCCACCCGGGGCAGGTTCCCCCAGTCGGCGAAGCCCGCACGGCGGAACAGCGCGAGGCTCGCCTCATTGTGGCCGAAGACGAATGCGAGAAGGGTGGCGATGCCCATCCCGGGCGCGGAATCGATGGCCCGGGCGAGCAGCGCGCGGGCGAGGCCCTGCCGCTGGAGCTGCGGGGTTACGTAGACCGCCACCTCGACGGTGCGGTGGTAGGCCGGCCGGCCGTAGAACGACCGCAGCCCGAGCCAGGCGGCGACCTCGCCGCCCGCCTCGGCCACCCAGAGGGGGCGTCGTGCGGGATCGAAGGCCTCGAACCACTCCCTGCGGGAGTCCACCGTGACGGGGGACGTATCCGCCGTCGCCAGGCGGCCGGGGATCGAGGCGTTGTAGATCGCGACGACGGCCGGGAGGTCGGCCGAGGTCGCGTTCCGGATGGCGTGCGCTAGCCGCGCTGGGCGAGGAGCATCCAAAGGCGCGCGAGATCCGCCGTGCCGTCGTGGCCCTGGACGCCCTTGAACGTCGTCATGGCGCGCGACTTGGCGCCGGCCTGGAACTGCGCGACGCCGAGGAGGAGCTTCGCGTCCTCGGGGCGCTTGAGCCCGCCCTTCTTGATGCCCTGCTCCATGAAGGCGAGCCCCTTCTGCGGCGCGCCCTCGACCACGTAGTTGTAGCCGACGGACACGAGGGCGTTGCCGGCGGCGTCGGCGAGCGCGTCCTTCTCGGCCTGCGCACGGTCCCTCTGCGATTCGGCCAGCGTCTTCGCCACGAGGTCGCGCAGCCGCTTGTGCCGCTCGGCGTCCTTGCCATTGCCGAGGGCCTTCGCGTCGTAGCCCCTGTCGACGATCGACTTCGCCTCGGCCGGGAAGCCGGCCTGGATGGCGAGCTGGGCCATCTCGAGGTAGTCGTTGGCGGTGTTCACGTTGCCCGTGGCGAGCTTGAGGCGGAAGACGTCGAGCGAAAGCCGGTCGGAGAAGCCGCTCTTCTTCTGCACGCGGTTGAGGAGGTCCGTCCAGTACTCCTTCTTCGGGTAGTACATCACGAGCTTCTCGATGGCGGCGACGTATCCCGTGGAGTCCTTCTGCTTGTTGTAGCAGTTGGCCAGGATCTGCAGGTCCGTCTCGACGGGGCGGCGCCCGTTGTCGGCGTCGCCCACCGCTTTCGCCGCGCTCGCGCAGTCGCCCGTGAGGGCGTAGGACTGGACCAGCAGGGTGCGAATGGCGGGGTCGGTGCCGCCTTCCTTCAGGTAGCGCTGGGCCCACTGGGCGGCCTTGGGATAGTCCTTGGCCTGGTAGTGGAGCCCGGCCACGGCCTGGACCATCCTGAGCTGGTCGGCCCCGGCGGTCTTGCCCGAGGCGATGACGGCCTCGAACGACCTGGCCGCCGTCTCGTACTCGCCCGCCGCGGCCGCGATGCTGCCGCGCGTGCGCTGGACCATGTAGCTCTCGTAGGCGGTCTTGCCGGAGACCGCATCGGCCTCGGCCACCTTGGCGAGGGCCTCCTTGTGCTTCTTCGCCTTGTACAGCGCCTCGGCGGCCTGGAGGGGCTTGCCCACTTCGGGGCGCACGGTTTCCTCGGCGGCGGCGGGGCCGATGCTCGCGAGGAAGAGGGCGGCGGCGGCGACGCCGGCGCGAAGGAAGTTGGGGCGGTTCATCGTGCGCTTCTCCCGGTTCCGTAAACGAGCGGGGCCGCGCCTGCTGGCGCGGCCCCGGCTGCGCGTCAGGTCAGTCTATGTACTGCTCGGCCCCGATGAGGCCGATCTTGGTGATGCCGTGGCTCTGCGCGGAGGCCATCACGCCCGCGACGTGCTTGTAGTGCACGATCTTGTTCGGCCGGAGGTGGAATTCCGGCTGGACCTGCTGCGCGGCCGCGTTGATGAACTTCTGGTCGAGCGTCGGGCGGTCCGGGATGGAATCGCCGTTCCAGGTCACCGTGCCGTCGAAGTCGATCTCGACGAGGATCACCTCCGGCGGCACCGTGGGCGGCGGGGGCGTGCCCACCGGCATGTTGAGCTTCACCGCGTGCGTCTGGATGGGGATCGTGATGATCAGCATGATCAGCAGCACCAGCATCACGTCGATGAGCGGCGTGGTGTTGATGTCGACCATCACGTCCGGGTCGCCGCTGCCGCCTGAGCCGACTTGCATGCCCATGAGTCTTTCCTTTCGAGGGAGCGCCCTAGTTGCGGGCAGGGGGCTCCGTGATGAAGCCGATCTTGAGGATGGAGGCGCGCTGGCAGGTCGCGACGACGCGGCCGACGAACTCGTAACGCGTGTTCTCGTCGGCGCGCACGTGGATCTCGGGCTGCGGGTTCTGCACCGCGACGACCTTGAGCTTCTCGAAGAGCGCCTTCGAGCTCGGCACGTACTCCATGCCCCAGAAGAGGTCGCCGTCCTTGTTGATGGAGATGGTGATGTTCTCCGGCTTCGTCTGCGTGGGGACGTTGCGCTCCTTCGGGAGCTCCATCGGGACCTGCTGGATGACGACCGGGATGGTGATCAGGAAGATGATGAGCAGCACCAGCATCACGTCGACGAGCGGCGTGGTGTTGATGGCGGCCATCACCTCCTGGTCTTCCTCGGCGCCCTGGCCGACGGTCATTGCCATGGCCCTAGGCCTTCGCCTTCTTCGAGCCGCCGCTCACGAGGACCAGGTGCAGGTCCGCGCAGTAGGCGCGAAGGTGCTCGAGCGCCACCTTGTTGCGGCGCACGAGCCAGTTGTAGCCCAGCACCGCGGGGACCGCGACCGCGAGGCCGAAGGCCGTCATGATCAGCGCCTCGCCCACGGGGCCGGCCACCTTGTCGATGGAGGCCTGGCCGGCGATGCCGATGGCCGTGAGGGCGTGGTAGATGCCCCACACCGTGCCGAAGAGGCCGACGAACGGGGCGGTGGAGCCCACGGTCGCCAGGAACGCGAGGCCGTCCTGGAGGCGGCTGCCGACGTTCTCGACCGCGCGCTGGATGCCCATCGTGACCCACTCGTTGTAGTCGATCGTCTCGAGGAGCTTGCCCTCGTGGTGCTTGGAGGCCTCGAGGGCGCTTTCGGCGATGAACTTGAAGGGGCTGCCTTCCTTCATCGCGGCCGCGCCTTCGGCGACGGTGCCCGAGGACCAGAACGACGCCTTCACGGCCGCCGCCTCGCGGAACAGCTTGAACTGCTCGTACACCTTCACGAACATGATGTACCAGGAGCCCATCGACATGATCACGAGGATGATCAGCGTGCCCTTGGAGACGAAGTCGCCCTGCTTCCACAGCGCCTCGAGGCCGTACGGGTTCTCGATC
>JBBIJT010000037.1:0-18630 GCA_037445795.1 Betaproteobacteria bacterium | reverse complement strand
TTCTCCTTGCTGGCGGCGGGCGGCGGGGGCTTCGGCGCGTCGGCCGGCTTGGCCGCCTCGGCGGGCTTGGCCGCGTCGGTCGCCGGCGCCTGGGCGTGGGCCGCGGTGGAGAACACCAGCGGCGCTGCCGGCGCGCAGGCGATGATGAAGGCCGCGAGCAGCGCGGGCAGTCGGCGGATCAGGTGCATGTCAATTCCTCCAAATTTCCTGGTGACGTTCTGCAGTTGAATGGGGGCCGGCGGAGCGTCAGTCCGTCAGCTTGAAATCGATGTCCACTTCCCCGATGAAGCCGACCGCTTCCGGCGCGAACCGCCACTGCGAGAGCGCCCGGATGACTTCCTTGTCGAAGATGCGGGGAGGCGTGGCCCTGATGATCCGGACTTCCGACACGGTGCCGTCGGGCCGGATCACGAGGTGCGCGACCACGTTGCCCGACTGGATGCCGTCGCGGATGGCCTGGCGCGGGAACACGGGGCGCACGATCTCGCCCACGGGCTTCACGTTCTTGCGCACGACGGGGCCGGCGGGTGCGGGCGGCGCCGGGGTGGGGGCGGCCTTCGGCGGCGGGCCGGGCGGCGGCTTGGCGGTGGTGACCGTCGTGATCGTGGGCGCCTGCTGCGCCTGCACCGGCACCTGGATGTTCACTTCCGGCGGCGGGATGAACGGAGGCGGCGGCGCGAACTTCGGCGGCGGCGGCGGAGGCGTGTCCTCGAGGGGCTTCTTGATCTCCTCGATGATCTTGGTCTCGATCGGGGCCTTGATCACCTCGACCACCTTGCGCGCGAGGCCCGTCACCAGGGCGTAGCCCACGAGCACGTGCAGCAGGCCGACCATGACGAGGCTCGGCAAGTGCTTGGCCGGGTTCCTCTGGGTCTCCCTGTAGTTTCTCATGCAACCACCCTCCACCCCCTTGGGCGCCGTTGAGCGCCATTCGGTCACGGCGGCCCCGCGGCCGCCCGTTTTGCAGGCCGAGTGCCGACTCCGGACACACGGGATAGCCACCCCTCCCCGGGACTTCCTGGTTACCGGGACTTCCTTTGCTCGGGAAGGGACCGTTTCGGAAACCCGGCATTTTATTCGACAATGCGGGTAATTTCCAGCTTCCGGAAATATATCTGAATCATGTCCGCGACCCCCATCGATGCCAGGTCCCTCGCCCGCCAGGGCATGCAGGCCCTCAAGTCCGGCGATGCCGCGCTCGCGAGGCGTTCGTTCGAGGCCATCGTGGCGGCCGGGGCGGACGATGCCTCGGCCTGCCTGGCGCTGGCGCTCGCCTGCCGCGCCCTGGGGGAGGCCCCCGCGGCGCTCGCGGCCGTGGACCGGGCGCTGGGCCGGGAGCCCCGCAACGTGCGCGCCCTCATCTGCAAGGGGGACATTCTCGAGGCGATGGGTGATGCGCGCGCAGCCTCGTCTTTCTACCTGGCGGCCGTCACGCAGGCCCGGGCGGCGGGCGCGGTGCCGGAGGATCTCCGGGCGGACGTGGCGCGGGCCGAGGCCCGCTGCAGCCAGGTGGTGGGAAAGCTCGAGGAGGGCATCCGTGTCCGCCTTGCCGACAGGGGCCTAGGCGACGGCCGGGCGTCCGCCCGGTTCCAGCAGTCCCTCGACATCCTGTTCGGCCGCAAGTCGGTCTACCACCAGCAGCCGCGCTACTACTACTTTCCCGGCCTGCCCCAGGTCCAGTTTTATGACCGGGCCGCCTTTCCGTGGATGGACCGGCTCGAGGCGGCCACGGCCGCGATCCGCGAGGAGCTGGAGGAAGTGATGGCGCAGGGGGCGGCATTCACCCCTTACGTGCAAAGCGACCCGCGGCGCCCGCGCAAGGAGCAGGACGGCCTCACCGACAACCCCGCCTGGAGCGCCTTCTACCTGTGGAAGAATGGGGAGATCGTCCCGGAGAACGCCGCCCGGTGCCCGAGGACGCTGGAGGCGCTCGCGCAGGCCCCCATCGCCCGGGTTCCGAACCGGTCCCCCTCGATCCTCTTCTCGCAGCTGAGGCCCGGCGCGCGGATTCCCCCGCACACGGGGCTCGTGAACACCCGCCTCATCTGCCACCTGCCCCTCGTCGTGCCGGGAGGCTGCGGATTCCGCGTCGGCAACGAGACTCGCGAATGGGTCGAGGGGAAGGCGTGGGCCTTCGACGACACCATCGAGCACGAGGCGTGGAACTCGAGCGATCGCACGCGCGTGATCCTGCTGTTCGAGATCTGGCGACCGGAGCTCACCGAGGCGGAGCGGGGGCTCGTCACCTCGATGTTCGAGGCGATCGACGCGGCGGGGGGCGAACGGCCGCCCTGGGAAATCTGACGGGACGTTGATCCATGAAGCCCTGGAGCGAGTTCTGGCGACTCACCGCGGAAGCCGCGGCCCATCGTGGCGGCGGCCCGCAGGAGGAGGCCCTCGGCCGATTCTGGGCATCGTTCTTCGAGGGGGCATTGGCGCTGGGCGCGCCGCCGCGTGTCGCGGACGTCGGCTGCGGCAACGGCGCCGTCGTGGGGGAGCTCCTCAGGGCCGCGGGGCATCTTGGCACGCCCGCGCGAAGTGTCGTCGGTATCGATGCCTCCCTGCAGGCGCTGGCTGGCCTTCGGCGCCGTTATCCGGGAGTCTCGACAATCGTGGCAGACGCAAGGCGCATTCCTTTCCCGACGGGAAGCTTCGACGTGGTGGTGAGCCAGTTCGGCCTCGAGTATGCCGGCGCGGATGCGTTCGTCGAGGCCGCCCGCCTCGTGGCTCCGGAGGGGGTCCTGGGTGCAGTGGTTCACCTCAAGGGCGGTCCTATCGACCGGGAATGTGCCGCCAACCTCGCTGCCATCGAGCAGGTCCGGCGCGCGGCAGTCTTGCCGGCCACGAAGGCGTACTTCGCGGCGGCGCGGGCGTTGAGGGAAGGCGGGGGCAGCCGAGCGGCATTCCGGGTGGCAGGAGAGGCACTGCTCGGCTCCCTGCGTGCCCTCGAGTCGGTCCTGGCGGGCGCTGGCCCGCCCCCGGCGGGCGGCAGCCTGCACCGCCTGCACGCCGACGTGTCGGCGATGTACCGGCGCCCGGATGCGTTCGACGAACGCGAAGCCACGGCATGGGCGGAGGCGATGGCAGGCGCGCTCGATGCCTATGCCGGGCGCATGTCCTCGATGACCCGGGCCGCGGTCGACGTCTCGGGCATCGAGGTGATAGGCGAGAAGCTTGCGGCGGCGGGCCTTCCGCTTCGCAGTCGCGGCGAAATTGTGATGGGAATCGCCAGACCTGAACCCGGCGCATGGGCATTGGTGTGCGGCCGGGGACAGACATCCTGACCGCTCGGCCCCCGCGGAGTCGGCAAAAAAAACGGCGAGCCTAGGCTCGCCGTTTTCGCGGGGTTGCCCCCTTCGATCAGAACTTCGCCGTGAGGCTCGCGAAGATGCGGCGGCCGAGGGCGTCGTACACCTGCGGGTAGGTGTTGCCGTTGCCGAAGCCGGCGCCGACCTGGGAGCTGAGGGGCGGGGCCTCGTCGAAGAGGTTGTTGATGCCGCCGCGCAGCGTCAGGTTCTTGTTGATGTTCCAGGAACCGGCCAGGTCGATGTAGTTCTGCGCCTTCAGCTTCTCGTCCACGGAGTTGTACGGCCCCGAGAGGAGCGGGTTGCTGCTGGTGCGCTCGAACTTCACCTCCGAGATGAAGCGCCAGGTGAGCGCGACATCGACGCTCCACGGGGTGGTCCACGTGGCGCGCAGCTTGTGGCGCCACTCGGGCAGCGGCGTGCCGCAGACGCCGGAACCGTAGAGTCCCGCGCAGTCGTACTCGCCCTGGCCCGGGATGGGCTCCTGCTTGAACTCCTTCAGGTACGTGCCGATGAAGTTCAGGTTCAGGCTGCCCCAGCCGTCCTGCAGCTTGGTGTTGTAGTCGCCCGAGACGTCGAAGCCGGAAGTCTTCCACTTCGAAAGGTTCTGGTTCGTGGCGATGATGCGGGCCTGCGGGGTGAGCCACAGGGTGCCGAGGGCGTCGCGCTGGATCAGGTTGCAGAACTGGCCCCGGTCGAGGCACAGCTGCAGGACCGTCGGCGAAGGCAGCGTGCTGATGACGTCTTCCACCTTCATCTGGAAGTAGTCCAGCGACACGTTGAAGTCCTTCATCGGGGTCAGCACGATGCCCAGCGTGGTGGTCTTGCCGGTCTCCGGCTTGAGATCCGGGTTGCCGCCGAAGAGGGCGTTGTACTGGCCGGCGGTGCTGTCGACGATGCGGCCGTACTGCGAGGCCGTCACGCCGGTGCGCGCGCAATCCGCCAGCGAGCGGGCGGGCGCGGCTCCGGCGCACGGATCGGAGTCCATGTCGTAGAGGCCGATGCCCTGCGCCTGGTACAGCTCGATCACGTTCGCGGCGCGCACGGCCTGCTGGTAGGTGCCACGAAGTTTCACAGCCTTCGTCGGCGACCAGTCGATGCCC
This sequence comes from Betaproteobacteria bacterium, assembly GCA_037445795.1. Taxonomy (GTDB): domain Bacteria; phylum Pseudomonadota; class Gammaproteobacteria; order Burkholderiales; family Usitatibacteraceae; genus FEB-7. Next base: position 14,222 of record JBBIJT010000037.1, on the reverse strand, counting down.
AGGCCGTAGGAGTCGGAACTCGCGCCTGTCGAGTAGTCGGAGTAGCGATAGCTGCCGTTGATGGCGAGGACCTCCATGAACTCGCGGCCCTCGACGAGGGGCACGCGGGCTTCCATGAACAGGTCGTTCACCGTGTACTGGCCGCCCAGGCCGATGGTCGGGCCGCCCTGGCCGAACAGGTCGCCGGTGGTGAACGCGGCGTCCGTCTGCAGCTCGAGCTTCTCGACGCGGCGCTCGGCGCCGAAGGCGATGCCCACGCCGCTCTTGGCCGCCGGCACCTGCCAGCCGTAGGCCCCGAGGTCGGACGAGAGCGTGGCGCTCTGCACCTTCTGTTCCGTGTAGCCCTTCTGGAGGCCCGGCGTCTGCAGGTACGCGAGCGCCTCGGGCGTGACGCCGCCCAGGCTCCAGATGTTGTACGGCACGCAGCCCGGATCCGATCCGTCCACCGCCGAGCGGCAGGCCGGCTGGCCGTTGGCGCCCGTCACGACGTCCATCGCGCGCGCGGAGCGGGCGATCGAGAAGTCGTTCAAGTAGGCTTCCGAGTAATTGACGCGGCCGCGCATCAGGTAGACGTCGTAGTTCCAGTTCTTCGCGAAGTCGCCCTTGATGCCGACCACGCCACGGTACGAGGTGTGGCCGATCGTGTCCTGGCGGCCGCCGCCTTCGACGTTGCGGCGAAGGATCGACATGCTGGCAACGTCGCCGGGAGCGGCGAGGCCGAGCGTGTCGCGCCAGGACTGGGACAGGAGCGGGTTCTCGAAGGAGACGTCGGTGACGAGGCCGAACAGGCCGCTGGGCGCGATCTGGGCGGTCGTCTGGTCGTCGTGCAGCGACAGCTCCGTGTACACGCGGACGTTCGGGTTCACGTCGTAGTGGGCGAACGCGGCCGCCGTGTAGCGCTCGGAGGGGCGCTGGTAGTAGTTGAGGGGACCGTAGTTGTAGACGTCGTTCGAGGTGAACGGGCGGACGCCGCCTTGCGCGTTGGCCACCGTGTAGCTCGCGCCGGTGTCGTTGTTGATGAAGCGGCCCGGGTAGCTCGTCGAGGAACCCCCGCACGTGAAGCCCGCGGCGTTGGAGCCGAGCGCGCAGGAACTGTAGTCGCGGCTGGCCTGCAGCACGGCGCGCGTCTTCTTGTAGCCCAGGAAGACGGTCGCGTTGCCCTTGCCGTCGGCGAAGTTGCTGCCGAGGGTCAGGTTGTAGTCCGACTCCTCGCCGTCGCTGTTGACGTCGCCGGGCACCTTGAACTGGGCCGGGTTCGTCGCCGCGCGGCCGGCCACGATGTCGGCCACGCCCTGGGCGTTGTCCTGCTTGTGGTTGTAGAAGCTGTAGTTCACCTCGCCCTGAACGCCCTGGAACTTGTCGTTCATGATGAAGTTCACGACGCCGGCCACGGCGTCGGAGCCGTAGACCGCCGAGGCGCCGCCCGTCAGCACTTCGACGCGGCGGATCAGCGCGGCCGGGATCTGGTTAAGGTCGGCGGCGTACGGGCCGCGCGGCGAGCCGGCCGGGAGGCGGCGGCCGTTGACCAGCACGAGGGTGCGGTCGGCACCGAGGTTGCGCAGGTTGACGGTGGCCGTTCCGGAGGCGCCGTTCGACACGTTGCCGCCCTGGTCCGCGAACACCTGCGGCAGGTTATTCAGCAGGTTCTCGACGTTGCGCACGCCTTCGAGCTTGATGTCTTCGGCGGAGATCACCGCGATGGGGCTCACGCTCTCGACGTTGGGGGACGGCACGCGGGTGCCGGTGATTTCCAGCTTCTCGACCTTTTCCGCGGGCGCGGACTGCGCGAAGGCGAGCGGCGCCGCCATCAGCGAGATCGCGATCTCCGTGGCGATGACGCACGTCTTCCTTCTGAAAGACCTGGCCGGCTGCTTTTTATTGCTCATCAAGGGCTCCTCAATTGACTGGGTTTAGCGAAACGTCCCTTCCAACTCGTTCGATCCCGGGAGCCGCCGTTACGGGGGCGGTTACTGCCCCCGGCATCCTCCCAAGAACCACCGCGTTTCCTTGTGCTGTTTTTACCGCTTTTTAAACAAGGAGTTAGGTATTAAAACGCCGGCCCGCAGGCCGTCCCTCCGCGATTGATCGCCGGATGATAGCCACAGTCTTGTGAAACATCCAACACTTTTCGATTTTTGTCTCGTTTGCGCAACGCGGTCCGGCCTGCGAGGGGCGAAAAAAACCCCGGGCGGACGCCCGGGGTTTCGTCCGTCACGACAAGAGGCCGGAAGGATACCGGCCCGCAGGCCTACTTCATCGTGTACACGAAGTTGAGCCGAACCTGCCGGCCCAGCGGGCTGTACAGGCTGAAGTCGTACAGGTAGGTGCTGCTGAACCCCGGGTCGTACGGGGGCTTCTCGTTGCTGGCGTTGGTCACCGCGGCCGAAACGGTCAGGTTCTTGCTGAACTGGTAGCGCCCGAAGAGGTCGACCGTCCGGTAGGCGGGGACGCGGTCGGGGTAGACGCCGGTCTGGACCAGGGGGGACTGGGGGGCGAAATACGAACCCGCCAGGAGCTGCTGGTAGTAGCCGTGGATGTAGTTGAGGCGCGCGGTGAGGCCGAACCCCATGTAGTCCCAGTCCTGCGACAGCGTGAGGCGGCTGCGCGGCACCGTGTTGGTGCCGCCGTTGGTGCCCGCGTACTCCACGCCGTCCTGCTTCCACGAATCGACGTAGGTCACGTTGGCCCGCGTCGTCCACCTGCCCACGGAGGAGTTCGCGATGAACTGCGCGTCCAGGTCGACGCCGCTCGTGGTGACCTCGCCGATGTTGATGTAGTTGTTGAGGACCGTGACGATGTTGCCGGTGGACGGGTCGCGGATCACGCGCGCGGGGTCGCCCGAGTCCACGATGTCCTGGAAGCTCTCGGACGAGACGAGGTTCTTCCACTTGATGTTGTAGTAGTTGACGGCGACGTTGAAGTCCTTCGTCGGCTCCCAGACGATGCCCGCCGTGGTGGAGGTCGACTTTTCCGGCTCGAGGTTCGGGTTGCCGGCGTAGACGCCGGAGATCTGCTGGCCGGTGGCGCCCGTGACCGGGTCGTTCACCTGGACGAAGAAGGTGGCGACGGACGGCGAGATCTCGGGCAGCGTCGGCGCGCGGAAGCCCTTGCCCCAGTTGGCGCGCAGCAGCAGGGAGGACGACGGGCGGATCTTGAGGCCCACCTTCGGGGTCGTCGAGCTGCCGTAGTCGCTGTAGTTGTCGTAGCGCAGGGCGAGCTGGCCCTCGATCTCCTGCGTAAAGGGCAGCGCCATTTCCGCGTAGACGGCGGTCGTGTCGCGGCTTCCGTCGGTCGCGGTGATGCCCTGGCCGAGGATGTCCCCGGAGGAGGCGCGGGGGTCGGGCGTGTCCTTCAGCTTCTCCTTGCGGAATTCCGCGCCGACGGCGAGGCCGATCGCCCCGCCGGCCAGCTTGCCGATCTCGGTGCTGCCCTTGGTGTCGATGAAGGTGAGCTCGGACTCCGACTTGCGCGGGAACGTAATCTGCATCTGGTCGCGCGCGGCCTGCGAGTTGGTCGACGGCCGGTCGAGGTTGTAGGACGCCGAGTTCGACGTGGGCACCGGCGGCTGCGGCGTGCTGGGCACGTTGAAGACCGCGCTCGTGCCCGACAGCGTGATGCGGTTGATGTTGCTGTTGTCGACCTCGTTCTTCGAGTAGCCGGCGGCGCTGTCGAAGTCCCAGGTCTTCCACGTCCAGTTGACGCCGGCCAGGAAGCGCAGCGTGTCGGACTGGATCTCGTTCTGGCGCAGGCCGAGCGCGTACAGGTTGCCCGTGAAGAGGGCGTTCGTCGGGAAGGGGTTCCCGGCCACGCCCGGGGCGAAGCGGATGTTGTAGGTGAAGGGGCGCAGGCCGCCGGCCGTCTGCGACAGGCCCGTGGTGCCGGCGAAGAACGGCGGCGTGAAGTCCTGCTTGGTCTCGATGCGGCTCACGCCCAGCTCGGCGTAGCCGGTCACGTTGGCGCCGAACTCACCGGTGGCGCGGCCGAGGAAGCCGTAGCGCTCCGTCTCGGGCAGCGCGGTGACGGCGCTGTTCACGTCGGTGAGGCACCACGAGTTGCCCGGGAGGTTCTGCGCCGAGGTGGCGGCGAGCAGGCCCGCGGCGATCGCCTGCGCGGCGTTGACCCGCTGGCCCGGGCACTCCGTGATCGCCTGGCGGTTGTTGGTCGAGCCGTTGGTCGCCGTGAGCTGCGACCACACGCCTCCGGCCGTGAGGCTCTGGAAGTTGCGGCCGCCGTCGTAGCCGCGCATGTCGCGGGTGTGGCCGAACTCGGTCTCGGACAGCAGGAGGCCGTCGCGCTTGTAGTAGTCGAAGGTGCCGAAGAAGTTGTAGCGGTCCTTGGCGAGGTCGCCGAAGCCGCCTGTCAGGTTGAAGCGGTAGTCGTTCTTGCCCTCGAACTGGCCGACGCCGCCGCCGACTTCCGCGCCCTTGTAGTCCTTGCGCATCACGAAGTTCACGACGCCGGCGATGGCGTCGGAGCCGTAGATGGCGGAGGCGCCGTCCTTCAGGATCTCGACGCGCTCGACGGCGGCGGCGGGGATCGTGTTCAGGTCGACGAAGGTGTCCTGCAGGTTCTGGGCGAAGCCGTAGCCCGAGGTGCGGCGGCCGTTGATGAGGACGAGGGTGGCCTTCTGGCCGAGGCCGCGCAGCGAGATGCCCGATGCGCCCGGGGCGAAGCTGTTGGCGAAGCTCTCGCTGTAGCTGCCGCCCGTGTTGGCCGGGATGTTGCGCAGGACGTCGGCGATCGTCGGCTGGCCCGAGCGCTCGATCTGCTCGCGGGTGATGATCTCGACGGGAGCGACCGTCTCGGAGTCGACGCGCTTGATGTTGGTGCCCGTGACCTCGATCTTCTCGACCTTCTGGGCCTGTTGCGCGAAGGCGCCGGTGGCGACGATCGAGAGGGCGATCCCGGTGCCCAGGGCCTGTGCGACGACGCGGGGGAGCTGCTTCATCCTGCCTTGTTTCATGAGTTCTCCGTTTTGGCTTGCCTGATTTACGTGTGGGGCGACGCGATTTCGTGCCGGCGCCTCCTCGCGGTGGCGCGCCGTGCGGCGGCCCGGCTCGCCGGCGCAAGGCGAGGGTCGGAGACCGCCAACGCAAAACTTCGGAAGGATATTTCAGGCACGGCCGGGCCGCAACCTGCGCCGGCCGGGGCGGCGGACGGATTCCCCCGGCGGGGGGATCCTGCTATAATCAGCCAGTTCCGAAGAACGGACGCGATTTTCGAAAAAACAGATGGGCGGCAGCGCCCATTTTTTGTTTGTAAAGAAATATTTAGTGAAGCCGATTGCGGGCAGTTCAGCGTGGCTTGAGCAGGCCCTCGGGTCCCTGGGCTACGAACTCGTCGACCTCGAGATGTCGCGCAGCGGGCTGGTGCGGGTCTTCATCGACAAGCCGGGCGGGATCACGGTGGAGGACTGCGCCGCCGTGAGCAACCACCTGACGCGGGTCTTCGCGGTCGAGGGTTTCGACTACGAACGCCTGGAGGTGTCGTCGCCCGGCCTCGACCGGCCGCTCAAGCGCCTGGAGGACTTCGCGAGGTTCGCCGGCCGCCAGGCCACGGTCCGCCTGAAGCTGCCCCGCAACGGGCGGCGGCGCCTCGAGGGGCGCATCGCCGGCGTCGAGGGCGAGGCCGTCGTCGTCGAGGTCGAGGGCGAGCGCTGGTCGGTGGCGATGTCGGATATCGAGCGGGCCCGGCTGGTGCCGGACGTCTGAAGCGGGAGATTAGAGGAAATGACGAAGGAAATCCTTTTGCTGGTCGACGCGCTGTCGCGCGAGAAGAACGTTCCGAGGGACGTGGTGTTTCTCGCCCTCGAGATGGCGCTCGCCTCGGCCACGAAGAAGCGCTTCAAGGACGAGGTCGATGTCCGGGTCGAGATCGACCGCGAGAGCGGCGAGTACCGGGCGTTCCGCCGCTGGACGGTGGTGCCCGACGAGGAGCACGAGGAGCCGGCGCACCAGGTGGCCATCACCGACGCGCTGGCCGAGAACGCCGAGGCGAAGCTGGGCGACGTCTTCGAGGAGCCCCTGGAGCCCGAGACCTTCGGCCGCATCGGCGCCCAGGCCGCCAAGCAGGTCATCCTGCAGAAGATCCGCGACGCCGAGCGCGAGCAGATCCTCAACGACTTCCTCGAGCGCGGCGAGTCGCTCGTCACCGGCACGGTGAAGCGCGCCGAGCGCGGCAACCTCATCGTCGAGAGCGGCCGCGTCGAGGCCCTGCTGCCGCGCGACCACCTGATCCCCAAGGAAAACCTGCGCGTGGGCGACCGCGTGCGCGCCTACATCGACAAGATCGACCGCCAGGCCCGCGGGCCCCAGCTCATCCTGTCGCGCATCGCGCCCGACTTCCTGGTTAAGCTCTTCGAGCTCGAGGTTCCCGAGATCGAGGAGGGCCTCCTCGAGATCCGGGCCGCGGCGCGCGACCCGGGCCTTCGCGCCAAGATCGCCGTCAAGTCGAACGACCCGCGCATCGACCCCGTCGGCACCTGCGTCGGCATGCGCGGCTCGCGCGTGCAGGCCGTGACCCAGGAGCTCGCCGGCGAGCGCGTGGACATCATCCTCTGGTCGCAGGACCCGGCCCAGTTCGTGATCAACGCCCTGGCGCCCGCCGAGGTGAGCTCCATCGTCGTCGACGAGGAGCGCCACTCGATGGATGTCGTGGTCGAGGAGGACCAGCAGGCCATCGCCATCGGCAAGCTCGGCCAGAACGTGAAGCTCGCCTCCCAGCTCACCGGGTGGGAGCTCAATATCATGACGGTCGAGCAGCGCCAGGAGAAGGCGGGCGCGGAGACGCAGACGCTTCGCGCGCTCTTCATGGACAAGCTCGACGTCGACGAGGAGGTCGCGGACATCCTCGTCTCGGAGGGCTTCACCTCGCTGGACGAGGTGGCCTACGTGCCGATCAACGAGATGCTCGAGATCGAGGCCTTCGACGAGGAGACCGTGAACGAGCTCCGCCGCCGCGCGCGCGACGCCCTCCTCACCGAGGAGCTGCAGCGCGAGGAGACGGTGGAAAGCGCCGCGGGCAGCCTCGAGACGATGGAGGGCATGGACGGGCAGACCGCCCGCCTGCTCGCATCGAAGGGCATCACGACCATGGATGCGCTCGCAGACCTCGCCACAGAGGAGCTCACCGAGCTCACTGGAATGGAGGCCGAGCGGGCCAGCCAGCTCATCATGACGGCGCGCGCGCCGTGGTTCAAGGAGCCGGCGCAGGCCTGACGCCCGCCGGAAGGAAATGCCAATGGCCAAGTCCAACGTCGCCCAGTTCGCCGAGGAACTCAAGCTCACCGTCCCGCGGCTCCTCGAGCAGCTCAAGGCCGCCGGGGTGAACAAGAAGGCCGCGGAGGACCCCGTGACCGAGCAGGACAAGACGCGCCTGCTCGACTACCTGCGCGAGGTCCACGGCAACAAGGAAGAGAAGAAGAAGATCACGCTCACGCGCAAGCAGACCACGGAGATCAAGCGGGCCGACTCCACGGGCAAGGCGCGCACGATCCAGGTCGAGGTTCGCAAGAAGCGCACCTTCGTGAAGGTCGACAAGGCGGAGGCGGTCGAGCCCGAGAAGCCGCCGGTCCCGGCCGCCGCGCCGGTCATCGACCAGGAGGAAGTCAGGAAGCGCGAGGACGAGGCGCGCCGCCAGGCGGAACTCGCCGCGCGCCAGCTCGCCGACGCGCAGACCAAGGCGAAGGCCAAGACCAAGAAGGAGGCGGCGGCCGCGGAGGCCGCGGCCGCGGCGCCTGCCGAGGCGCCCGCGCCCGCCGAGGGCGAGGCGCCCAAGAAGAAGCGCGTCATCCGCAAGAAGGACGAGGAGCCGGCGACGGAAGCCGCGGCGCCGGTCCTGGTCGAAGTGAAGGCCGAGGCGCCGGCCGAGGCCGGCAAGGAAGCGCAGGCGAAGGCTCCCGCCGAGGGGACGCTGCACCGACCCGCGGGCAAGGTCGAGGAGAAGAAGGCGCCGAAGAAGCCGGCCAAGCCGGCCTCGTCGTGGGCCGACGAGATGGCGAGGCGCCGCGGCATCAAGACGCGTGGCGACACGGGCGCCGGCCGCGGTGGCTGGCGCGCGGGCGCGCGCGGCTCGCGCCACCGGGACGACGAGGCGCAGGCCGCCTACAACGCCCCGGCGGAACCGAAGGTGATCGAGGTGCTCGTCCCCGAGACGATCAGCGTGGGCGACCTCGCCCACAAGATGTCGGTCAAGGCGGCCGAGGTCATCAAGACGATGATGAAGATGGGCTCGATGGTCACGATCAACCAGGTCCTCGACCAGGAGACCGCGATGATCGTCGTCCAGGAGATGGGCCACGTCGCCAAGCTCGCGAAGCTCGACGACCCCGAGGCGTTCCTCACGGAGTCCGCCGCCGGCGAGGCGGGGCAGGGCGAGACGCGCCCGCCCGTCGTGACCGTCATGGGCCACGTCGACCATGGCAAGACGTCGCTCCTCGACTCGATCCGCAAGGCGCGGGTGGCGGTGGGCGAGGCGGGCGGCATCACGCAGCACATCGGCGCCTACCACGTGAAGACCGCGCGCGGCGTGGTCACCTTCCTCGACACGCCGGGCCACGAGGCCTTCACGGCGATGCGCGCGCGCGGCAGCCAGATCACCGATCTCGTGATCCTGGTGGTGGCCGCCGACGACGGCGTCATGCCCCAGACCATCGAGGCGATCAACCACGCCAAGGCGGCCAACGTTCCGGTGGTCGTGGCGGTGAACAAGATCGACAAGCCCGAGGCGAACCCCCAGCGCATCAAGCAGGAGCTGCTCGCGCAGGGCGTGGTGCCCGAGGAATTCGGCGGCGAGACCCAGTTCATCGAGGTGTCCGCCAAGACGGGGCAGGGCATCGACCGGCTGCTGGAGGCGATCCAGCTCCAGGCGGAGGTGCTGGAGCTTCGCGCCGTGGCGAACGCGCCCGCCAGGGGCACCGTCATCGAGGCGCGGCTCGACAAGGGCCGCGGGCCGGTGGCGACCGTGCTGGTGCGCTCCGGCACTCTCCGCAAGGGCGACAACGTGCTGGCCGGCGCCGTGTTCGGGCGCGTGCGCGCCATGGCCGACGAGGACGGCAAGGCCGTGAACGAGGCGGGCCCGTCCATCCCCGTGGAGATCCAGGGCCTGCAGGAAGTGCCGCGCGCCGGCGACGACATGCTGGTGCTCAACGACGAGCGCAAGGCGCGCGAGATCGCGCTCTTCCGCCAGGGCAAGTTCCGCGACGTGAAGCTCGCCAAGCAGCAGGCCGCCAAGCTGGAGAGCGCCCTGGAGCAGATGGCCGAGGGCGGGGCGGCGAAGACGCTCGCCCTCATCATCAAGGCTGACGTGCAGGGCTCCTACGAGGGCCTCGCCCACGCGCTCACCAAGCTCTCCACCGACGAGGTGAAGGTCAACATCATCCACACCGGCGTGGGCGGCATCACCGAGAGCGACGTGAACCTCGCGCTCGCCTCGAAGGCGGTGGTGATTGGCTTCAATGCGCGCGCCGATGCCGCGGCGAGGAAGCTCGCCGAGCACTCCGGCGTGGACATCCGCTACTACAACATCATCTACGACGCGGTCGACGAGCTGAAGGCCGCCATCACGGGCATGCTCGCCCCGGAGCGCAAGGAGAGCGTCGTCGGGATGGTCGAGGTCCGCAACGTCTTCAAGATCTCCAAGGTGGGCACCGTGGCCGGCTGCATGGTGACCGAGGGGATCGTGAAGCGGGGATCGTCGGTTCGCCTCATCCGTGGCGGAGTCGTGGTGCACACGGGCGAGCTCGACTCGCTCAAGCGGTTCAAGGAGGACGTGAAGGAAGTGAAGGCGGGCTTCGAGTGCGGCCTGTCGCTCAGGAACTTCAACGACCTCCAGGTCGGCGACCACGTCGAGGTGTTCGAGGTCGTCGAGGTCGCGAGGACCCTCGCCTGAGCCCCGACGGGGGCCGGCCGGGCCGATGGGCACCGCGCGCCTCGCCCGAATCGCGGACCAGGTCCAGCGCGAGCTCGCGGAGCTCATCCGGCTGGAGCTGCGCGACCCGCGCGTGCGGCTCGTGACCATCACGGCGGTCGAGCTCTCGCGCGACCAGTCGCATGCGAAGGTGTTCTTCACCACCCTGGGCTCGGCCGAGGAGGCGAAGGCGTGCGCCGAGGGGCTTTCGCGGGCCGCCGGGTTCCTGCGCGCGGGCCTCGCCCACCGGCTGTCCACCCGCTCCGTGCCGGAGCTGCACTTTGCCTACGACGAGTCCATCGAGCGCGGGGTCAAGCTCTCGCGCCTCATCGACGAGGCGCTCGCCCCGCCACCCGCCGCCCCCGCGCGCCGCCGGCGCTCCCCGGGCTGAGGCGGCATCCATGGCGGGCGGCCCGGACGGGGTTCTCCTCGTCGACAAGCCTGCGGGCATCACCTCGACGAAGGCGCTCGCCATCTCGAAGCGTGCCCTCGGGTCGCTCAAGGCGGGGCACACCGGAACGCTGGATCCCTTCGCGACGGGGCTGCTGCCCTTGGTCTTCGGGGAAGCCACCAAGTTTTCCCGCTTCCTCATCGACGCCGACAAGTCCTACCTCGCGACCCTCAAGCTGGGGGCGACCTCGACGACCGGGGATACGGAAGGGGTGGTGATCCCCGGCGGGCCGGTAAAATTCGATATTGCGGAGATCGAGGCTGTTTCGCAGACGTTCGGCGGTTTTTCGACGCAGATCCCTCCTATGCATTCCGCCGTCCGGGTCCAGGGCCGGCGGCTGTACGACCTGGCCAGGCAGGGGGTCGAGGTCCCGCGCGAGCCCCGCAGCATTCGGGTGGAGTCACTCGAAGTTGTAGAGTTCTCCGGTGAAAAGCTCGTAATTTCGTTGAAATGCTCAAAAGGGACCTATGTGCGGACTCTGGCAGAGGACTTGGGCAAGCGGCTGGGTTGCGGGGCCTACCTGACGGCGCTGAGGCGCACGGGCACTGCCGGCTTCCGCGTCGAGGATGCGGCTACGCCGGAGGCGCTCGCGGCCATGGGCCTGGAGGAAGCGCGCCGCCGGCTCCTGCCCGTGGAGGTGCTGGTGGCCTCGCTTCCCCGGGCGGACCTCGGGGAGCGGGAGGCCCGGGCCATTCGGAACGGGCAGGAACTCGCCGCCTCGCCCGGGTGGCCGGAAGGGGAGCTGGCCGTCTTCGGACCGGCGGGCGAGTTCATCGGCGTCGGGAAGGTGGCGGACGGGAGGCTGTCGGCCACCCGGCTCATGGCGACCGGGCCCGCCGGGGAAGCCCATGATTCGGCTTGAGTTTGGGTCCCGAAACTTGGTAAAATCCGCCTTTCTTCGAGACCGAGACAAATTACGCGGGCGACACGCCCAGGAGATTTGAGCAATGGCCGTAACCACCGCCAACAAGGCGCGCATCGTTTCCGAATTCCAGCGTGGGAAGGGCGACACCGGGTCGCCCGAAGTGCAGATCGCCCTCCTCACCGAGAACATCAACAGCCTGACCGACCACTTCAAGGCGAACGTGAAGGACCACCACTCGCGCCGGGGCCTTCTGCGCATGGTGAGCCAGCGCCGCAGCCTCCTGGACTACCTCAAGCGCACCGACGTCGAGCGGTACCGCACGACGATCGAGCGCCTCGGCATCCGCAAGTAGGCATCCCCCGGACAAGAGACCCCGCGACGATCCCTCCACGGGCACGCGCGGGGTCTTTTCATTTCTCCGGGGTCCGGGGCAGGGACCGCGCCCGGGCACCGGCTTACCCATTCCAAGAGGATCGACAACCGTGAAACCGATCAAGAAGACCTTCGCGTTCGGCCGGCACCAGGTGACCCTGGAGACCGGCGAGATCGCCCGCCAGGCCGATGGCGCCGTGCTGGTGACGATGGACGACACCGTGGTGCTCGTCGCCGTCACCGCCCGCAAGGACGTGAAGCCGGGGCAGGATTTCTTCCCGCTCACCGTCGACTACCAGGAGAAGACCTACGCCGCGGGCCGCATCCCCGGCGGCTTCTTCAAGCGCGAGGGCCGCCCCTCCGAGAAGGAGATCCTCACCTGCCGCCTCATCGACCGGCCGCTGCGCCCGCTCTTCCCGGACGGCTTCTACAACGAGGTCCAGGTCGTCGCGACGGTGCTTTCCATCAACCCGGAAGTCGATTCCGACATCCCGGCGATGATCGGCGCCTCGGCCGCCGTGACGCTCGCCGGCATCCCGTTCGACGGGCCCATCGGCGCCGCGCGCGTGGGCTACCTCGACGGCGAGTACATCCTCAACCCGACCAAGACCGAGCTCGAGACCTCGAAGCTCAACCTCGTCGTGGCGGGCACCGAGCAGGCCGTCCTGATGGTCGAGTCGGAGGCGAACGAGCTGTCCGAGGAAATCATGCTGGGCGCCGTGGTCTTCGGCCACGACCAGATGCAGGCCGCCATCCGCGCGATCAACGAGCTGGCCGACGAGGGCGGCAAGGACGACTGGGACTGGGCACCCGCCGCCACCGACGCCGCGCTCGTCGAGAAGATCCGCGCCCTGGCCGAGAAGGACCTCGACGAGGCCTACCGCGTGAAGTCCAAGTCGGTCCGCCAGGAGAAGCTCGAGGACGTGAAGAAGCGCGTCCTCGACGCGTGCGTCGTGAACGCCGACCCGCCCGCCGACGGCAACGTGGTCCGCGGGATCCTCAAGGACATGGAGTCGAAGATCGTCCGCGGCCAGATCCTCAACGGCGAGCCGCGCATCGACGGCCGCGACACCCGCACCGTGCGCCCCATCTCGATCCGCCCGACGCTTCTGCCGCGCGTGCACGGCTCCGTCCTCTTCACCCGCGGCGAGACGCAGGCGATCGTCACGGCGACCCTCGGCACCGGCCAGGACGAGCAGCGCATCGACGCGCTGCAGGGCGAGTTCACCGAGCGCTTCATGCTGCACTACAACTTCCCGCCCTACTCGACCGGCGAGACCGGGCGCGTGGGCGTGCCGAAGCGCCGCGAAATCGGCCACGGGCGCCTCGCCAAGCGCGCGCTCCTGGGCGTGCTGCCTTCGCGGGAGGAGTTCACCTACACGCTGCGCGTCGTCTCCGAGATCACCGAGTCCAACGGCTCGTCCTCGATGGCGTCGGTGTGCGGCGGGTGCCTCGCGCTGATGGACGCGGGCGTGCCCCTCAAGGGCCACGTCGCCGGCATCGCGATGGGCCTCATCAAGGAAGGCAGCCGCTTCGCCGTCCTCACCGACATCCTGGGCGACGAGGACCACCTCGGCGACATGGACTTCAAGGTGGCCGGCACGGACAAGGGCATCACCGCCCTCCAGATGGACATCAAGATCAACGGCATCACCAAGGACATCATGAAGGTGGCGCTCGACCAGGCGCGCGAGGGCCGCATGCACATCCTCGGCCTCATGAAGGTCGCCGTGCCGGGCCCGCGCGAGGAGCTCTCCACCTACGCGCCGCGCGTGATCAAGATCAAGATCAACCCCGACAAGATCCGCGACGTGATCGGCAAGGGCGGCAGCGTCATCCAGGCGCTCACGCGCGAGACGGGCACCACGATCGACATCGAGGACGACGGCACCATCTCCATCGCGTGCCTGTCGGTCGAGGCGGGCGAGGACGCCAAGCGCCGCATCGAGCTCATCACGGCCGACGTCGAAGTGGGCCGCGTGTACGAGGGCCCGGTGATCCGCCTGCTCGACTTCGGCGCGATCGTGCAGCTGCTGCCCGGCAAGGACGGCCTGCTGCACATCTCGCAGATCGCGCACGAGCGCGTGAACGCGGTCTCGGACTACCTGAAGGAAGGCCAGATCGTGAAGGTGAAGGTGCTCGAGGCCGACGACAAGGGCCGCGTTCGCCTGTCGCGCAAGGCGCTGCTCGACCCGCCCGCGCGCCGCGAGGAGCCGGCGCACGCGCCCGCGGGCGAAGGCGGCGGGTCCGCGCAGTAAGGGCGCGCCGCGGCCCGCGCCATTCCCCATCCGGCAGGCGCGGGCGGGCGTATAATCCGCCCTCGCCTTGCAGTACTCGACGGGGTGTAGCGCAGCCTGGTAGCGCACTTGCTTTGGGAGCAAGTTGTCGGGGGTTCGAATCCCTCCACCCCGACCAGATTCGAAGCCCGTGATGGATCGGGATGCGCCCGTAGCTCATCCGGATAGAGCACCGGCCTTCTAAGCCGGGGGTAACAGGTTCGAATCCTGTCGGGCGTGCCAGTTTCAAGCCGGTCGCGGCATTCCCGCGGCCGTCGATGGTGGCTGTAGCTCAGCGGTAGAGTCCCGGATTGTGATTCCGGTTGTCGTGGGTTCGAATCCCATCAGCCAC
>JBBIJT010000036.1:2454-28485 GCA_037445795.1 Betaproteobacteria bacterium | reverse complement strand
GCCGCACCAACTCGCTCAACTCCGGCCACCGCGCCTGCCAGGGCTGCGGCGAGGCCCTCGGCGCGCGCTACGCGATCGACGCGGCCATGGAGGCGACGGGCGGCCAGCTCATCGCGGCCAACGCGACGGGCTGCCTCGAGGTGTTCTCGACGCCGTATCCCGAGACGTCGTGGCAGGTCCCGTGGATCCACTCGCTCTTCGGCAACACGGCGGCGGTGGCCACGGGCATCGCCGCGGCGCTGCGGGTGAAGGGCCGCGAGGACGTGCGCGTGGTCGCCCAGGGCGGCGACGGCGGCACGACCGACATCGGCTTCGGGTGCCTGTCGGGCATGTTCGAGAGGAACGACGACGTCCTCTACATCTGCTACGACAACGGCGCCTACATGAACACGGGCGTGCAGCGCTCCTCGGCCACGCCGCCGGCGGCGCGCACGGCCACGACGGCCGCGGTCGGCTCCACGCCGGGCAACACGTTCGGCCAGGGCAAGGACCTCCCGTCCATCGCGATGGCCCACAACATCCCCTACGTCGCCACGGCGACGGTGTCGGAGCTGCGCGACCTCGAGGCCAAGGTGCGGCGCGCCATGGAGTTCCGCGGCGCCCGCTACCTGCACATCCTGGTGCCGTGCCCGCTCGGCTGGGGCCACGACTCCTCGCTCACCATCCGCATGGCGCGCCTGGCGCACGAGACCGGCATCTTCCCCGTCTTCGAGGCCGAGAACGGCGAGGTCACGGGCGTGGCGAAGATCCGCCGCAAGCTGCCGGTCGAGGAGTACCTGAAGCCCCAGAAGCGCTACGCGCACCTCTTCTCGCCCAAGCCGCGCGAGGACGTGATCCGCCGCATCCAGGAGCAGGCCGACCGCAACGTCCGCAAGTACCGGCTGCTGGAAGAATCATGAGAAAACCCTTCGCCATCACGCTCGACCCCGGCTCCAGCCTCGCCAACCACACCGGCTCGTGGCGCACGTCGCGCCCCGAGTACGTCGATCGCCTGCCCCCCTGCAACAACGCCTGCCCCGCGGGCGAGAACATCCAGGGCTGGCTCTTCCACGCCGAGAGCGGCGACTACGAGGCTGCCTGGCGCTCGCTGGTGCAGAACAACCCGATGCCCGCGGTGATGGGGCGCGTGTGCTACCACCCGTGCGAGGGCTCGTGCAACCGCGCGCACCTCGACTCGTCGGTGGGCATCAACTCCGTGGAGCACTTCCTCGGCGACGAGGCGCTCAAGCGAGGCTGGAAGTTCGACCCGCCCGCGCCCGCCACCGGCAAGAAGGTGCTGGTCGTCGGCGCCGGGCCCTCGGGGCTCTCGGCGGCCTACCACCTGGCGCGGCTCGGCCACAAGGTCACGATCCACGAGGCCGGGCCCATGGCGGGCGGCATGATGCGCTTCGGCATCCCCGCCTACCGCCTGCCGCGCGAGGTGCTCGACGGCGAGGTCCGCCGGATCCTCGACCTGGGCGTGGAGCTCAAGCTCGGCGCGAAGGTCGACGACGTGATGCAGACGATGAAGGCGGGCGGGTTCCACGCCGCCTTCCTCGCGGTCGGCGCCCACATCGCCAAGCGCGCCTACATCCCGGCCAACGAGGCCGCGAAGATCATGGACGCGGTGCAGGTGCTGCGCGGCATGGAGGGCGATGCTAAGCCCCTGCTCGGCCGGCGCGTGGTCGTCTACGGCGGCGGCAACACCGCCATCGACGTGGCCCGCACCGCCAAGCGGCTGGGCGCGGAGGAGGCGATGATCGTCTACCGCCGCACGCGCGAGAAGATGCCGGCGCACGACTTCGAGGTGGAGGACGCCATCGAGGAGGGCGTGCTCATCAAGTGGCTCTCGACCATCAAGGAGGCCGGCGAGGGCGCGATCACGGTCGAGAAGATGCGGCTCGACGAGAAGGGCGTGCCGCAGCCCACCGGGGAATTCGAGACGCTCGAGGCCGATTCGGTGGTGATGGCGCTGGGGCAGGACGTGGACCTGTCGCTGCTGGACCGCGTGCCGGGCCTGCAGATCGAGGGCGGCGTGGTGAAGGTGGGCCCCAACATGATGACCTCGCACGAGGGCATCTTCGCCGGCGGCGACATGGTGCCCGCCGAGCGCACGGTGACGGTGGCCATCGGCCACGGCAAGAAGGCCGCGCGCCACATCGACGCCTGGCTGAAGGGCGGCGCGTACGACCCGGGCCCGAAGCACGAGCTCGCGACCCACGAGCGGCTCAACACCTGGTACTACTCGGACGCCTCCAAGACGGTGCGCCCGATGCTGGACCTGCAGAAGCGCGTCACCTCCTTCGACGAGGTGGTGATGGCGCTCGACGAGACCACGGCGCTCTTCGAGGCGCGCCGGTGCCTGTCCTGCGGCAACTGCTTCGAGTGCGACAACTGCTACGGGGTCTGCCCGGACAACGCCGTCGTGAAGCTGGGCCCCGGCAACCGCTTCCGCTTCAACTACGACTACTGCAAGGGCTGCGGGGTGTGCGCGGCGGAATGCCCCTGCGGGGCCATCCGCATGGTGCCCGAGGAGATCTAGCTCCCGGCCGCGCCCCGGGGCGGCCCCGCTGAAAGGGGCGTCGGCCGGGACGGGCGTGCGGGTGGCAGCCTTCCCGGCCGAATCGCTTGCGCATGTTACGTGCCGGCGCCCGCTTCACGGGCAGCTTGCCGTTCCCCCGGGCGTCCCCGACAATAGGCGCAACTGCCCGATAACCAGAACGAATGGCGCTCCTGGCACGCAACTTCGCGAACGCGGTGATCCTGGGGGTGGGCGGCAGGCTCGACCAGGACAACTGCGACGCCTTCCGCGCCGACCTCATGGTGCACGTCGGACGTTCCGCCCACGACGGCGGCGCGGTGATCCTCGACCTCGCCGGGCTCGAGTACGTCTCGAGCGCGGGGCTGCGCTGCTTCATGCTCGCCTCGCGCCAGGCCAAGGAACAGCACGGCCGCATCTTCATGGCGGCGCCGCAGCCCATGGTGGCCGAGATCTTCGAGATCAGCCACTTCAACATGGTCTTCCAGGTGTTTCCCTCGGTCCGCGAGGCGCTCGCGGCCGCCTCCACAGAGGCCGCGGCGGCCTACGACGCGGCCTGAACGCCGGGGCCCGGGGACACGATCCATGTCGATGCGAATCCGGTTCTGGGGCACGCGGGGCTCGATCCCCGTCGCCCTCACGTCCTTCGACATCCGCGACAAGCTCGCGCGGGCGCTCGTCGAGGCCTCGGGCCGCGCCTTCGCCTCCTACGAGGAGGCCCACGCCTACGCGACCACGGAGCTCGACTTCTCCATCACCCACACGTTCGGGGGCCACACGCCCTGCGTCGAGCTCGACCTGGGCGGCGAGGAGTACTTCGTCTGCGACATGGGCAGCGGCGCGCGCCCCTTCGGCGTGCACGTGCTGGCGAAGCAGTCGCGCCGGCCGGCGACGGTGAACGTGTTCATGTCGCACGTGCACTGGGACCACATCATGGGCTTCCCCTTCTTCGGGCCGGCCTACGTCCCCGGCACGAAGATCCGCATCCACAGCTGCCACGACGCCTGCGAGCACGCCTTCCGCCTGCAGCAGGCGGCGCCCTGCTTCCCCGTCGACTTCGGGCAGCTCGCCGCCTCCATCGAGTTCGTGAAGCTCGAGCCCGACAAGCCCCACGACGTCTCGGGCCTCACCGTCACGCCGCACCTGCAGCTGCACTCGGGCGATTCCTACGGGTACCGGTTCGAGAAGGACGGCAAGCGCGTGGTCTACTCCACCGACTCGGAGCACAAGCTCGAGAACCGCGCCGAAGCCGAGAACTTCGCCGCCTTCTTCCGCGACGCCGACGTCGTCATCTTCGACGCGATGTACGCGCTGGCCGACGCCATCAGCGTGAAGGCCGACTGGGGCCACTCGAGCAACATCGTGGGCGTCGAGCTGTGCCAGATGGCGGGCGCCCGCCACCTCGTGCTCTTCCACCACGAGCCCGCCAACGACGACGCCACCCTCGAGGGGCTGCTCAAGGAGGCGCGCCGCTTCGAGGAGCTCACGCGCTCGGGTGAGCCGCTCAAGGTCTCGGCGGCCTACGACGGGCTGGAGATCGAGCCCTGAGCGCTTCGGGCGCGTTCCGCGTCGTCGCGCTGGCGCTGCTCGCCTCACTCGCCTTCGCGCTCGCCACCTCGCCCACCCCGGCCGAGCGCTTCCGCGCCTACGTGTTCGACGGCTACCAGCGCCTGTCGCCGCGCGAGCGCGTGTCGGACATGGTCGCCATCGTGGAGATCGACGAGAAGGCGCTCGCCCGCCACGGCCAGTGGCCCTGGCCGCGCGACAGGGTGGCGCAGCTCGTCGGGCTCATCGCGCAGGGCCAGCCCGCGGTGCTGGGCCTCGACGTGTTCTTCCCCGAGCCGGACCGCTTCTCGCCCGCGGTGATCGCCCGCCGCCTGGAGGGGGCCTCGCCCGAGGTCGCTGCCCTGCTCGGGCGCCTGCCCTCGAACGACCGGCTGCTGGGCAACCAGCTCGCCAGGATCCCGTCGGTCCTGGGCGTAGCCGGCCTCGAGGAGCCCAACCCGCGCTTCGCGGTGCCCCCGCCGGTGCCTCCGGTCCGGTTCGTCGACGGGGCGGAGGCGGGGATCCGGCGTTACGCGGGGCACCTGCGCAACGTCCCCGAGATCGAGGAAGGCGCCCGGAGCCACGGATTGCACAACGGCGAGCCCGAAGGGGGCGTGACGAGGCTCCCGCCGTTCGTGGCGCGATTCGACGCGGCCACCGTCCCCGCGCTCGCGATCGAGATGATCCGCGTGGCCGTCGACAAGCCCCTCACGATCGCGCGCGCGCGCGGCGGCAGGCTCGAGATGCGCTTCGGCGGGTACGTCGTGCCCATGCAGGAGGACGGCCGCGCGTACGTGCACTTCGGCCACCAGCGCCCGGGGCAGTTCGTGTCGGCCGCGGACCTGCTCGACGGCACCTACGATCCCTCGGCGCTGAAGGACAAGCTGGTGATCCTGGGCTTCACGGGGCTGGGGCTGCAGGACCGGGTGTCCACCCCCGCCGGGGATACGGTCTTCGGCGTGGAAGTCCATGCGCAGATCGCGGAGGCGATCCTCGAGGAGCGCTACCTCAGCCGCCTCTCGTACGCGCCGCGCATCGAGGCCGCGCTCCTTCTCGCCTTCGGCCTGGGCCTTTTCTTCCTCATCCCGCGCTCGACCGCGGGGCGAAGCGCCACGGTGCTCGTGGCGGGCATGGCGCTCCTGGTGGCGGGCGGAGCGGTCGCGTTCCGGTTCGCGGGGCTCCTCTTCGACCCGGTCCTCCCGGCGACGGGCGCGATCCTCGTCTTCAGCGTCATGCAGGCGGGCTCGCTCGCCGAGGCGCAGCGCCAGCGGCAGCAGCTGCGCGAGCAGGCCGCTCGGATGGCCGGCGAGCTGGACGCCGCCAAGCGCATCCAGATGGGGCTGCTGCCCGACCCGGCCGAGGTCTTCTCCGGCGAGCCGCGCGTCGACGTGGCCGCGCTCCTCGAGCCCGCGCGGACGGTGGGCGGGGACTTCTACGACTGCTTCATGCTCGACGGGCGGCGCCTCTTCTTCGTGGTGGCGGACGTCTCCGGCAAGGGCCTTCCGGCCTCGCTGTTCATGGCCTCGGTGAAGTCCATCATCAAGAGCGCTGCGCTCACCGTCGAGGGCTCCGTGGGCGGGATCCTGGTGCGCGCGCAGGACGAGATCCACCGCGAGAACCCGGAGTCGCTCTTCGTGACGGCGCTCGCCGGCGTCCTCGACCTGGAGACCGGCGAGCTCGAGTACGCGAACGCGGGGCACGAGCCGGCGTGGTCGCACCAGCCCGGCGGGCAGCCGGAACGCCTCGACCACTCGGGCGGGCCGCCGCTGTGCGTCCTCGACTTCCATTCCTATCCCTCGACGCGTCGCACGCTGCAGCGCGGCGAGTGGATCCTCGCGCTCTCCGACGGCGCGACCGAGGCGATGAACACGGCCAAGGAGTTCTTCGGGTCGGAGAGGCTGCGCACCTCGCTCGGCTGGCTGGGCGACGACAGCGGCGCCGGCGCGATCGTGGCGCGCGTGCGCGACGACGTGCGCCGCTTCTCGGGCGGCGCGGAGCCCGCCGACGACCTGACGCTGCTCGCGCTGCGGTGGAACGGGCCCCTCGGGGACCTCAGCGGACGCTGATCTCCACGCGGCGGTTGCGCGCCTCGGAGATGTTGTCGTCCGTCGGCACGAGGAGCTCGCGCTTGCCGCGCCCCGCCGCCTGGATGCGCTCGGGAGGAATGCCGAGCCCGATCATCAGCTCGCGCATGCGCTCCGCTCGCGCGAGGGAAAGCTTGTCGTTGTAGGCGAGGTTGCCCACCGTGTCGGTATGCCCGATCACCACGATGTCCGGCAACGGGCGGCGCTTCAGCTCCGCGAAGACCCTTTCCATCTCCTGGCGCGACGCGGGAGTCAGCTCGTCGCGGCCCTCCAGGAAGTAGAGCATGAACGAGGTCGGCCTGCCGGGTAGCGACTCGAGCGTGCTCCCGAATTCGCGCGTCACCTCGTCGGCGGAAAGCGCGGCCGGCGAGGCGCTGCCGTCGCCGGCGATGCGCTGGGCCGAATATGCGCGGTCGAGCACCCGCTCGGCGCCCCCCGAACGGACCACGATGGTGCCGACGTGGCCCGTGGGCCCCGGCACGACGACGAAGAGCTCGGGAGGGACCGGGGCGCGCTCCGGCGCCCCCGCGCACCCCGCGGCTGCCAGGACGATCAGCGCGGCCGCGAGTCGCATCGAGCGCCCGGTTCTAGCGCGCGGCGGGGGCCGCGGCCGGATCCTTCACCTCCACCACGAACTCCGTGCCGCGAACGGCCATGACGGAGGAGGGGGTGCGGATCTTCATCGATTCCGGCGTCTGCTTGACCATCTTGCCGGAGACGGCGGCGAGCTTGCCCTTCTTCAGCGTCCCCTCGAACTCGCCCACGTGCGTGGTGCTGTCGAACCGGTACTTGTCGATGGCGAAGACGCTGTTGGGGCCCACCGACACGAGGCTGTTGTCGGAGAACGTGATGCCGGCCGAGCCGTCGGCGCCCGTCACCAGCAGGTCGGCGATGCGCACCGGCGTCCCCACCGAGGCGGGCACGCGCTTGCCCTCCCGCTCGATCTGGACGGTGCCCTTCGCGACCTTCACCTGGCCGATGTCGTTTGCGAGCGCGGGGACTGCGAAAGCGAGCGCGGTCGCGAAAATCAGGGACTTGCGCATGGGGGCCTCCTTTGGGGGGCGGACTTGGTACAGCCACTCTATAATGCCCGAAACGGCAACACTGTGAACGCGATCACAACCAGAACCGGGATGTTTCTGTCCCGCACGAGCTCCCTGCGCGAGGCCCGCGAGTTCCTCGAGAGCTTCTGCAGCGGCGCGGGCGTCGAGCGGCACGCATGCCTCAAGCTCAACCTGGTGGTGGAGGAGCTCTTCCTCAACACCGTGAAGCACGGCCACCGCGGGGGCTCCGACGCGCCGGTCTGGATCACGCTCGCCGCCGAGGGCGGCGCGGTCCGGATGACCTACGAGGACCGTGCGCCCCCCTTCAATCCCTTCGGCGCCGGCACGCGGGAGATGCTGGAGGCGCTGGCCGGCACCCGCCGCGAGGGGGGGCTGGGCGTGCTGCTCGCCCATGGCCTCACCAGGGAATCGGATTACGCGTACATCTTCGGCCGCAACCGCATCCGCCTGGTGCTGCACCGCTAGCGGGGCGGCCGGGGCGGGCCGGCCTATGTGTCGAGGCCGAAGAACGTGCGGATCTTGGCCAGGATGTCGTCCTGGGGCGCGGCGCGCTTGCCGCCATCGGGCGATTCCAGCCGCCCGGTGAGGTCGCTGCTTCGCGAGGCGAGGGTTCTCGAGATCTCGTCCGCGATGTCGGGCCGCGAGCGCAGGACCTTCTCGAAACCCGCCTTGTCGAGCCGGTAGCACTGGACGTCGGAGCGCGCGACGATCGTGGCGCGCCGCGGCTCGCCCGTCATCATGCCCATCTCGCCGAAGACGTTCCCGGGCAGGAGCGTGGCCACGTGCGTGCGCTGGCCCTGCGTCTCGTGCCAGACGTCGGCCTCGCCGTCCACGATGAGGTAGAGCCAGTGCGCCACGGCCCCCTGCCGCGTGACCGTGTCGCCTTTCACGAACGGCGCGTCGACCAGGTGCTCGGCGAGCTCGGCGCGCTCCGCGTCCGAGAGCGTCGAGAAGAGGTCCACCTTGGCGAGGGCGGCCTGGCGGCGCGCCATCTCCTTCGCATGCTGCGCCAGGCGGTGGGCCTCGTTGTCCTTCACCATCAGCCGCTCCTCGCGCGGAACGACGATCGGGATGCTGTGCCGCGTGAGCGAGGCGAGCACGTGCGCGCGCACCACCGAGTCGGTGACGTCGTCGGGGCGGGGGTCGTCCAGGAAGTAGCGCACGGCGTAGCGGCCGATGCCCTGCTCGATCTTCATGAGCACGGCCGAGGGGGCGGGATCGCGCGCGACGTTGGGGATTTCCGCGTCGGTCACCGCCTTCACGAGAACCTCGCAGACGCGGACGGGCGGGTGCGCGATGTCGAGGTCGAACCACAGCCACCGGCGCCAGTAGGGCTTCGCGTCCGAGCGCGAGCCGATGACCGTGAACCGGTTCTTCATGAGCCAGCCGTTGGGGATGATGACGGTCTCGCGGTTGCGCGTCTCGACCGCCGTGTGGCGCCAGCGGATGTCCACGACGACGCCGCTCACGTCGTCGATCCTCACCCAGTCGCCCTGCCGGATCGACTCGTCCAGCTGCAGCACGATGCCGCCCAGGATGTTGCCGAGCGTCTCCTGCATCGAGAACGCCACCACGCCGGTAATGACGGCCGAGGTGGCGATGAGGCTGCCCAGGTCGACGCCCGAGAGGCGCAGCCACACCAGGCCCCAGGCCACCATGAGGCCGGTGGTGACGAGGTCCTCCACGATTCGGGCCGTCGCGACGCGCAGCGCCGGCAGCAGGATGCGGAAGACGACGATGCCCGCGAGCCGGATGAGCACCACGCCGGCGAGGACGGTGGAGGCGTCGGCGAGGATGCCGGAGATGGTCCGGCCGCCCATCGAGCCGGCCGCGGTGTCGGCGGCCGCGACGGCCGCGCACAGGCCCAGCAGGAGGAGCGCGTTGCGGGTGCTCGCGCGGTCCTTGGGGCGGACCGCGAGCAGGAAGAGCCCCAGCGCGAGGGCCACCGCCATCGCGATGGCGATCTGGTCGCGGAAGAGGCTCGTCGCGCTCAAGGGCGCCTCAGAGGCCCGCTTCGATGTGGTCGCACAGCCTTTCGATGACCGAGACCCGCGCGAGCAGCTTGTCGTTGGCGGCGATGAGGCTCCACGGGCCAACCTCGGTCGAGGTGCGCTCGATCATGTCGCAGATCGCCCGCTCGTACTGGGGCCACTTCTTGCGGTTCCTCCAGTCCTCGTCGGTGATCTTGAAGCGCTTGTAGGCGATCTTCTCGCGTTCCTTGAAGCGGCGAAGCTGCTCCTGCGGGGTCACGGCCATCCAGAACTTGGCGACGATGGCCCCGGCGTCGGCGAGCTGCTCCTCGAAGTCGTTGATCTCGTGGTAGGCGCGCATCCAGTCGACCTCGGAGCAGAAGCCCTCGACGCGCTCCACGAGCACGCGCCCGTACCAGGAGCGGTCGAAGATGACGGCCTTGCCGTGGCCCGGGATGTGCCGCCAGAAGCGCCACAGGTAGGGCTGCGCGCGCTCCTCGTCGGTGGGCGCGGCGATGGGGATCACGCGGTAGAAGCGCGCGTCCATGGCCCGCGTCACGCGCCGGATCGTGCTGCCCTTGCCGGCGGCGTCCATGCCCTCGAAGACCATCACCAGCGAGCGCTCCTGCATCTTCCGGTCGCGCGTGAGCTGGTTGAGCCGCGCCTGCGCCTTCTCGAGGCGTTTGTCGTAGGCCTTGGGCGCGAGCGTCTTCGCGTAGTCCAGGCTGTTCAGCACGTTCCGCTTGTCGATGGGCGGCTCGGGCGGCGGGGCCGAGGGCGAGAGCTTGGGCGGCGGGCCCTTGAGGCGGGCGTTCAGCGCGTCGAGGAGGAGCCTGCCGGCGGTGAGGGAGCGGTACTGCGGGTCGGAGCCCTCGATCACCTGCCAGGGCGCCTCGCCCGTGCTCGTCTCGCGCAGCGCGTCCTCGCACACGTCCACGAACTCGTCGTAGTGCTTCCAGCGCTCCCAGTCCCCCGTGCCGACGCGCCAGGCCGTCTTCTTGCTCGAGAGCAGCTCCTTGAAGCGCTTCTTCTGCGCCGGCTTGGACAGGTGGAACCAGAGCTTGAGGACGAGCGCCCCCTCGGCGGCGAGCATGCGCTCGAAGTGGCGGATGCGCTCGAGGCGGCGCTCGAACAGGGCGCGCTTCTCGTGTCCCATCACGCGCTTGAGGATGGGGTCGGTGTACCAGGAGCCGAAGAGGATGCCGATGTGCCCCTTGGGCGGAAGGGCCCGCCAGAAGCGCCACATCTCGGGCTGCTCGCGCTCGACGTCGGTCATCGCCCCGAAGGCGTGCGTGTGGATGTGGCGCGGATCCATCCACTCGTTGAAGAGGTTCACCGTCTCGCCCTTGCCGGCGCCGTCCACCCCGTTCACGAGGATCACGACGGGAAACTTGCCGTTGTCGAGCAGGTCGTACTGGGCCTTGAGCAGCGCCTGGCGCAGCGTCGGCTCCTCCCGCTTGTATTCCGATTTTTTGAGCTTGTGGCCGATTTCGGCGGATTCGAACATGGCGGAGTCTCCCCAAGGCGGGCTTGGCGCCCTTCAAGTTACCTTCAACGGGACCGGCCGTCCAACCGGGCGACCGTGCTGTCTGCTTCGCGGCTGCCCGATGCCTGGCAGTCGGCCGGAGGGCAGGAATAGCGGTAGTAGCGGCCGTTCAGGTAGGCCGTGACGTCCGCGACCTCGTCGTCGGTCCACTTGAGGCCGAGGTTGTCGCCCCAGCGGCGCACCCAGGCGCGAACGCCCTTGTAGTCCGCGGCTTCGCGCTTCGCGCGGCCGTGGACGCTTTCCGCGTGGCAGCCGCCGCAGCGGGCCTCGTACAGGGCCTTTCCGCGCTGCGTGTCCGCCCCGGAGGCGTGCCCGGGCGGGGCGAGTGCGGCGGCGAGTGCGATGGCAGCGAGGGGGGCGAAGCGCATGGGAGTGCCTCACGGTCGCGGGCCACTCCAGTCTCGCACCCGGGACGCCCCCCCAATTGTCATGGATCAAGCGGGAGGCGGCAGCTCCGGCGCGGCGGAGGGAGGCTTGCGGCGCCAGAAACGCCGCTCCGCGGCCGCGCGCGCGAGGAGGCGGCCCGCGGCATCGACGCCGGCGGCCTCGCGGGCCGCGAACCAGCCGCGGGCGAACTCGAGGAAGGCGGGAGGCGGCGAGAGCTCGCGCACGTGGGCGAGCGCGTTGGCGCAGTCGTTGGCAAGCCCCAGGGCGTCCTGGACCCTCGAGAGCGCGCGCACGTGCCTCTTCACCATCGGCGCGCGGAAGAGCGAGCCGAGGAACTCGACCGCGTACCGCTGCCGCTTCACGAGGATGCGCAGGCGGTGCCGCGCCGGCGCGTCCAGAGTCGCGAAGGCAGCCGACTGCGCGGCAATCCGCTTGGCGCCCTTGCGCAGGCGCCGGGAGGCGAACTCCTTGGGGGGTTGCGCGCCGTCGGCTGGCTCCGCGGGAGCGGAGAGCCATCGCGCCACGCGGATCATCGCGAGCCCGTAGCGCGTCGAGACGATCGCTTCCCGGGCGGCGCGCCGCGCTTCCCGCTGGCGCGCCCGGGCGCGGGCGAGCACCGCCTTGCCGGCCTCGGCGTCGCCTTGCGCCGCGACGAGCGACGGCAGGGTCTCGGTCACGAAGACGTCCCAGTCCCGGCACCGGCCGAGCAGGCCCGCGGCCCAGCGCAGGTCCTCGGCGAAGGCCGCGTCCTCGCCCGGCGGGACGGCGCCGCGGAAGAGCCGCAGCGCCGAGCGCAGCCGCCTTAACGCCACGCGCAGCTGGTGCACGAACTCGATGTCGCCGCTGTCGAGGACGCCCGCCTCGTTCGCCTGGGCGTGCGCGAGGCAGTCGGCCGCGATGCGGCGGGCCGCCTCGCGCGAGTCCGGGGAATCGACGATCGAGCTGCGGGAGGCGTGCACGGGGCGGGGACGGGCCGCCGACGCGAGCTGCAGTCCGCGGGCGAGCTTGGACGCGGGCTCCGGTCGCATGGGGACCGAAGCGGCCAGCCGCTCGGCGAGGTCGAACGCGGCCGCGAGCGGCCCCTCGAGCACCTCGATCTCGATTTCCTCGATGGGCGAGGCGCGCCCGCGCGAAAGGATCCGTCCCTCGTCGAGCGCCACTTCCAGGCGCGAGCCCGGCTGGGGCGAGACGTTCCAGCGCGTGCGGCGGACCTCCGTCACGAGGATCGGCGCGAGCCGCTCGTGCAGGGTGGCCGCTTCCGGCAGCGCCGCAAGCGGCGTATCGGCGAAACGCGAAAGGTCGAGGACGGGCCCGGGGACCGGAAATTCCCATTCGGGGCGGTGGTGCAGGCCCCCGGCCGGCTTTCCCGACGCCTTGAGCGTGGCGCGCCAGTGGCGCCCTATGCGCCGCAGGCGCAGGCCGAGGCCGTGGCGCGCGAGCTCCCGCGTCGGCGTGTCGAAGTAGAACGCCACGAAGCGGACGCGCCGGGCTTCGAGGCCCGCGAGCGGCGCGAGCGCCGGTACCTTCGCCGCCTCCCCGGGGGCGAGGGCGAGCTTCAGTTCGGTTTCGTGGGGGGCGTCGGACATGGAGGAGGGGCGCCTAGAGCGCGGTGCGTGCGCGCCAGAGCTCCGGAAAGAGTACCGCATCGAGCGCCTTCCGGAGGTAGCCGACGCCCGAGGTGCCACCCGTCCCGCGCTTCCATCCGATGATGCGCTCGACCGTCGTCGCGTGCCGGAACCGCCACTGGCGGAACGCGTCCTCTAGGTCCACGAGCTTCTCCGCCAGCTCGTAGAGGTCCCAGTGCTCGCCCGTCGCGCGGTAGACCTCGACCCAAGCGGCGCAGACGGACTCGTCGAAGGCGTGCGGCCGCGTCCAGTCGCGCTGCGTCACGGCGGCGTCGACGGCGAACCCGCGCCGCGCGAGGAGCCGCACGGCCTCGTCGTAGAGCGAGGGCTCGCGGAGCAGGCGCTCGAGCGGCGCCAGGATGTCGGGGCGGTGCCGGTGCGGCTCCATCATCACCGGATCCTTGTTGCCGAGGGCGAACTCGATCATGCGGTACTGCCAGGACTGGAAGCCCGACGCGCTTCCGAGCGCCGCGCGGAAGGCCGAGTACTCGGCGGGCGTCAGGGTGGCCAGCACGTCCCACGACTGGTTGAGCTGCGCCATGATGCGCGCCACGCGCGCGAGCATCTTGGCCGCCGGTGCGAGGTCGCCCTCGCGCACCCGCGCGCGCGCCGCGAGCAGCTCGTGGAGCATGAGCTTCATCCACAGCTCGCTGGCCTGGTGCTGCACGATGAAGAGCATCTCGTTGGGGTCCGGCGAGCGCGGGCGCTGCGCTCCCAGCAACGCGTCGAGGTGCAGGTAGTCGCCGTAGCTCATCTCGCCGGCGAAGTCGAGGCGCGCGCCGTCGGCGCGGGCATGGTCGGAGGTCATGGGCCGGCTCCCGTTGGCGAGGAAGGGCCGACAGTCTAGCCGGTGGAACCGGCGCGGTGGCGCGAGACGGTCAGCGCGCCGCTGCGCGATCCGGGGTCCGGCGCCAGGACGCGACGAGGTCCTTGGCCGCGTCGACGAGCGCGCCGATCTCCCTCGCCGACGCGCCCGAGCGGGAGCTCACGTTGACGCCCAGCGCGATCGCGAGGAGCAGACGGGCCTTCGCGTCGATCGATTCCCGGTCGATCTGCCCGAGTTCCGCCGCCCGCCGCAGGGCGAGCGCCATCGCCGACACGAATCGCCGGCAGAATCCGTCGCCCAGCAGGGCGAGCTTCGGGTCCGTGCCGCCGAACTCGATCATCCCGTTGATCATCATGCACCCGCGGACGGAGTGGGGCGCCTCGAGGCCCTTGCCAATCCCGTGCCGCAGCCGCTCGAAGAAGGCGTGTACGTCTTCCAGGCCCTCGGTCCCGGTTTCGAGCGGCGTGAACATGAGTTCTCCCAGCTTGTCGAGGTAACGCGACATCGCCCGCAGGTAGAGGTCGTGCTTCGAGCCGAAGGCGTTGTAGAGGCTCGACCGTCTGAGTCCCGTCGTAGACTCGAGGTCCTGCAACGAGGTGGCCTCGTATCCGCGCTCCCAGAAAAGCCCCATCGCGGACTCCAGCGCGTCGTCCGGCTGGAACTCCAGGGGGCGGCCCACGGGCCTCGAATCGCTCATGGGCCGGGACCATATGCCCGTTCGGGGAATTGTGCAACGCCCGGTCCTGAGCGGTCCGGCGATACGAATTTGCAATTTTCCACCGACCGGTCTAGATTTCATTGCCGCGAACCGGCCGGGTCCGAAAGGGCCGACCAGAAGCCGGAGAGCGCGTCGGGGGAACCAAAGGGGGTGCGCCGTGCGGAACTCGCGTCTCGTGCAGTTGCGTTGGTTCGTGTCCGCCGGCCTCCTCGCGGCGCTCGCGGCCGGGGACGCCGGGGCCCACGTCAAGTGGTTCACCGAGTTCGATGGCGCCAAGCCGCCGCTGCCGATCGGCGACGTGCTGACGAAGACCTTCATCGGCTTCTTCATCGCCTCGGTCGTCCTCACGTATTTCTTCTTCGTCGGCGACCGCTACGCCTACAAGAAGGGATGGCTCGTGGCGCTCGACGAGCGCCTGCGCTTGTTCGACGCGCTGTCGATCAACATCATGCGCGGGGCCGCCGCCGTCTTCTTCGTCTCGCTCTTCGCCTATCACCAATTCACGGGCGTGAGCTTCTTCCTCACGCCGGAGCTCAAGACCACGGCGGCCGCCGTGCCGTGGATCCACCTCGGCCTCGGGCTCCTGGCGCTGTGGGGCCCGGCCACGCCGCTCGTCGGCGTCGGCATCCTCGGCCTCTACGGGGCCTCGGTCGAGCACTACGGGATCTACCACCTCATCGACTACCTGGTCTTCCTCGGCATCGCGTATTTCTTCCTCGTGACGCGGATCGAGAAGGGGGGCTGGAGGAAGTCCGGGTTCATCGTCCTCTACGCGCTCATGGGGCTCACGCTCCTCTGGGCGTCGGTCGAGAAGTGGGGCTACCCCCAGTGGACCTACCCGCTGCTCAGGAAGGACCCCAGCCTCCTCATGGGCATGGAGCCTTACCCGTACATGGTCCTCGCGGGCTTCGTCGAGTTCAACGTGATCTTCCTGCTGCTTGGCGCGGCGTCCATCGTCACGCGGCTGATCGCGCTGGGCCTGGAGGCCGTGTTCATCCTCGCGATATTCAAGTTCGGGCTGATCGACGCCGTCGGGCACCTCATGATCATCGCCGTCCTGTTCGTCCTGATCGTGAGGGGGCCGACCGACGCGCGCAGCATCCTCGTGCTGCCCAAGAAGACGATATGGATGGAGGCCTACTTCATGACGGGGCTGTACTACCTGGCCTTCGTCACGGTCTTCCTCCTGTACTACGGGCTCCACTATCTCTACTACGGCGTCTGACCGGCCGGGCGCCGGGCGACCAGGGCGGGGGAGGACGAATGCTGTCGCGGGTCGGTGAGGGCAAGCTTCGCGTCGTCCGCGGCCTCCTCGTGGTGGGCTGGCTCGTCCTCATCGCGTCCCTTTTCTGGGACCCGGTCACGCCGGAGCTCACCCGGCCGGACAACCTCGCCAGTCCGTTTCACCTGAAGGGACAGGAGGTCCTCGCCCAGGGCAAGGCCCTCCCCGAGGAGCCCTATGCGATGAGCAATCGCATCTTCTGGACGATGATCATCCCCGTCCTGCCGCTCTTCTTCATGGTCGTCGGCCACGAGACCTGGCGGCGGCTTTGCCCGCTGTCCTTCGTGTCGCAGATCCCGCGGTACCTCGGGTGGCAGCGCAAGCGGCCGGTGCTCGACCTGCGCTCGGGCAAGGTGACGCGCCTGCTGTCCCTCCCCTCGCGGGAAGGATGGGCGAGGCGCAACGTGTGGTACGTCCAGTTCGGGCTGCTCTTCCTCGCCCTCAACGCGCGCATCCTGTTCATCAACTCCGACCGCATCGCGCTCGCCTCCTTCTTCATCGGGGTGATCGTCGTCTCCGTGACGGTCGGCTACCTCTGGGGCGGAAAGACGTGGTGCAACTACGTCTGCCCCATCGCGATCGTCCAGAAGATCTACACGGAGCCGCGCGGGATCCTCGAGAGCCAGGCGCACGTCGAGCGCAGGCCGGTCTCGCAGTCCATGTGCCGCGCGCCGGGGAAGGACGGCGACAAGAGCGTCTGCGTGGGCTGCACCCCCAGCTGCCCGGACATCGACCTGGAGAAGTCCCACTGGGATTCCGTCCTCGAGCCGGAGCGCCGGAACGTCTACTACATGTTCTTCGGGCTCGTGCTCGGCTTCTACGGCTTCTACTACGTCTACTCCGGCGGCTGGGACTACTACTTTTCCGGCGCCTGGACGCACGAGGCGGGCCAGCTCGCCAGCCTCTGGGCGCCGGGCATGTACTTCGGCGGCGTCGCGGTCCCCATCCCCAAGATCATCGCCGCGCCCCTGGTCCTGGGCGCGTTCGTGCTCGCTTCGCTGGGGCTGGGCCTGCTGCTCGAGAAGGGCTACCGGAGGCTTCGCGCGGGAATGGGAAAGCCGCTGCCCGAGGCCGAATTCATGAACCAGTGCCTCGCGTTCAGCGCCTACGTGACGATCAACACGTTCTACCTGTTCGGCGGGCGGCCCAACCTGAGCCTGCTGCCGGGCCCGGCGCTCCGGCTCGTCGACATCCTGATCGTCGCGCTCTCGACGCTGTGGTTCTGGCAGGCCACGCAGCGCACGCCGCTGCTCTACCGCAGGGAAGGCCTCGCCTCCAGCCTCCTCGAGCAGCTGCGCGCCCTGAAGGTGGACGTGACGCGATACCTCGAAGGCCGCACGCTCGAGGAGCTCAAGCCGGACGAGGTGTACGTCCTCGCGAAGACCCTCCCGCAGTTCTCGCACGAGCAGAAGCTGCAGGCCTACCGCAACATCCTCGAGGATGCCCTGCAGCGCGGGAGGATCAACTCCGCGGCCAGCCTCGACGTGCTGCGGGAGGTGCGCGCGGAGCTCGGGGTCGACGACGAGGAGCACCGGCGCCTTGTCGACGAGCTCGGCGCGGGTTCCGGCACCTCGCTCGATCCGGACCAGGCGGCGAGCTACGAGAACTGGATCCGCGTCGGCAACTACAGGCGCGCGATCGAGCTGGCGATAGTCCCCCACCTCGAGCGCGGGCAGCCGCTGGCCGCGGTCGTCGGGCTCGCCGACGTCGAGTCCGCCATCGCCGAGAACCAGGACCTCTACCGGATCACGCCCAGCGAGCACGACGCGGTGATGGCCCAGGTCACCGGGGGAGGAGGGCTCCTATTCGAGCGCGCGCGCGCCCTGCTGGAGCCGATCGTGCGCCTCGCGAGCCTGAGGCTGGGCCTCGCCGGCCCGATGTCGCGAGACCGCGACGGCGCCGCGATGGCGCGGCTGCTCTCGAAGGTGCTTCGGCAGCGGATCCTCGGCCTCTGCGGAAGGCAGTTCTCGGCCCTTCTCACCCTGGGCGATTCGCCGGAAGCGCAGTGGCTGGCGGCCAACCTCGCCAATATCCTCGGCGCCGATCTCGACGACGCCCTGGCGGAGCCGGTGGCGGCGGGCGCATCGGTGACCTGGGAGGATTCGCTCGCGCCCGAGACGGTGATCGCGCTTCGTGGCGGCTGGAGGGCGGCCGATGCCGGCAAGCAGGCGAGCGACCTGCCCGCGCCGATTTCCTATCGACAGGTGATCGACGAGGCGATCGACGTGGCGGGCAACCTCGCGCGGCTGGCGGAGGACGACGATCCGCGGCTGCAGGCGCTGGCGGTGACGGCCCTGTCCTACCTCGACCTGGGGCGGGCGCGGCAGGTGGCCGCCACCCTCGGGGCCTCGGAGGCCGGACGCTCCAGCTGGCTGCTCAGGGAGGCCGTCGCCACGGTGCTCAGCGACGAGTCCGTTGCCACGGGCGAGCGCTCCGGCCACGGCGCGGTCAGCATCACGGTGGCCGCGCCGAACACGCCGGCCCGCACCATCTCGCTCGACAAGCCCTACATCACGATCGGCCGCCACGCCACGAACGACGTGGTCGTCGCGCATCCGTCGGTCACGCCCTTCCACCTGGCGATATCGCTCGAGCGCGGCGGCGTGGAGCTCAGGCGTGTGGATCCGGCGGCCGATGCCGTGGTCGACGGCGTCGCGCTCGAGGCGGCCTCGATGGCGCTTCGCGGCGGTGCGCGCATTGCCCTTCGCGCGGGAGCGGGCACCGCCCCGACGATCGTCGTGAACTGGAGCGGGGCGTCGGACGGAAACTTCACGGCCCAGCGCTACGACACGGTCACGAAGCTGATCTGGCTTTCGGGCGTGCGCGTGTTCGAGAGCCTCGACCTCGAGTCGCTCGCCGACATCGCCGAGACCGCCGAGGTCCGGCTGTACAAGCGCGGCGCCTGGCTCTGCCGGGCCGGCGAGCCCTCGGCCGACGCGTTCGTGCTGCAGTCCGGCGAGACCGACGTCTTCGGCGTGAAAGGCGGGCGCGAGGCGCGCATCGGCTCGATGGGGCAGGGGGCGATCATCGGCGAGATCGGGGTCATCACCGAGCGGCCGCGGGCGGCCTCGGTGCGCGTGCGATCCGCCACGGCGCGCGTCGTGGCGATCAACGGGGAGCGCATCCGGCGCCTCATGAAGCACAACCCGTCGGTGGCGATGGGGATGCTCGTCGGGGTCGCCAGCTACCTGGGCGCTCCCGACCCCGCGGAAACGGCAGACACGGAGAAGGCAGCGTGACCCAGTCCAGCGAATCGACGGCCGGCGACCTGGCGCGGCTCCTGTTCCACGGCTTCATCGCCGTGGCCGACGCGGACGAGACCCTCGGCCCCCGCGAGGTCGAGCGCCTCCACCAGATCGCCTCCTCGCCGCCGGCCTCCGCGTCGCGGTCCCTGCGTGCCGCGCTCGAATCCCTTCGGGAGCAGTATGCGGAACTCTGGAAGGGATACCGCGCCGGAACGGTCGGGCGGTCGACGGAGTCGGTCGCGTCCCACTGGATCGTCCTTCGCCCGAGGCTCGAGCCGGCCGAGGCGGAGTCGTTCGCGAGGGAGTTCCTCGAGTGCCTCGGGGAAGTGGTCGTGGCCGGCTCGCCCGTGCTCGCCCGGCTGGGACTGCGCTCGAATGCGAAGGCGAAGGCGCTCGAGGACCTGCGCCGGCGCCTCGATGGCGGAGCCTTCGCGGCCGATGCGCAGGGCCTGCCGCCCGCGGGGGCGCCCGCTTCCGTGCCCACGGTCGCCTCCGCGCAGCCCGCGGCGGACCTGCCGGGCCTCTGGCCGTCGGCGGGACTCGTGGTCGGGTCCGCCCCGGCGTGGGCTCGAGGCAAGACCCGCGTCCGCTGCGTGAACGTCGTGCCGGAAACGCACGACGTGAAGTCGTTCCACTTCGTGGCGAGCCCGGGGTGCCTCTTCTCCTACCGTCCCGGGCAGTTCGTGACCCTCGAGCTGCCCCTGGACGGCAGGACGGTGCGGCGCAGCTACACGATCTCGTCGTCGCCTTCCCGGCCGTACACCCTGTCCATCACGGTCAAGCGCGTGCAGGGGGGCCTCGTGTCGAACTGGCTGCACGAGAACATGGCGCCGGGGTTCGAGTTCAACCTGTCGGGACCGAACGGCGACTTCACGTGCTTCGGGGCCCCCGCCGAGAAGCTGCTGCTCGTCTCGGGCGGCAGCGGCGTCACGCCGGTCATGTCGATGCTGCGCTGGCTGGCGGATACGGAGTCGCCCTGCGACGTGGTGTTCCTGAACTGCGTCCACTCTCCCGCCGACGTGATCTTCGCCGAGGAATTTCGCGTCATCAGCGCCCGGATGGGCGCGCGGCTGAGGCTCGGCGTCGTGCCGAGCCACGTGGAGCCGGGCCACTCGTGGGTCGGCCCGACGGGGCGGGTGTCGGAGGCGCTCGTGCGCCTCTACGCGCCGGATTTCGCCGAGCGCGAGGTGTTCGTCTGCGGGCCGGGCGGGTTCATGTACGCCGTCCGCGGGCTGCTGGCGGGCGCGGGGCATCCGGCCGAGCGCTACCACGAGGAATCCTTCGGAGGGGCTCCGGCGGGCACGCCCGCCCCGGCGCGGCCGGCACGGGCCGCGGGTGTCGCCGCCGCGGCCGCGCCGAGGCCCGCGGCTTCCCCGGCCCCCCCGGCCCCGGCGGCGACACCCGCGGCCGCCGGAGGCGAGATCGTCTTCGCGAAGAGCGGGAAGACGGTCAAGTGCGGGCCGGACGACGCGATCCTCGACGTCGCGGAGGCCAACGGGATCGCGATGGAGAACTCCTGCCGTTCCGGCACCTGCGGGTCGTGCAAGACGAAGAAGGTCGAGGGGACGGTGCACCTCGACGACCAGCGCGCGCTTTCGGACGAGGACATCGCCGCTGGCTACGTCCTCGTGTGCGTGGGAAGGGCGGAGGGAAGAGTGGTGATCGAGGCCTAGGGCCCCGGTTCGTGGGGGAAAGAGTCCCGGGCGGCGTCGCGGACCGGGGAAGCCAACAGGGAAGAAAAGGAGAAGAAGATGAATCTGCGAAAGACGGTTGCGATGGCCGGCGCGCTGGTCGTGTCGGTCATCGCCGGTTGTTCGAGCAACGACAACGGCAATCCGCTGGACGAGAGCCTGCGCCAGCAGGTCGCGAAGCGCGGGCTGACCGGCGACCCCGCCAGCGGCCGGACCATCCCCGCCGTCACGGACCCGCTGCCGCAGCTGGGGATGCACCTCTTCTTCACGAAGGCGATTTCCGCCAACATGGACACCGCGTGCGTCACCTGCCACCACCCGTTCTTCGGCGGCGGTGACAACCTGGCGCTCCCGATCGGCGTCGACGCCGTCGATCCCAGCCTCTTCGGCCCCGGCCGGGTCAGGGCGAACAAGGGGGCGACCCAGGTTCCTCCCTACGGCATCGGCGATCCCCCGATGCCGCGCAACTCCCCCACCGTGTTCGGCCTGGCGTTCTGGGACAAGGCCATCACCTGGGACGGGACGGTGTTCAGCGAGAAGGGCACGGCAGGCACGAGCGGCACCGACAGCCGCATCGTGGCGCCGCTCGACAAGCCGCCCGTGGCCGGAATGCTCACGCACCCGAGCCTCGCGTCCGCGGCCACCATCACCTACGAGGAGAAGTTCGCCTCCGGCATGGCGGTGAGCGCCGGCCACGGCCTGTTCCCGGGATCGGTCAACCCCGCGATGAAGGACGGCGGCTTTCCCGGCATCGCGAGCGACCTGGACATCCGCAAGCGAATCGCCGCCCGGATCGGCGGCTACGGCGCGGGAGCCGGCGAGCTCGTCACCAACAACTGGCTGCCGCTCTTCCGCGCGGCATTCAATTCGCCCAACGGGACCGCGGAGAGCCTGATCACCGCGAACAACATCTCGCTCGCGATCGCGGCATACGAGAGGACGATGACCTTCACCGACACGCCCTGGAGGAAGTTCGTGAAGGGCGACAACGGCGCGATCAGCGAAGCGGCCAAGCGCGGCGGCGACCTGTTCTTCAAGACCGCGGCGGAAGGCGGCGCCAACTGCGCCTCCTGCCACTCCGGCGACTTCTTCACGGACGAGAAGTACTGGGTGCTCGCGGTTCCCGCGGTCGGGCGCGGCAAGGCCGACAACAACGGCGGCGGCGACACCAACGACGACTGGGGGCGCGGCCACGTGACGGGCGCGGACGCCGACAAGTGGGCGTTCCGCACGGCGACGCTCCTCAACGTCGAGGTGACCGGTCCCTACGGGCATTCCGGCCTCTTCCCGACGATGGAAGGGATCATCCGCCATCACCTGAACGCGGAGCAGTCGCTGAACGGCTTCAGCTACTCCCAGATCTCCACGGATGGCGGCCCGCTCAACACGACCAACGCGACGGCCCACAACGCGCTCGCGCTCACCCGGCTCAAGGAGCAGCGCGCGGCCAACCTGTCGGGCGTCCTGCGCGACGTGTCGCTGACCTCGTCGCAGATATCCGACCTCGTCGAGTTCATGAAGGCGCTGACGGATCCGTGCACGAAGGACAAGACCTGCCTCGCCAAGTGGGTCCCGAAGGCGACCGACCCGAACCCGGACGGCATGCGCATCTGCCCGCGCGACAAGACGGGGGCCCTGCTCAGCCCGGGAACCTGCCAATAGTCTTTCCCGCAGCACCGCGGCAACTTGGACGGGGGCCCTGCCCCCGTCAATTTTTTTCCGGGTCGTGGCACCATTGCTCCCTTCGGGGGTCCGACTCCGGGGCGGTGCCTGCGGCAATGGCGCAGGAGGCTCCCGGCAGCGCCCGCAGCGCCGCCTGTAACCATGCCCGCGACGGCAACGAACCTACACGAGCCATGCACGCCACGCTGCCCCTCCTCGCACGCACCGACTTCCCGCCCCTCGCCCGCAGGCGCCTGGAGACCCTGCAGGTCAACCTGGGGTACGTGTGCAACCAGAGCTGCCTGCACTGCCACGTGAACGCGGGCCCCTCGCGCACGGAATCCATGACCGGGGAGACGGTCGAGCACGTGCTCGCCTTCCTTTCCGCGAGCGGCGCCTCGACGCTCGACCTGACGGGCGGCGCGCCCGAGCTGAACCCGCATTTCCGCCACCTCGTGACGGCCGCCCGCGAGGCGGGTGCGCGGGCAATCGACCGCTGCAACCTCACTGTCCTGGAGGAGCCCGGCCAGGAGGATCTCGCGGAGTTCCTGGCCGCCAGGCGCGTCGAGGTCGTCGCCTCGCTTCCCTGCTACACCGAGGAGCTCGTCGACCGCCAGCGCGGCAAGGGCGTGTACGGGAAGAGCGTGCGCGCCATCCGGCGCCTCAACGCGCTGGGCTACGGCCGCGAGGGCTCCGGGCTCGTGCTGAACCTCGTCTACAACCCGCAGGGGCCATCGCTCCCGCCCTCGCAGGAGAAGCTCGAGGCCGACTACAAGCGCATCCTCGGGGATGCCTTCGGCATCGCGTTCAACGGGCTCTACACGCTCGCGAACATGCCCATCCAGCGCTTCGGGTCGACCCTGGTCTCGAAGGGGCAGTTCAACGCCTACATGGAGCTGCTGCGCGGCGCGCACCGCGACGAGAACCTCGAGGCGGTGATGTGCCGCTCGCTCGTGTCGGTGGACTGGCAGGGCTACCTCTACGACTGCGACTTCAACCAGATGCTGGGGCTGCCCCTGCGCGTGGCCGGCAAGGCCCGGCCGCACCTGAAGGACGTGCTCGGCCGCGACCTCGCCGGCAATCCCGTCGTGGTCCGCGACCACTGCTACGGCTGCACCGCGGGCCAGGGCTCCTCCTGCGGCGGGGCGCTGGAGGCGTGAGCGCCCCCGACGCGAGGCCGGGCCGCGGCTGCCCCACGGCCTACCGCTACCCGCCGCGGTCCCTCGACCGGCCGCCGGAACTGGAGGCCGGGACGCTCCTCGTCGTGGGCGGCCTGTACGGCAACGTCTGCGCGCTGGAAGAGGTGCTCGCCATGGCGGCCCGCGAGGCCGGCCCGGTGGCGATCGCCTTCAACGGCGACTTCCACTGGTTCGACGCGTCGCGCGAGGACTTCGCGCGCGTGGCGCGGGAAGTCGCGCGGCACGCCGCCATCCGCGGCAACGTGGAGACGGAGATCGCCGGGGAGGATTCCGGCGCGGGCTGCGGCTGCGCCTACCCGCCCGACGTGAGCGACGAGGAGGTCGCGCGCTCGAACGCCATCCTCGAGCGCCTTCGCGAGACGGCGCGCGCGTTCCCCGACGCGCGGCGCGCGCTCGCCTCGCTTCCGATGAACCTCGTGGCCCGGGTTGGCGAGGCGCGCGTGGCCATCGTGCACGGCGACGCGCATTCGCTCGCCGGCTGGGGCTTCGCGCAGACGGCGCTCGACGACCCTGCCCACCGCCGCTGGATCGAGGGCGCCTTCGCCGACGCGAAGGTGGAGCTCTTCGCGAGCAGCCACACGTGCCTGCCCGCGCTTCGCGCCTTCGACTTCGGGCGCGGTCCCGTGGCCGTGGCGAACAACGGCGCGGCGGGCATGCCCAACTTCGCGGGCGAGCGCTTCGGCGTGGTGACGCGCGTCTCGACCCGGCCGGCGAGGGACTCGCTCTACGGCACGCGTGTCGCGGGCGCCTTCGTGGACGCCCTCGCCGTGCGCTACGACGCCGAGGCCTGGGAGGCGCGCTTCCTCGCGACCTGGCCCGCGGGCTCGCCGGCCCACGACTCCTACTTCGGCCGCATCACGCGCGGCCCCGGCTTTCCGCGCAGCCGCGCGCTCCCGAAGGCGGCCTGAGGCCATGAGGGGCGGCCGGCTCCTGCTCATCGCCGCCATCGCTGCGCTCGTTGCCGCGTACTTCGCCCTCGATCTCGGGCGCTTCGCCTCCCTCGAGTACCTCAAGTCGCAGCAGGCAGCGACCGAGGCCTTCGTCCGGGCCAATCCGCTCGGGGCCGCGGCGGCCTACTTCGCGGTCTACGTCGCGGTGACGGGGCTGTCGCTGCCGGGGGCGGCCATCCTCACGCTCGCCGGCGGCGCGGTCTTCGGCCTGCTCTGGGGCACGGTCATCGTCTCCTTCGCCTCGACGATCGGGGCCACGCTCGCCTTCCTCGCCTCGCGCTTCTTGCTCCGCGACTGGGTCCAGGCGAAGTTCGGCGACAAGCTCCGGCCCGTGAACGAGGGCATCGCGAGGGAAGGCGCGTTCTACCTCTTCGCCCTGCGGCTCGTGCCGGCCTTCCCGTTCTTCGTGATCAACCTCGTGATGGGCCTCACGCCCATCCGCGCGGCCACGTTCTACTGGGTGAGCCAGGCGGGGATGCTCGCAGGCACCGTGGTGTACGTCTACGCCGGGACGCAGCTCGCGCAGATCACGTCGCTCAGGGGCATCCTCTCGCCGGGCCTCGTCGGCGCCTTCGTCCTGCTCGGCCTCTTCCCCTTCCTCGCCAAGCGCGCGCTCGAGGCGGTGAAGGCGCGGAAGGTGTACGCGAAGTGGCCGCGGCCCGCCCGCTTCGACCGCAACGTGGTGGTGATCGGCGCGGGCTCGGCGGGCCTCGTCACGTCCTACATCGCCGCGGCGGTGAGGGCGAAGGTCACGCTCGTCGAGCGCCACCGCATGGGGGGCGACTGCCTGAACACGGGCTGCGTGCCCTCGAAGGCGCTCATCCGCTCGGCCAGGTTCCTCTCGCACGTGAGGCGGTCGAAGGAGTTCGGCATCCGCTCTGCCTCGGCCGACTTCGACTTCGCGGAGGTGATGGAGCGCGTGCGCTCGGTGGTGAAGGCGATCGAGCCGCACGACTCCGTCGACCGGTACGCGGGGCTCGGCGTCGACGTGGTCGCGGGCACGGCGCGCATCGTCGACCCCTGGACCGTCGAGATCGCGAAGGAGGACGGGACCCGGGACGTCCTCACCACGAGGAACATCGTGATCGCGGCGGGCGCGCGCCCCTTCGTGCCGCCGATCCCGGGGCTCGCCGAGGCGGCGCCGCTCACGTCCGAGAACCTCTGGGACCTGCGGGCGCTCCCCCCGCGCCTCGTGGTGCTGGGCGGCGGCCCCATCGGCTGCGAACTGGCGCAGGCGTTCGCGCGTCTGGGATCCCGCGTGACGCAGGTCGAGATGCTGCCGCGGCTCCTCGTCCGCGAGGATCCCGAGGTCTCGGACATGGTACGGCGCAGCTTCGAGGCCGACGGCGTCGAGGTTCTCGTGGGCCACAGGGCGAAGGAGGTCAGGCGGGAAGGCGGCGAGAAGATCCTCGTGGTGGACGGCGGCGGCGCGGAGAAGCGCATCGCCTTCGACGAGATCCTCGTGGCCGTGGGGCGCGTGGCCAACACCGAGGGCTACGGCCTCGAGGAGCTGGGCATCGGGGTGACGAAGCAGCGCACGGTCGAGGTGAACGAGTTCCTCGAGACGGCCTACCCCAACATCTTCGCCTGCGGCGACGTCGCCGGCCCCTACCAGTTCACGCACACCGCCGCGCACATGGCGTGGTACGCGTCCGTGAACGCGCTCTTCGGGCGCTTCCGCCGCTTCCGCGTCGACTGGTCGGTGGTGCCCTGGGCGAC
>JBBIJT010000036.1:0-2354 GCA_037445795.1 Betaproteobacteria bacterium | reverse complement strand
CCGACGCTCGCCGAGGCCAACAAGTACGCGGCGGGCGCCTGGAAGCGCTCCACCGTCACGCACGGCCAGATGGACTTCCTCGCCGCCTTCCATGCGTGGTCGCGCGGCGAGGGGAGCCTGGTCGCGGTGCTCTCCCGCGTGCGCTCCCTGCTGTCCGACAAGCGCCCCTGGCACGGCCCGGGCGGGCACTGACGAAAGGCGATCCCCATGATCCGCGCGCTTCTCCTCGCCGTCGCGCTGTGCGCCGGCCTTCCGGTCCGGGCCTTCGACCACTCGCACGCCGCGTGGGACGCGCTGGTGAAGAAGCACGTAAAGGTGATCGACGGGGGAAGGGCGTCGCAGGCACGCTACGCCGACTTCGCCAGGGACCGCGCCGCGCTCAAGGCCTACCTCGCGGAGGTCTCGGCGGTGGGCGAGGCCGAGTTCCGCGGCTGGCCGAAGGCGCAGCAGATGGCCTTCCTCGTGAACGCCTACAACGCGTTCACCGTCGAGCTCGTCCTCACGAAGTACCCGGACCTCAAGTCGATCCGCGACCTGGGCAACATCCTCTTCAACAGCCCGTGGAAGCGGCGGTTCTTCACGCTCCTGGGCCGCGAGACGAGCCTCGACGAGATCGAGCACGGCATGCTGAGGAAGCCGGGCGCCTACGACGAGCCGCGCGTGCACTACGCGGTGAACTGCGCCTCCGTCGGCTGCCCGATGCTTCGCGAGGAGGCCTACGTCGCCGGCCGCCTCGACGCGCAGCTCGAGGAGCAGGCGCGGCGCTTCCTCTCGGACCGCACGCGCAACCGCTTCGATCCGCGCAGCGGCAGGCTCGAGGTGTCCGAGATCTTCAAGTGGTTCAAGGACGACTGGACGTCCGGCTACCGCGGGATCGGCAACGCCGGCCCCGTGACCTCCCGCGAGCAGTACTTCGCGCGCTACGCCGATCTCCTCGCCGACCAGCCGGAGCACCGCCGCATCGTCGCCGAGGGCCGGGCGCCCATCGCGCACCTCGACTACGACTGGTCGCTCAACGACGCCCGATAGTCGTACCCGATCCGGTCAGGCAGGATAATCTGGCCGGGAAACATGGCCCGACTTTCGATCATCATCCCCGCGCTCGACGAGGCGGAGGGCATCGCGGGGTGCCTCGCCGCGCTGCGGCCCCTTCGCGGGCGCGGCGCGGAGGCGATCGTGGTGGATGGCGGCAGCGCGGATGCCACGGCCGCCACCGCCGCCCCGCTCGCCGACCGCGTGATCACCGCGCCCCGCGGCCGCGCTTCGCAGATGAACGCCGGCGCCGCGGCCGCGACCGGGGAGACGCTGCTCTTCCTGCACGCCGACACCCGTCTGCCCGAGGGTGCCGACGGCCTCGTGCTCGACGGCCTGGCCGCCTCGGGCCGCGAGTGGGGCCGCTTCGACGTCGCGATCGAAGGCCGGTCCGCGCTCCTGCCCGTGGTGGCCGCGCTGATGAACGCGCGCTCGCGCCTCACCGGCATCGCCACCGGCGACCAGGCGATCTTCGTCCGCCGCGAGGCCTTCGGGAGCGCGGGCGGCTTCCCGCCCATCGCGCTCATGGAGGACGTCGCCTTCTCGAAGGCGATGAAGCGCCGGGGCCCGCCGCTGTGCCTCGGGCAGAAGGTCGTGACCTCGGGGCGGCGCTGGGAGGGCCGCGGCGCGCTTCGCACCATCCTGCTCATGTGGCGGCTCAGGCTCGCCTATTTCCTCGGGGCCGATCCCGCGCGCCTCGCCGAACGCTATGGCCACGAGCGCGCGGCGCGATAGCGGCGCCCGGGTCGCGGTCTTCGCGAAGGCGCCGGTGCCGGGCGAGGTGAAGACGCGCCTCATCGGCCTGCTCGGCGCGCGAGAGGCCGCCGGGCTGCACGCGGCCCTTGTCCGCCGGGCGCTCGGGACGGCGCGGAACTCGGCCGTGGGCCCCTTGTCCCTGTGGTGCATGCCGGACACGGGACATCCCTTCTTCGCCGCGTGCGCCGCGGAATACGGCGCCGAGCTGCGGCCCCAGCGCGGAGGCGACCTCGGCGAGCGGATGGCGGGCGCCTTCGGCCAGCTGCTGGGCGAGGGGCCCGCCGTCCTCATCGGCTGCGACTGCCCCTGCCTCGGCGTGGAGGACCTGCGCTCGGCCGCCGCCGCGCTCGCCACGCACGATGCGGTGCTCCAGCCGGCTGAGGACGGCGGCTACGTCCTCGTGGGTCTCTCGCGGCAGGTGCCCGGCCTCTTCGACGGCGTGCGCTGGGGCGAGGCCACCGTCATGCGCGAGACGCGCGAGCGATTGCGGTCGGCGGGCGCCACCTGGGAGGAGCTGCCCGTCCGGTGGGACGTGGACAGGCCCGAGGACTACCGCCGCCTCGCGC
>JBBIJT010000035.1:0-28813 GCA_037445795.1 Betaproteobacteria bacterium | reverse complement strand
TGCCTGCCTCAGACCGAAAGACTTCTCACACAGTCTGCCCGGGCCGGCTTTTTCATTTGCGTAATCCGATTACGAGATTTCCCGCCAGGCGAAGCCTTCGGCCTGGTCCGCGACACCGATCCACGATTCCTCGCAGCCGAGGGCGCCGGCGAGCGCCCGCACGGCGAGCTCGGGGCGGTTGTTCTCCTTCGAGAGGTGGGCCGCCAGGATGTGCTCGAGGCGCGACACGTCGATGCGCGAGACGATGCCCGCCGCCGCCTCGTTGTCGAGGTGTCCGAAGCGGCCCGCGATGCGATCCTTGAGCACTCGCGGGTACGAACCCGCCTCGAGCATCGCGGCGTCGTGGTTGCACTCGAGGACGAGCGCGTCGCACCCCCCCAGCATCTCCTCGACGTGCGGCGTGGAGACACCCAGGTCCGTGGCCACTCCCAGCCGCACCGCGCCGTCGTTGAACCGGTACTGGACCGGCTCCCTGGCGTCGTGGGGCACCGGGAACGGCTCGACCTCGAGGTCGCCCACCTCGAACGGGGCGTGCGGGTCGATGAGCCTCACGAGGCTCGCCGGGAAATCGACGGGCAACGCGAGCGCGGTGCCCTGCGTGAGGTGGACGGTGATCGAGTGGCGGCGCGCGAACCGCACGACGCCGCCGAGGTGGTCGGTGTGCTCGTGCGTGACGACGATGGCGGCCAGGTCGCCGGGCGCGAGGCCCAGCCGGCCCAGCCGGAAGGCCGTGTCGCCGAGGGTGAAGCCGCAGTCCATCAGGATCCGGGTGCGGCCCCGCTCCACCACCAGGCCGTTGCCCGAGCTTCCGCTTCCCAGGGAAGCGAAACGAAGCGCCATCGGCGCCCCCGCTATTTCAGCTGCTCGAAGAGAAGCGCCAGGATGCGCTTGCCCGTGGGCGAGTTCTCGGGCTCGCCCTTCATGTTCTGGATCGTGACCTGCGAGAGGCTCGCCGCCGATTCCGCGACCACGACGCGGTACTGCGGCTGCGGCGCCTTGGGCGTGGCCTTCCAGAACGCGAACTTGTCGAGGAACCCCTCGGTCGTCTGGGGAGCCGCATCCGGGTCGATGTAGCGCACGAAGAAGACGCCCTTGGAGCGGTCGCGGTCCTCGACCGTGAAGCCGGTGCGGTCGAGCGCGAGGCCCACGCGGCGCCAGGCCCGGTCGAAACCGTCGTTCACGACGAGCGGGCCGGCCCCGTTGTTCTGCAGCACCGCGTTCGCGGGCCCCGCGGCCGCGGTGGTCACGGCGGTCGTGCCCAGCGGCTGCGTGGCGGGCGCGGCCTTCTTCGAAGGCTCGCCCAGCTTCACCAGCAGGCGGGCCAGCATCTCCGCCTCGAGGTCCCGGTCCGTGCCGCTGCCGCGCGGCACCCACTTGGTGGCGTCCTGCATCGCCACCGACTGCGAGTTGTAGACCTCCTCCAGCCCGCGGTGGCTCACGTAGACCTCGGTCGTGCCCGGCTCCACGCCGCGCTCGATCCGCGTGCGGAAGCGGTCGCGCTCGCCCGTGGAATACATGCCCGGCAGCCACCTGCTCAGCTGGCCGCGCAGCCCGGCGGCCTCGACGGCCGCACGCGTCTCGCGCCAGTTGGTCTCGACGATCCCGGCCTCCGGCGCCTCGCGCGCGATGGCGAAGCCCAGGTCCAGCCAGAACTCGCGGACGATCGCGTACACGCTGGCGGGGTCGGCCTTCGCCACGATCCAGCGCTGGTCGCCGCCGCGCTCGATGCGCGCGTTGGTCACCGGGGGAAGCACCCCGCCCGCGATGGCCGCGGCGGCGACGGGCGTGCCCTGGGGCGCCGCGCTGCGCTCCTTGCTGTAGTCGGAGTAGGTCGTCGAGATGCGCGGATCCGGCACGGCGAAGCGAC
This sequence comes from Betaproteobacteria bacterium, assembly GCA_037445795.1. Taxonomy (GTDB): domain Bacteria; phylum Pseudomonadota; class Gammaproteobacteria; order Burkholderiales; family Usitatibacteraceae; genus FEB-7. The sequence goes on along the minus strand of JBBIJT010000035.1, from coordinate 26,946 downwards.
CGTCGATGGTGGGCTGCGTGAGGTCGGGCGGCACCTCGAGCGGCTTCTCGCGCGCGCGGTCGGCGCGCTTCTGCTCCTCGGTCTTGAAGATCCCGCAGCCGGAGGCGGCGAGCAGCGGCACGAGGAGGAGCGCGAGCGTTCGGGAACGATTCATGGAGGGTTCTTCCGGTTCAGGTGAGGCAGCCCGCTTCGCGCAGCGCCGCCGTGACGGTCTCGTGGAAGGCGGGCGCGAGCGGCGTGAGGGGCAGGCGGATGCCCTCGCCCATGCGGCCCATGCGCGCAAGCGCCCATTTCACGGGGATCGGGTTCGCCTCGACGAAGAGCTTCTGGTGCAGCCCCATGAGGCGCTGGTTGAGGGCGATGGCCTTCTTCGCGTCGCCGGCGAGCGCGGCCGCGCACATCTCGTGCATGGCGCGCGGCGCCACGTTGGCGGTCACGGAGATGTCGCCGTGCGCGCCGAGGAGGATGTAGGGAAGCGCCGTGGCGTCGTCGCCGGAGTACACCGCGAACGGGGCGGGCTTGCGGCGAAGGAGGTCGGCGCCGCGGTCCAGGTTTCCGGTGGCGTCCTTGATGCCCACGATGCCCGGCACCTGCGCGAGGCGAAGCGTCGTGTCCGTGGCCATGTCGGCCACCGTCCGCCCGGGCACGTTGTAGAGGATCATCGGCAGGTCCACCGCCTCGGCGATGGCCTTGAAGTGCCGGTAGAGCCCTTCCTGCGAAGGCTTGTTGTAGTACGGCACCACGGAAAGCGAGTAGTCCGCCCCCACCTCCTTCGCGCACTTCGTGAGCTCGATCGCCTCGCGCGTGGAGTTGCCGCCGGTGCCGGCGATGATGGGGATGCGGCCCTTCGCGTGCTCCACGGCCGTGCGGATGAGCAGGCAGTGCTCGTCCACGTCCACCGTGGGCGACTCGCCCGTCGTGCCCACGACGACGATGCCGTCCGTGCCTTCGGCGATGTGCCAGTCGATTAGGGCCTTGAATGCGGGAATGTCGAGCGCGCCGTCCGCCTGCATGGGCGTGACGATCGCCACTAAGCTGCCGGTGAGCATGGGTGCGGGTAGCGTGGAGCGTCGTAAAGGGATGGATTTTACCGCATTCCCCCCTCTTCCCGGCCCCTGCGCCTCAGGCGGCGCCCTCGCGGCGGGCGCACAGGCGCTGGACGGCCGCCTGGCGCGGCTCCTCCACCACCACGTCCTCGTAGGCCACGACCCGGAGCCTTCCGCGGGCCACTTCCAGGAGCTCGCCCGGCAGGAGGAGGAAATCGGGGTTGGACGGCTTCCCGAAGCGCTCGTTGCCGCGGGCGAAGGTCTCGTACACGAGCACGCCGCCGGGCTCCAGGGAGGACACGAGCACCGGCAGCAGCGGGCGGTGCAGGTAGTTCGTCGCCACGATGGCGTCGAAGGCGCGGCCGGGAAACGGCCACGGCCCCGACTCGAGGTCGGCCGCGACGAGGGTCACGCCGGCCGGAGGATCGGGGAAGAGCGTCGGATCGCGGTCGACCGCGACGACCTCGAAGCCCAGCCGCGCGAGGTAGCGGGCATGCCGGCCCGAGCCGCAGGCCAGGTCGAGCACCTCCCCGCCCGGACGGATGAGCGGCGCCCACCGCGCGACCCACGGCGAGGGCGGGAGGTCCGCGAGGTGGGGCACCCGGGGCTCAGGCACGGCTCGTGCAATCGGCTCGCAAGCGCATGGCGGCCATGGTAGCAATCGCCCGCGCCGCCGTCGCGGCCCGGGCGCCCCGAACTCCGCGGGCGGGGCGCGGTCGAACACGCGCCCCCTCCCGCGGGATCGCCATGCCCTTCACCCTCGCGCTCTGCCTTTCGCTCGTCGTGGCCACTACGCTCGTGCACTTCGAGGTGCTCAGCGCGCTCTCGGCGAAGCTTCCATCGTCGGCCCTTGCGCCGCGGCGCAAGCTCGTCGTCGTGGTGCTCGGGACCTTCGTGGCGCACGCGGCCGAGATCGCGCTCTATGCGGCGGCCATGTGGGTCTGCATCTCGCTCGCCAGGGTGGGCGGGCTCAACGGCTCCGGCGACTCGCTGTTCACGGCGAGCCTCTACTTCTCGGCGGAGACCTACACCTCGCTCGGCTTCGGCGACCTCGTGCCGACCGGGCCTCTGCGCCTCATCGCGGGCGTCGAGACGCTCAACGGGCTGCTCCTCATCGGCTGGTCGGCGTCCTACACCTACCTCTCGATGGAGCGGTTCTGGGACGCGAAGGTCCCCGAATCCGCCTGAGGCCTCAAGCGGCCAGCAGCGGGGCCGGCGCGTGGAAGGGGTGGCCGAGCGCGTCGGCCACCTCGCGGTGCGTCACCTTCCCCTCGCACACGTTGAGGCCGGCGCGCAGGTGGGGGTTGGCGTTCAGCGCCTTCTTCCATCCCTGGTCCGCGAGCTGCAGCGTGAACGGCAGCGTCGCGTTGTTCAGCGCGTAGGTGGAGGTGCGAGGCACCGCCCCGGGCATGTTCGCGACGCAGTAGTGCACGACGCCGTCCACGACGAACGTGGGCTCCGCGTGGGTGGTCGGGCGCGAGGTCTCGAAGCAGCCGCCCTGGTCGATCGCGACGTCCACCGCCACGGAACCCGGCTTCATCTGCGACACGAGGTAGCGCGACACGAGCTTCGGCGCCGCGGCGCCGGGAATGAGAACCCCGCCCACGACGAGGTCGGCCGAGTGCACGTGGTGCTCGATGTTGTCGCGGTTCGAGAAGACGGTGACCGCGCGGGCGCCCAGCAGGTGGTCGATGCGGCGAAGGGCGTCGATGCTGCGGTCGATCACCACGACGACCGCCCCGGAGCCCACGGCCATCTGCGCGGCGTTGGTGCCCACCACGCCCGCGCCCAGGATCACGATCTTGGCCGGCGGCACGCCCGCCACGCCGCCCAGGAGGATGCCCATGCCGCCGTGGGCCTTCTCAAGGCAGTGCGCGCCCGCCTGCACGGCCATGCGCCCCGCGACCTCCGACATCGGCGCGAGGAGCGGAAGCCCGCCGCCGGGCTGAGTGACCGTCTCGTAGGCGATGCAGGTGGCGCCGCTCGCGAGGAGCCCCTTGCACTGCTCCGGGTCGGGGGCCAGGTGCAGGTAGGTGAAGAGCACCTGCCCGGGCCGGAGCCGCCGGATCTCCACCGGCTGCGGCTCCTTCACCTTGACGATCATGTCGGCGGCGGCGAAGACCTCCTCGGCGCTCGCGGCGATGCGCGCGCCCGCCTTCTCGTAGACCGCCTCCGTGGCGCCGATGCCGGCGCCGGCGCCGCGCTCCACGAGGATCTCGTGCCCGTGCGCGACGAGCTCCCGCACCGACGAGGGCGTGAGCCCCACGCGGTACTCGTGGACCTTGATCTCCTTCGGGACGCCGATTCTCATGGGCTCTCCTTCGTGGTATGCCGTCCCGCGGCCGCCGGGGCCCGCTCCCGGAGAGCCCGGATGCCGGCCTCGAGGAGTTCCATTCTACGGGCGCCCATGCCCGCGAGGACGGTCGCTCAGTCGACGGTGACCTTCGCCTCGCCGGCGAGCTTGCCCCCGGGCGCAGGCGGCCCGCGGCAACACGAAACTGTCATAATCGGCCCACGGGCGCCCATCCCGCGCCCGCCAAAGCGAGGTGACCCTTCCCGCGCCGTTCCGGCGGGAGTCGCATGGACCGAAGTGCAGACCCTGCTCAACCTCATCGCCAGCGTGGCGCTCCTCGTGTGGGGCACCCACATCGTCCGCACGGGCATCCTGCGCGTCTACGGCGCCAGCCTGCGGCGCGTGCTGTCGAAGAGCGTGTCGAACCGGCTCTCCGCCTTCCTGGCCGGCCTCGGCGTCACGAGCCTCGTGCAGTCCTCCAGCGCCACGGCGCTCATCGCGAGCTCGTTCGTCTCCCAGAACCTCATCGCGCTCGCCCCGGCCCTCGCCATCATGCTGGGCGCGGACGTGGGCACCGCGCTCATGGCGCAGGTCTTCTCCCTGGACCTGTCCTGGCTCTCGCCCCTCGCCATCTTCTTCGGCGTCGTGTTCTTCCTGTCGCGCAAGAACACGCGGGCCGGGCAGCTCGGCCGCGTGGCCATCGGCCTGGGCCTCATCATTCTCGCGCTGCAGCTCATCCAGGGGGCCACGAAGCCCATCGTCTCCTCGGCCGGCACGAAGGTCCTCTTCGGCTCCGTCTCGGGCGACCCGATGCTCGACATGGTGCTGGGCGCCCTGTTCGCCGTGCTCTCGTGGTCCAGCCTCGCCGTGGTGCTGCTCACGGCCACGCTGGTCGCCTCGCACGTGATCTCCGTCCCGGTGGCCGCCTGCCTCGTGCTGGGCGCCAACCTCGGCAGCGGCGTCATCGGCCTGCTGGCGAACCTGGGCACGCCCGGCGCCGGCAAGCGCGTCGCCGTCGGCAACCTCGTGTTCAAGGTCGCCGGCTGCCTGGTCTTCTCCCTCGCCCTGCCCCTCGTGCTGCAGGGCATCGACCAGCTCGACAAGGACGCGCGGCGCCAGGTGCTGCACTTCCACGTCCTGTTCAACGTCGCGCTCGCCTTCGCCTTCCTCTTCTTCACCGAGCGCATCGCGGCACTCATCGAGCGGTGGCTTCCCGAGGCCGCGGCGGCGGGCCCGCTGGCCGCGCAGGCGAGGCACCTGGACATCGGGGCCCTCGAAACGCCCGCCCTGGCGCTGGCCAACGCGGCGCGCGAGACGCTGCGCATCGGCGACACCATCGAGCAGATGCTCGACGGGGTGATCGAGGTGCTGCGCACCAACGACGCCAAGCGCGTGGAGGACCTCATCCGCCTGGACGACGACGTCGACCGGCTCTACACCGCCATCAAGCTCTACCTCACGCAGATCAGCCGCGAGGCCCTCGACGAGCGCGACGGGCGCCGCTGGGCCGAGATCATGCAGCTCACCATCAACCTCGAGCACGTGGGAGACGTCCTGGAGCGCATCCTCACGGACGTGAAGGACAAGAAGATCGCCCACCGGCTCTCGTTCTCCGAGGCGGGCATGCAGGAGCTGGCGGACATGCACGCGAAGCTGGTCGCGAACCTGCGCCTGGGGCTGTCGGTGTTCCTCACGGGCAACGTGAAGACGGCGCAGATGCTGCTCGCGGAGAAGGAGAAGTTCCGCGACCTCGAGCGCTCCTATGCGGCCCAGCACCTCGACCGCCTGGCCGACCAGTCGGTGCAGTCCATCGAGACGAGCTCGCTGCACCTGGACATCATCAGCGACATGCGCCGCATCAACTCGTTCTTCTGCTCGACGGCCTACCCCATCCTCGAGCAGGCCGGACAGCTGAGGAAGAGCCGCCTGCGCTCGGGCGCGGGCGAGGCGACGGGCGCCTTCGCGAAGGGCGGCATCGCCAAGGCCAAGTAGGCCCCGCCATCCGGGGCTCAGGCGCGGTCCGGCACGGCCCGGCGCGACGCCGCCCACTGCATCGCCGCCACGACCCCGAGCAGCCCCAGGCCCATGGCGTCCGTGACGATCCCCGGCTTGATGAGGAGGAAGGCGGCGGCGGCGAGTGCCACGCGCTGCCACAGCGCCAGCGGCGCCAGGAGATAGCCGTAGAGCGCAGCGGCCAGGCACATCACGCCGATCGTGGCCGTGGTCGCCGCCAGCGCGATCGTGCCCCAGTCGCCGATCGCGAGGAGCGCCGGCTCGTAGACGAACATGAACGGCACGATGAACCCGGCGGCGGCGATGCGCACGGCCTCGAAGCCCGCGCGCCACATGTTGGCCTTCGCGAGCGCCGCGGCGGCGAAGACGGCGAGCGCCACCGGCGGCGTGATGGCCGAGAGGACCGCGAAGTAGAACGCGAACATGTGCGCCGCCGGCGTCACCACGCCCAGCTTGATGAGCGCCGGCACGAGGAGCGAGACCATGACGATGTAGGCCGGCGTCGTGGGCATCCCCATGCCGAGCACGATGCCGGCGACCGCCGTGAGCACGAGCGCGAGGATGAGGCTGTTCTGGGACAGGGCGATCACGACCTGGGTGAAGGTGATGCCCAGCCCCGTGAGCGAGATCACGCCGATCACGATGCCCGCGCAGGCGCAGGCCATGGCGACCGCCAGCGCGTCGCGCGCGCCGCCCTCCAGCGCCTCGAGCACCGTGCGCCAGGAGATGCCCTCGCGCGTGGAGCGCTTGAGGAGCGCGACCGGCAGCGTCGCGATCGTGCCCGCCAGGGCGCACAGCGGCGCGCTGTAGCTCATGGCCATGCCGCCCAGCACGAGGAAGATCGGGATGAACAGGTGGCCCCGCTCGCGCATCACCGCGCCCAGGCGCGGCAGCTCCGCCCGCGGGACGCCCTCGAGCCCCACGCGCTTCGCCTCGAAGTGCACCGCGAAGAAGAGCGCCACGTAGAAGAGCAGCGCCGGGATCCAGGCCCACACCGTCACCTGGAAGTAGCTCACGGCCAGGTACTCGGCCATCACGAAGGCCGCCGCGCCCATGATGGGCGGCATGATCTGGCCGCCGGTGGAGGCGCTCGCCTCGACGGCGGCGGCGAAGGGCGCCCGGAATCCCGTCTTCTTCATGAGCGGGATGGTGATGGGGCCGTCCACCATGACGTTCGCCACCGCGCTCCCGGAGATGGTGCCGAAGAGGCTGGAGCTCACGATGGAGACCTTGCCCGGCCCGCCCGCCGTGTGGCCGGTGAGCGACAGCGCGAAGTCCATGAAGAGCCGGCCCGTGCCGCTCTTCTCCATGAAGGCCCCGAAGAGCACGAACACGATCACGTACGAGGCGGAAACGCCCAGCGTGGAGCCGAAGATGCCGTCCGTGGAGAGGTACATCTGCTCCAGCAGCACCTGCATCTTCACGCCGGACCAGAAGACCGCGTAGGCCAGGAACACCAGCGCGGTCACCGGCAGCGCCCAGCCGATCACGCGGCGCGAGGCGTCCAGCACCAGGACGACCAGGACCACGGCCATCGCCTGGTCCCAGGCCGTCAGGTCGTCGATGTAGATGATCCGGTCGACGATGTACTGGTAGTTGGCGAATATGTACCCGATCGCCGCCACCGACGCGGCGATCAGCGCGAGGTCCAGCCACAGGAGCCTCCGGGGGCCGTCGCGGCCCGAGGCCGGCACCAGCAGGTAGACGAGCAGGAGCGCGAAGAGCAGGTGCGTGCCGCGGAAGATCATCGCCTCGGGCGGCGCCGAGGCGGCGAACCACATGTGGTAGAGCGACATCGCGATCGCGATGCCGCCCGCGGCCAGGCGGATGGCCCTGTCCATCGGCGCGCCCCGTTCCCCGGCGCGTCGCTACATCGCCCCCGCTTCCTTGTAGAACTTCACCGCCCCGGGGTGGAACGGCACGCCGATGTCCTCGGCCATCGCCCTCGGGGTGAGGCCCGCCATGGCCTTGTTGATGGCAGCCATGTCGGGGACCTTGGCGGCCATCGTCTTCGCCATCGTGTAGACGGTCTGCTCGGGCAGGCTGCAGGAGACGACGAGGTGCGCGGAGTAGACGATGGCCGGCACGTCCTGGTCCTGCTTCGGGTAGGTGCCGGCCTTGATGGAGCCCTTGGTGTAGCCGGGGTTCATCTTGCGCATCGCGGCGACGATCTCGTCGGTCACCGGCACCATCTTGATGTCGCGGCCCGCGGCCACGTCCATGATCGAGGAGGCGGGGATCGTCGTGCCGAGGGTGAACACCTGGGCGTGGCCGTCCTTGAGGAGCGCGGCCGCGTCGGTGTAGCTGTTCACGAAGCTCACCTTGGCGCTCTGGTAGGAAAGGCCCACGGCCTGCAGGATCTGCTGCGAGATGAGCTCCGCGGTGTTGCCCTTGGGCTGCACCGCGATCGACTTGCCCTTCAGGTCGGCCATCCCGTTGATGCCGCTGCCCGCGAGCGCGACCACCTGGAAGTACTGCGGATAGAGGTTGGCGAGCTGGCAGACCTTGTCCACCTTCTTCGTGAAGGGCGGGCGGCCGGCCACGCCGTCGACGCTCGTGATGCTGTTGCCGAAGCCCACGTCGGCCTTGCCTTCGTCCACGCCGCGGACGTTGGCGATGCCCGCGCCGGGAAGCGTCTGCACCTGGAGGCCCGGGATGGCCTTCTCCCACATGTTCTTGAGCGCGCCGCCGAGCGGCACCCAGACCCCGCCCTGGGGCCCGGTCATGAGGCGGATGGTCTGTGCCTGGGCGGCACCGGCGGCGAGCGCCGCGGCGACGGCCAGCGCGAGGGAAAGCTTGCGGGTCATGGTGTTCTCCTCCTGTGTGGACGCTCGGGGCCCCGTGTCCGTGCCGGGACTTCTCGGGCGGAGTATCGCACACGGGCCGCCGCGCGGCAGGCATGCCTCAGGCCGCGGCGGGCCCCGCTTCCGCGCGCCAGCGCGCCACTTCCGACAGGAGCCCCTCCGGGCGCTCGACGACCACCTCCGGCTCGCCCTCGAGCACGCGGCCGCGCTCGGCGTCGAGGCAGATGATCTCGCCCTCGCGAAGCGTCCCCGTCCCGAAGGTGATCGTGCGGCCCTTCTCGTCGATCCGCAGCGACTGGCAGCCGACGAGGCAGACCTTGCCCATGTGGCGCGCGACCACCGCCGCGTGCGAGGTGCGGCCGCCGCGGGCGGTGAGCACGCCCACCGACGCCGCGATCCCCGCGATGTCCTCGGTGCTCGTGTCGCTGCGCACCAGGATGACGGGCCTGCCGCGGGCGCCCAGCCGCTCGCAGGCGCGCGTGTCGAGGGCGATGGCCCCCACGGCGAGGCCGATGCTCGCGGGCACCGCCGAGGCGAGGGCCGCCTCGGACTCGTCGGCCACGCGGCGGCGCTCGATGGCGGCGAGGTCGATGCCGTCGAGCCTCGCGAGCGCCTGCGCCGGCGTGGCGATGCGCTCGCGCACCTGCTCCACCGCGATCCGAAGCGCCGCCCAGGGCGTGCGCTTGGCGGTGCGCGACTGCAGCAGGTAGAGCCGGCCATCCTGCACCGTGAACTCGAACTCCTGCGCGTCGCCGAAGGTCGCCTCGAGGGCGTGGCGCAGCTCCTCGAGGCGCTGCGCCACCTCGGGAAGCGCGATCGGAAGCCTCCCGGTGTCCGTGACGGCGTGCCGGCCGGAGACCACGTCCTCGCCCTGCGCGTTGAAGAGGAAATCCAGGTAGAGGCGGTTCTCGCCCGTGGCCGGGTCGCGGGTGAAGCCGACGCCGGACCCGGAGGTGCCGCCCGCGTTGCCGAAGACCATGCGCTGCACCGTGGCGGCCGTGCCCATCGCGTCCGAGAGGCCGTGCAGGCGCCGGTACTCGACCGCGCGCGCCGAGCGCCACGACTCGAGCACCGCCAGCGTGGCCGCCTCGAGCTGCTCGCGCGGGTCCTGCGGGAAGGGCGCGCCCACGAGTTCCGAGAACGCATCGAGGCTGTCCGCGGCCAGCTTCGCGAGGCTCTCGAAGTCGAGCTCGCGCACGCCCGAGACGCCGGCCTGCGCCACCGCCGCGGCCTCGAGCTCGTCGAACGCCCCGCCGGCGGCACCGTGGACCACGCGCGCGTACTGCTGGACGAGGCGCCGGTAGGAATCCCAGGCGAGCCGGGGGTTGCCGGTGAGGCGCACGAGCGCGCGCACCGCGCGGTCGCACAACCCGATGTTGAGCACCGTGTCCATCATCCCGGGCATCGAGACGGGCGCCCCCGAACGGACGGAGACGAGAAGCGGCTTCCTCTCGCCGCCGAAGGCCAGGCCGCAGGCCTGCTCGAGGCGGCGCGTCCACTCGCCCAGCGCCTCGTGCAGCGCCAGCCGGGCCCCCTCGGGGTCGGCCTCGCGCCGCTGGCACCAGCCCGTCGCCAGCACGAACGCCTGCGGAACGGGCAGCCCCGCCGCCGCCATGCGCTGCAGGTTGAAGGCCTTCGAGCCCATCTGCTCGAGCGTGCCCGCCCCGGCGGTCCCCTTCGCGATGCGGATCCCGAAGACCGCGCACCCGGGGTCGACGGCGCTCATTGCACCACCAGCTCGCCCAGCACCGCGTCGCGCAGGTGGAGGGCGGTGTGCATGAGCGCGTCGGTGGCTGCCTCGAGGTTCTTCGCGCATTCGATGAAGCCGAAGAGCGCCCCGTAGTTTCCGGGGCGGGAGGGGACGAGGCTCTTGGCGGCACGGTGGACCTCGTCGCCGCGCCGCTCGAGGGTCATGATGCGGTGGATCGCCTCGAGGAAGTCCTGCGTGTCCTCGCGGGGGCTGCCGCGGTGCAGCGTGCGCGCGGTCTCCACCGCCTTCAGGTATTCCTGGACGCCCTCGACGGCGAGCGACGCGAGCGGCCGCAGCGAGGCGAACATCGGCTCCCCCTGGGCGTCGCGGGGCACCAGCGCGAGGTGGAACGCCGCCTCCTCGAGCTCGTCGACGACGTCGTCGGCCACCTCGATGAGGTCGCGGTAGGACTGCGCGCGCTCGGAATGCCGCGCCTGCGCGCGGGCCGCGTTCACCAGATCGTCGGCGCGGTGCTCCCAGGCCTTGGCGCGCTGCGCGTTCCTCGTGATCTCCTCGCCCGCCTCGGGGCTTCCCGTGTTCACGAGCGCGTCGCGGATGCCGGAGGCGATCTCGAGGGCGAACGCCGCGTGCTCGGCCGCCACGTCGAGCACGCTCTCCTGGGCCGACCGGAAGTAGTTCACGAGCTCCGCCCGCACCTCGTCGCGGATGAGGCCTTCCGGCCGCCCGCCGATGAGGCCCTGGGCGCAGGTGCGCACGACGTAGCGCATGAAGCTCACCGCGGCCGTCCGCCCGAGCACGTCGTCCAGCCTCGCCCCGAAGGACGCGGGGGCCCGCGAGACGAACTGCAGCGAGTCGAAGATCATCTGCTCCCCGCCCGCGCGCAGGAACGCCATGTGCCCGTAGTCGTTGTCGGCCGCCCACTTGAGCAGCTCCATCGCCTCCTTCTTCGGCAGCAGCAGGCGCAGCCGCTTGCGCGCGCGGTTCCAGTCGATGAGGAAGACGAGGCGCGAGCCCAGGAAGGCGAGGTACTCGTCGAGCTCCGAGGCGCCGCCCGCCTCGTAGGTGCCGATGCACAGGTGGTAGACGCCGTCCTCCATCGAGCGGTCGGTGCGCGAGAGGGTGTCCTGCCAGTCCACGCGCCACTTGTCGAAGAGCCCCTGGAAGTAGAGGAGGCGCTGCATGTGCACGTCGGTGTAGGTGAGCGTCACGCGCCGGTCCTCGACGTGCACCACCAGCACGTGGGCGTCGGTCGTGCCTATGTCGTTCTGGATCACCAGCCTTCCGCCGGAGCGCGTTGCCGTGGTGCCCAGGCCCGGGTGGTCGAACTTGGCGCCCGCCGTCCGGTTCACCCCGCGCATGAACGCCGCCACGACGGCCCGGTCGCCCTCCGTGAGGCCGTAGGCGTGGGCGCCGTCGATGATCTCGGAGGCGATGCGCGCCTGCAGGCCGTTCAGGGCCTTGTGCGCGTCCATCACCAGGCGGTGCACGGTATCGGCGCCATCCCCGCCGCCCGAGGTAAGCGCGGCGATCTGCGCGGCCGTGATGCAGTCGTCCTCTTCGCACCAGGGGCGCGCCGAGAGGCCCGCCCGGCGGCCCTCGAATTCGGCGGCGCTCTCGCCGGAAGCCTGCAGGGGTGCGAGCATGGCGTCGACTTCGGCATGCAGCCGCGCGCACAGCCGGTCCACCCCCGGCATGTGGTAACGATCGTCGCCCACCTTCACGGCGGCGGCGGCCACCTCGTCGAATCCGGCGGCCGCGAGGCCCGCCGCGTCGCGCTCCGCGCGCAGTTCCGGCGGCGGCCCGCCCGGGTGCTCGGCATGCCCCTGCGCCACCTGGAGCACGGTGAAGAGGTACTTGGCGCGGTCGTTGGCCGCCAGCGCCTCGTTAAGGAGCGCCGGGAGCCTCAGGCCCTCCTCGCCCAGCGCCTCGACGATGTGTGACTTTTCCATGCTCATGACGCCCGCGTCTGCCCCCTTCCGGAGGATGGACCGCGGACATGACAGCTTCGTGGCAGGGAATTCATCCCTCCCTGCGGATAGCGTCCTCCGAGGGGCCTGGCGGGGCCTTGCGCCCGATCAAGCCCATGGCGCGATATAGTTACGCCGCGATGGAACCGCTCAAGATCGGCATTTCGGCCCGCCTGCTCTACCCGGACCCGCGCCGGGTCTTCCTGCCCACGAAGTCGGTGCAGTACCTGGAGCAGTCGGTGGCCAACTGGGTGATGTCGGGCGAGGTGCTCGCCTTCATGGTGCCGGCGATCAGCCTCGCCGCCCCGCACCTTCCCGCGGGAATCACGAAGAAGCACTACGTCGACGCGCTCGACGGGCTGGTGCTGCAGGGAGGGGCGGACATCGCCCCCGAGACCTACGGCGAGTCGCCGCTCAACCCCGAATGGTCCGGCGACCGCATCCGCGACGCCTACGAGATCCGGCTCTTCGAGGAGTTCGTGCGCCAGGGCAAGCCCGTGCTCGGCATCTGCCGCGGCTGCCAGCTCATCAACGTGGCCCTGGGCGGCACGCTCTTCCAGGACATCGCCACCCAGGTGGGCGGCGCGGTCCTGCACCGCTGCGACCGCCGCTACGAGGACAACTTCCACGCCATGCGCCTCGCGGACGGCGGGTGGCTCGCCGGCCTCTATCCGGGCGCCGGCCTCACGCGCATCAACACGATCCACCACCAGGCGGTGAAGTCCCTCGGCCGCGGCATGGTCATCGAGGCCGTGAGCGAGCCCGACGGCGTCGTCGAGGCGCTGCGCTGGCATGGCCCGAGCTTCGTGGCCGGCGTGCAGTGGCACCCCGAGTTCATGGATCCTTCGGACGCCGAGCTGCTGGACGGCAAGCCCCTCCTGGCGGCGTTCCTGGCCGCCTGCCGCAGCCGCAAGGCGACCGGACTACCCTCACCCGCGATGGAGCCCCGCCAATGCGCCGCCTAGGCCTCTGCCTCTCGATCCTCGTCACCGTTCCCGCGCTGGCGCTGGCCGACGAAGACACCCGCGACTATCGCGAGGGATACCGCAAGGGATACGACGACGGCTTCGCGAGCGGCTATCGCAAGGGCCTCGAGGAGTCCGGCCGCGCGGCTCCGCCCGCCGCCGCCTCGCCGCCACCACCGCCGCGCGCCACCGGCCCCATCACCGTCTCCACGGCCTACTACGGCACCTCGTCCAAGAGCTGCGACGCGACGCGCTGGGTCGCGAAGCGGGCCAACGGCCGCCGCAGCGCGACCATCGATGTGTCCAACGACATTTGCGGCGACCCCGCCCGCGGCGACCGCAAGCAGCTCGAGATCACCTACGTGTGCGGCTCCATCGCCAAGACCGCCAGCGCCTACGAGCACCGCCAGGCCTACCTCGACTGCACGCCCTGACGGCGACGCGTGGAAGCCGAGATCACCGCCTTCGTGCGGACCGCCCTCGTGGCCCTCGCGGCCCTGCTGCCGATCACGAACCCCCCGGGCAACGCGCCCATCTTCCTCACGCTCACGCGCGCGATGGACGAGCCCGGGCGGCGCGCGATGGCGCGGCGGGTGGGGCTCAACTGCCTCGTGCTGCTGGTGGCGGCCGCGTTCGTCGGCAACTACGTGCTCGCCTTCTTCGACATCTCGCTCGCGGTCGTGCGCGTGGGCGGCGGGCTCCTGGTGGCGGCCACCGCGTGGCGGCTCCTCGCCGCGGAAGGCGAGGCGGGAGGCGATGCGCCCGGCGCGACGCGCCAGGCCTCGCCGGAGGAGGTGGCCGGGCGCGCGTTCTACCCGCTGTCGTTCCCGATCACCGTGGGCCCGGGCTCGATCTCGATCGCCATCACCCTCGGCGCGAGCCTGCCTTCCATCGGTGCGGGCCGCCTCTGGTCCTCGCTGGGCCTCGCGGCGGGAATCTGGGTCGCGGCGGTGGCCATCTGGCTGGCCTACCGCTACGCCTCGCACCTCGTGCGGCTGCTGGGGCCCTCGGGCACGGCGGTGTTCCTGAGGCTGTCGGCGTTCATCCTGCTGTGCATCGGCGTGCAGATCTGCTGGGACGGGGTCGCGGAGCTGCTCGCGCCGTGGCGCCCCGGACCGCGATGAGGAGGTACCCGTGACCATGAGCCTGCAGGGAAAGGTGGCGGTCGTGACCGGCGGCGCGGGCACCCTCGGGCTCGCGGCCGTGCGGGCGCTGCTCGAGGATGGCGCGAAGGTGGCGCTGATGGACCTGGACGCGCTGCGCCTCGACACGCTGTCGCGGTTCCTCCGCGGCGAGCGCATCGTCATAGCCGGCGACGTGACGGACACCTCCGCCGTCCGCGCCGCGCACGAGCGCGTGCGCTCGGAGCTGGGCCCCGTCGACATCCTCGTCAACGCCGCCGGCGCCTCGTCGGAGGCCGCGCTCGCCGCCACGGACGAGTCGACCTGGCGGCGCGTCCTCGCCGCGCGGCTCTCGGGCGCCTTCCTGTGGTCGCGCGCCGTGCTTCCCGAGATGGCCGCGCGCGGCTGGGGCCGGATCGTGAACGTGGGAGGCCCGGGTTCCGCCACGCACGCCGGCGGCCCCGCCGACGCCGCCGCCGGCGGCGCGATCTCCGCGCTCACCGCCTCACTCGCGCGCGAGGGCGCCCCGCGCGGCGTCACCGTCAACGCGATCGCCCCGGCATTCGTGTGCGCGCCCTCTTCCACGGGCCACCTCACCGAGGCGCAGCTTCGGCAGATCCTCGCGGGCATCCCCGCCGGCCGCCTGGGCGAGCCGGAGGAGTTCGCCCACGCCGTGCGCTTCCTCGCCTCCCCGCTCGCGGGCTTCGTGACCGGCCAGACGATCCACCTCGACGGCGGCCGCGGCCTCGGCTGAGGCGCCGCGCCGACTTCCGAATTCTTGATCTTCTTTAAATTCCGGCGCCGGTCGCGCGGGTAGTCTGGGTCCTCCCACCCGGAGGGCCGATGCACGATCTCCCGAACGAACCCGGCGGCGCTCCCCCGCCCCGCGAGGCGCTGGCGATATGCCACCGCTGCGTGGCGCAGATGGTGGGGCGCCTCGAGGCCCTCGCGCACGAGATCGTCGGTGCCGCGCCGCAGGCGCCCACGGCGGAGCTCGCCGAGCGCGCCCGCGCCCTGGTGGCCGACATCGACGAGGCGCTCGGCGTGCACGTGGCCGACGAGGAGTCCGACGTCTTCCCCGCCGTCCTCGCCGCCGCCGACTCGCCCGCCCGCCGGGCGCAGGCCTTCGAGCTGGTGTCTTCCCTCCTCGTCGAGCACCGCGAGCTGGCCGAGCTGTGGCACGCGCTGCGCATCCCCCTCCTGGGGCTGGGCGGCGGCGTCGCGGTCCCCTTCCCCGGCGGCACGGCCACCGACTTCCTGATGCGCCTGCAGGGCCACCTCGACCGCGAGAACGTCGAGCTCGCGGACCTGCTCGGCGTCGTGGGCGCCGAGCGCTCGCGCCAGATCTCCGTCTCCATCGCCCACCGCCACGAGGAAGCCTGCCCGCGCCTGCGCGGCTGCCCCCACAAGCCCTGACCTAACTCGCGGCTCCCCTGCTGCGCGGTCAACGCTGCCCGTTCCTTGAAGAAGCCTTCTCCGCTAGTACTCCGGTAACGACGGCGGTGAAAGTATGGGCAGATGGGGTGCGGTTGGACGTTCGCGTTTTGGACTTTCGGCCGAGTCAAATTGCCCATGGCTTCGCAGTCCGAACCTATGTCGACATAGGTTGGAGCATCGACGCCAGCAGCAATCTCATTTGGCCGAAAGTCCAAAACACGAACGTCCAACCGCACCCCTCCCCTTCTCCGTTCACCCCAGTGCCGAGTCCGCCCGACGCCGGTCTCTTGCGGAGGACTCCTCGAGAAACCGGCAGCATCGACCGCGATGCAGGGGATGCCTGGCTCTAGCGCAGGGCCCGGGCGAGCCAGAGGGAGGCGGCGAGGACGACGACGGCGCCGCCCTGGTGCGCGGTGCCGAGGCCGACGGGCACGACGGCGAGCAGGGTAGCGATGCCGAGGGAGACCTGGGCCAGGGTGACGCCGGCGAGCGTGCCGGCGGCCAGGCGCGCCTCGCGGCCCGCGGCGGGGGTGGCGAACACGCGCCAGGCGAGGATCCAGGAGCAGGCGAGGACGACGAGGGCGAGCGTGCGGTGGACGAACTGCACCGTCGCCATGTTGTAGCCGAAGTTCATCCACCACGGCTCGATCATGAGGATCTCCGGCGGCACCACGTGGCCGTTCATGAGCGGCCAGGTGTTGTAGGCGAAGCCGGCGCGGATGCCCGCGACGAGGCCGCCGGTGAGCGCCATCGCGAGGACGAGGGCGGCGAAGGCGAGGCCCGCCCGGCGAAGCGGCGCCGGGGCGCCCGACGGGGCGGGACGCAGCAGGCCGTGCGCCACCCAGAACATCGCCGCGAAGATGACGAGGGCGAGGCCCAGGTGGGCGGTCAGCCGGAACTGGCTCACGCGCGGGTCGTCGACGAGGCCGCTCGCCACCATGTACCAGCCCATGAAGCCCTGCAGGCCGCCGAGCGCGAAAATGCCGGCGAGCTTCCACCCCAGCGGCCGGTCGATGCGGCCGCGCGCCCAGAAGTAGAGGAACGGCAGGAGGAAGGCCACCCCGATGAACCGCCCGAGGAGGCGGTGGAAGTACTCCCACCAGAAGATGGACTTGAAGCCTTCCACGTCCATGTCGTGGTTGCGCAGCTTGAACTCGGGCGTGAGCTTGTACTTCTCGAACTGAGCGGCCCAGTCGGCGTCGGTGATCGGCGGGACCGTGCCGATGAAGGGCTGCCACTCGACGATCGACAGGCCCGAGTGGGTGAGGCGGGTGGCGCCGCCCACCACGACCATGGCGAAGACGAGGAGGCAGCAGGCGAAGAGCCAGGCGGCGACGGGCCGCCGGCCGAGGGCCGGCGGGGCGGCCTCCCGGGGCATGGCGAGGGTCGTTGCGTTCACGGGTTCCATCTCATCACAGGGCAAAGCGGGTTTTCTTGAACCCGTTCAAGTTTTTCATTTTCCCGGCTGCCTAGCATACCCCCGTGACGTGCCGACCCACGGCCCGCGCCCCTTTTCCAGGAGGAGTTTCCATGAGCCAGGTACCCGCCAATCCCGGCCAGGCCGACGACGACGTGCCCGACGAGCCGATCCCGATGATGCAGCAGCTCGCGGACAACCCGTTCCTGCTGCTGTTCCTCGGCATCGCGATGCCCACCGTCCTCTACATCGTCTGGGGGGTGATGGAGATCGTGGGCATCCCCCTCACGAAGTAGCCGCCATCCCAGGGAGAAGAACGAATGAGCGCCATCCAACCCCCCGCCCAGCGAGTCTGGTGGAAGCAGCCCCTGGACCGCGTCGAAGGCACGTGGATCGTCATCGCCTTCGTGTGGTGCCTGATCATGTTCTTCATGATGCCGTACTGGCACATCTACGGTAAGCAGAACCTCTCGAACGAGGCGTTCCGCTCCTCGCCCGAGGCCTACCTCGCCAAGGCCCAGGCCATGGTCGACAAGTACAAGGTGCGCGAGATCACGGAGCAGAACATCCCGGTCGTCCACCCGGTGCCGGGCAGCGACGTCTACCTCATCGCGCGCCTGTGGCAGTGGTGGCCGGTCCTCGAGCTCGAGGAAGGCCAGACCTACCGCCTGCACGTCATGTCCACGGACTGGCTGCACGGCTTCTCGCTGCAGCCGGAGAACATCAACGTCCAGGTCCACCCCGGCTACGAGCACGTGATCACGCTCACGCCGACCAAGGAAGGCACGTACTCGATCATCTGCAACGAGTACTGCGGGATCAACCACCACACCATGGCGAGCAAGCTGTTCGTCGTGAAGCCGAAGAAAGGCTAGGGGGATCGCCATGGCCGTCAATCGCAATTTCCGCACCTGCCCGTCCACGGGCCTCGTCTACCACGAGCCCGCCGAGGCGCTCATCCGCTGGAACGCCGTCGCCGGGGTGGTCTTCCTGCTGGTCGGCGGGATCCTCGCGCTGCTGGTCACGCTCACGCGCTGGCCCGCCGTGAAGCTGCTGCCGCCCGACTGGTTCTACCTCGCGCTCACCGCGCACGGGCTCGACATGCTCGTGTTCTGGATCATCTTCTTCGAGATCGCCGTCCTCTACTTCGCCGCCTCGACGCTGCTCAAGTGCCGGCTCGCCACGCCCAAGGTGGCCTGGGCGGCCTTCTGGCTGATGATCGTGGGCGCCCTGATGAACAACTTCGCGGTGTTCAAGGGCGACTCGAGCGTGATGTTCACGTCCTACGTGCCGATGGGGGCCCACCCGCTCTTCTACCTCGGGCTCATCCTCTTCGCCGTCGGCGCGCTCATCGCCTGCTTCGTGTTCTTCGGCACGCTCGTCGTGGGCAAGGCCGAGCGGACCTACAACGGCTCGGTGCCGCTGGTCACCTTCGGCGCCATCACGGCGGCCATCATCGCGGTCTTCACCATCGCCGCCGGCGCCATCATCCTCATCCCGACCTTCCTCTGGTCCGTGGGCCTGGTGAGCCACATCGACTCCCTCATGTACCGGACGGTCTGGTGGGGCTTCGGCCACTCCTCGCAGCAGATCAACGTGGCCGCCCACGTGTCGGTGTGGTACGCCATCGCCGCCATCGTGTTCGGCGCCAAGCCCATGAGCGAGAAGGTGAGCCGCACCGCGTTCATCCTCTACATCCTGTTCCTGCAGCTCGCCAGCGCGCACCACCTGCTCGCCGACCCGGGCCTCACGTCGAACTGGAAGATCTTCAACACCAGCTACGCCATGTACCTGGCGGTGCTCGCCTCCATGGTGCACGGGCTCACGGTCCCGGGCGCGATCGAGGTGGCGCAGCGCGAGAAGGGCTTCAACAAGGGCTTCTTCGAATGGCTGCGCAAGGCCCCCTGGGGCAACCCGTGCTTCTCGGGCATGTTCCTGTCGCTCGTGGGCTTCGGCTTCCTGGGCGGCATCTCGGGCGTGATGATGGGCACCGAGCAGCTGAACCTCATCATCCACAACACGATCTACGTGCCGGGCCACTTCCACGCGACGGTCGTGGTGGGCACGACGCTCGCCTTCATGGCGCTCACCTACTTCCTCATCCCGACGCTCTTCCGCCGCGAGCTCATGTTCCCCGCGATGGCCAAGTGGCAGACGTGGGTCTACGGCCTGGGGATGATGTCCTTCTCGGTCTTCATGATGGGCGCCGGGACCCTGGGCGTGCCGCGCCGGCACTGGGACATGGCATTCTCGGGCGCGATCCTCCCGCACGAGTTCCCGGGAACCGCCTACCTGATGATGGGCATCATGGCCGTCTCCGGCCTCGCCGCGATCGTCGGCGGCGCGATGTACCTCCTCAACACGGTCTGCTCGGTGTTCCTCGGCAAGAAGATCCAGACGCCGGACTTCAAGCACGTCCCCGTGAAGCAGGGCATGGCGCCCGCCCCGGTCCCCGTGGCCGCGGCGCCGTCGGGCCACGGCTCCATCGGGATCGGGGGGTTCGTGGCGCCCGGCACGTTCGTGCTGGCGCTCGTGTTCCTGACCTCCTTCGTCCTCTACTACTTCGTGAACTGGAAGTACCTGTCGACGGTCTGGCCGCTCAAGTAGCGGCCCCGACCGGGAGATCGAGATGAAAGAGGATATTGTTCGGGCCGGCTCGTTCATCGACCACGCCAAGATCTTCTTCGACCTGTTCAAGCTCCGCATCGGGTTCGCGATCGGGCTCACCGCGCTCGCGGGGGCCCTCGCGGTCCCGGGGCACGGAGCGCCCGCCTGGCAGGTGGCGCTCCTCGTCGCCTGCGTCGTCGCCGCCTCCGCCTCGGCGGGGGCGTTCAACCAGTACGTCGAGCGCGACCTCGACTGCCGCATGGGGCGCACGCGCAACCGCGCCTTCGTCACCGGGCGGCTGAAGCACGGGCCGTTCTGGCTCGCGGTGATCGGCCTCATGCTGGCGCTCTCGGTGGCGGCCGCCGCCACGGCGGTGAACCCGCTCGCCGCCCTGTTCGTCTTCCTCGGGGCGTTCTTCTACGGCGTGGTCTACACGGTGGTCCTCAAGCGCCGCACCTGGATGAACATCGTGATCGGCGGGCTCGCGGGGAGCTTCGCGGTGCTCGCGGGGGCCACGGGCGTCGCGCCCGACGCGGTGGGCCCCGTCGCGCTCTCCCTCGCGTGGGTGCTGTTCCTGTGGACGCCCCCTCACTTCTGGAGCCTCGCGATCGCCTACCACGACGACTACCGTGCCGCGGGCGTGCCCATGCTCCCGGTGGTGGTGGGCGACGCCCGCGCGGCCCGCACCGTTCTCGGCGGCACCGTCGTCCTCGTCGCCTCCTCGTTCCTTCCGCTCGCCTTCGGGCTCGGCGTGCCGTACGCCGCCGGAGCGATCGCCGGCGGCCTTCTCTTCCTGCGGGCCGCCGCCCGCCTCGCCACGGATCCCTCGCGCGCCACCGCGATGCGAAGCTTCCACGCTTCCCTCGCCCAGCTCTCGCTCCTGCTCATCGGCGTGATCGCGGACGCGGCCCTGCGAGGCTAGTCCGCATGGGCAAAGAATGCCGACCGCGCTGGCTGCAGATGGTGGCCGCGTTGGTCTTCGGGGTTGTCCTCGGCACGGCCCAGGCGCGAGCCGCGGCCGAGGCCACCCTGGAGCCTGACGCGGCCCTCGCGCGCAGCCAGCGCGCCATCGGCACCGCCGCGGGCGACTACGCGTTCACCGCGGCCGACGGAACCGCGTTCCGCCTCGCGCAGCTGCGCGGCCGGCCGGCGCTGGTGAGCTTCGTCTACACCGGCTGCTCGCAGGTCTGCCCCACGACCACGCGCTTCCTCGCCCGCGCCGTCGCGGAGGCCGACCGCACCCTGGGCCCCGGGCGCTTCGCCGTCGTGACCATCGGCTTCAACTACCCCTTCGACACTCCCGAGGCCATGCGCGCCTTCGCGCGCCAGCAGGGCATCGACCGGCGCGACTGGCACTTCCTGAGCCCCGGCGACGGCGTCGTGGAGCAGGTCACGCGCGACCTGGGCTTCAGCTTCGCCGCCTCGGCCGGCGGCTTCGACCACCTCACGCAGGTGACGGTGCTGGACTCGGGCGGCCGCGTGGCCGCCCAGGTCTACGGCGAGGACTTCGACGTGCCGATGCTGGTGGGCCCGCTCAAGGCCCTGCTCACCGACGCGCCGCTCCCCGAGGTTACGGTGGCGAGCGTCGTCGAGCGCGTGCGCCTGCTCTGCACCGTCTACGACCCGCGCACCGGCCGCTACCGCCTGGACTACCGCATCGTGCTCGAGATCTTCACCGGAACGACGGTGGTCATCGCGGTGCTCGGCTTCCTGCTGCGCGAGTGGCTGCGCAACCGCCGCCTTCGCGCGGCCGGCTGATACCGCCATGCTCAAGCTCCTCCAGCGCCTGCTGCAGCGCCTCTTCCTCCTCGCCGAGAGCGGCGCCAACGCCGTCTTCGGCGACCGCCTCAACCCGCTCTACCACCTGGGCGCCCTCAGCTACTTCCTCTTCTGGGTGGTCGTGGCGAGCGGCCTCTACCTCTACGCCTTCTTCGACACCAGCGTCACGGATGCCTACCTCTCCGTCGAGCGCATCACCCACGGCCAGAAGTGGGCGGGCGGCATCATGAGGAGCCTGCACCGCTACGCCTCCGACGGCATGGTGCTCACGATGGTGCTGCACCTCGCCCGCCATTTTGCCTTCGACCGGCACCGCGGCTTCCGCTGGTTCTCGTGGGTGAGCGGCGTCGTGCTGCTATGGCTCGTCTACGCCGCCGGCATCAACGGCTACATGCTGCCGTGGGACCAGCTCGCGCAGTTCACCGTGACGGCCACCGCCGAGTGGTTCGACGCGCTGCCGATCTTCAACGGGCTCCTCATCCGCAACTTCCTCAGCGCCGAGAACGTGAACGACCGCCTCTTCTCGCTGCTTTCCTTCCTGCACATCGGCATCCCGCTCGGCGTGCTGGCGCTGCTCTGGATCCACACGCACCGCGTGCCGCAGGCGAGGACCCTGCCGCCGAACCCGCACATGGCGGCCCTGGGCGCGGCGATGGTCGTGCTGTCGATCGTCAAGCCGGCGCTCAGCCTGGGGCCCGCCGACCTCGCCTTCAACGCCGTCGCCATCGACTTCGACTGGTTCTACCTGCCGACCTACGCGCTCCTCTACCGATGGTCGCCCGGCGCCCTCTGGGCGCTCGTGGGCGGGCTCACGCTGCTCGCCGCGCTGGCACCGTGGCTGCCGCCCAAGTTCGGGCGCCGCGAGCTGCGCGCCTTCCACGTCCTGGCCAACCCCGACAACCGCATCATCCCGGTGAAGGAGGACGAGTCGCTGCTCGACGCGTGCCTGCGCGACGGCCTCGCCATGCCCTTCGACTGCAGGAACGGCGGCTGCGGCGTGTGCAAGTGCACGGTGCTGCACGGCGAGGTGGAGCTCGGCCCCTACCAGGAAAGCGCGCTCTCCGACGCCGAGCGCGAAGCCGGGCGCGTGCTCGCCTGCATTGCCAAGCCCGTGTCCGACGTCGAGATCGAGTACGAGCCCTCGGGAGCCGCCGTGCGCCCGGTGCTCGTGCACGAGGCGCAGGTCGTGTCGATGGACCTCCTCGCGCCGGACGTGATGCGCGTGCGCCTCGAGGTCGAGGGTGGCGGGCGCATCCCCTTCTACGCCGGCCAGTACATCAACATCCTGCTCGAGGACGGGCAGAAGCGCGCCTTCTCCTTCGCCACGGCGCCGCACGTGCCGGGCCCCATCGAGCTGCACATCCGCCGCATCGAGGGGGGCCTCTTCACGACGCGCGTGTTCACGACGATGAAGGTGGGCGACCGCCTGCGCTTCGAGGGGCCGGTGGGCTCCTTCTTCCTGCGCGAGGAAGGCACGAAGCCCGTCATCTTCGTGGCGGGCGCCACCGGCTTCGCGCCGGTGAAGAGCATGGTGGAGCACGCCTTCCACGCGGGGCTCGCGCGGCCCATGGTGCTCTACTGGGGCACGCGCACGCTGGCCGACATGTACCTGCGCCAGCTTCCGGAGAAGTGGGCCGCCGAGCATCCCAGCTTCCGCTTCGTGCCGGTGCTCTCCGACCCGCGCCCGGAGGACGCGTGGGAGGGCCGCACCGGGCTCGTGCACGAGGCCATCCTGCGCGACTATCCCGATCTCGCCGGGCATCGCATCTACGCGTGCGGCTCCGTGAAGATGGTGGAGGCGGCGCAGCCGGCCTTCGCGAAGCAGGGGCTGTCGCCGGACGACTGTTTCTCCGACGCCTTCAAGCTCGCGCCGCGCATCCACTCGAAGGACGCCGACCTCGTGCGGCTGGGGGGACGGCCGTGAACGCGCCGCTTCGCTACGGGCTGCAGGCCGTCCTCTACGCCGCGTTCGCGGCGACGCTGGGCTATTTCTCCACGTCCCCCGCCTTCGAGCCCCTGCCCGCCGGGCACGCCCTCATCCGCCTCTCCCTCAACCATGCCGGGCAGCGCAAGGTCGCGTGCCGCACCCGCTCCGCCGAGGAGCTCGCGAAGCTCGCCCCCAACATGCGCGCCGCGGAGGACTGCCCGCGGGAGCGCGCTCCCGTGCGGGTGAAGGTGGAGCTCGACGGCGCCCCCGTCGCCGCCATCGTCGCCACGCCCGCGGGGCTCTCCCGCGACGGCGCCTCCGTCGCCTACCGGCGCATCCCGGTGAAGGCCGGCACGCACCGCCTGCGCGTGGCGCTCGCCGACGACGCCGCGGGCACCTTCGACCGCGTCCGCGAGGAGGAAGTGCGCCTCGAGCCCGGCCGCGTGCTGGTCATCGACTTCGAGCCCGGCAAGGGCGGGATCCTGCTGCGGTGAGCGCCACCGCCCTCCCGGCCCCCGGCGCGGCCGCCATCGCGGTCGAGCGCGCCGACGCCCTCGTCGACGCCGCCTTCGGGCAGCGCCTGAACCCCATGCGCCACCTGGGCGCGCTCGGCTTCCACTTCTTCTGGATCTGCTGCGCCTCCGGGATCTGGGTCTACGCCGGCTTCGACACGAGCGCCACGGGCGCCTGGGAGAGCCTCGCCGCGATGGACCGCGGCGAGTGGCCGCTGGGCGTCTTCGCGCGCGCGCTGCACCGCTACAGCGCCGACGCCCTGGTGGCCGTGACGGCGCTGCACCTCGTCCGCGAGACCGCGCGCCGGCACTACGCCGCGTTCCGCCGCTTCGCGTGGCTCACCGGGCTCTTCATCGTCGTGATGATGTTCGGCGCCGGCATCGGCGGCTACTGGCTCGCCTGGGACCAGCTCGCGCAGTGGAGCCTCACCGCCACGACGGAGTGGTTCGACGCGCTCCCGGTGTTCGACGGCGCCCTCACGCGCAACGTGATCGCGGGCGAGCAGGTTAGCGACCGGCTCTTCTCCCTGTTCACCTTCCTGCACATCGGCCTTCCGCTCGCGATGCTCGGCGCGATGTGGGCGCACGTGCAGCGCGTGAGCCCCGCGCGCACGATCCCGCCCGCCGCGCTCGCGTGGGGATCGGCGGCGACGCTCGCCGCGCTCAGCCTCGCGAAGCCCCTCTCGCTCATGCCTCCGGCGGACCTGGGCCTGCTGCCCGCGAGGATCCCGCTCGACTGGTTCTACCTCTTCCCGCACCCGGCCATGGCGTGGCTCGGCCCCGGCGGGCTGTGGGCGGCGGTCGCCGCGTTCTTCGCGGTGCTCGCGGCGCTGCCCTGGGCGACCCGCGTGCCCCGCGCCCCCGCCGCGCGCGTGAACCTCGAAAGCTGCAACGGCTGCGCGCGCTGCTTCGCGGACTGCCCCTACGACGCCGTGGTGATGGTCCCGCGCACCGACGGCCGCCATCACCCTCGCCAGGCCAAGGTGGACCCGATGCTGTGCGCCGGCTGCGGGATCTGCACCGGCGCCTGTCCCTCCTCGACGCCCTTTCGCCGCGGCGAGGCGCTCGTGACCGGCATCGACATGCCCCCGGCCGCCATCGGCGAACTGCGGGCCGAACTCGAGTCGCGCACGGCCGCGCTCGAGGGGAGCCCTCGCATCGTGGTCTTCGGCTGCCGCTGGGGAGCCGCCGCGCAGGCACTCGAGGACCGCTCGACGGCGACGATCGGGTTCCTCTGCGCCGCGATGGTCCCGCCCTCCTTCGTCGAATACGCCCTTCGCGCGGGCGCCGACGGCGTGCTCGTCGCCGGCTGCCGCGAGGGGGACTGCGAGTTCCGCACCGGGGATGCCCTCCTCGCCGCGCGGCTCGCCGGCACCCGCAGGCCCGCGCTTCGCCCGAGCGTCCCGCGCGAGCGCGTGTGCCTCGCCCACGCCGGGCTCACGGACGTCGCGGCCCTTCGTTCCCGACTCGAGCTCTTCCGCGCCGACCTCGCCCGCCTGGAGCCGCGCGCCCGATCCCGCACCCCGCCACCCAAACGCCAGGAGTCGCGCCATGGCTAGCCTGCCTCCCACCAACACCCGCCCCTTCGCGCCCCCGCCGCTCGCCGCCCCCGTCCCACGGTCCGCGGCATCCGGCCACGGCTTCCAGATCACCGTCTCGCGCGACGCTTCCGCCCGCCTCGCGACCGGCTGGCTCGTCCTGGGCGTGGCCGCCCTCGTGGGCTCCGGCATCTTCTCGCTGCTCCTCGTGCTCGCGCGCACGCCGGGCCTCAAGGACCTCTTCCCCGTCGCCAACTTCTTCCAGGTGGCGCTCGTCGCGCACGTGGACCTGTCGGTGCTCGTCTGGTTCATCGCGTTCGCGGGGGTGCTTTGGAGCCTCGCCTGCGACTCGCGCGGCATCGCCGCGGGCAAGGCTTCCCTCGCGCTCTGCGCCGCCGGGACGCTCGCCCTGTGCGTGGCGCCGCTGGCAGGCAATGCCGTTCCGGTGCTCGCCAACTACATCCCCGTCATCGACAACGCCGTCTTCCTCGGCGGGCTGGCGGCCATCGGGGCCGGCGTGGCGCTCGCGGTGGGGCGCACGTTCTACGCCGCGCGCGTCTCGGGCAGCGCGCTGGACGGCGAGGCCGCGCTTCGCTGGGGCATCGTGGGCTCCGCCGCCGCCACCGCGGTGGCCCTTGCGGCCTTCGGCTGGTCGTGGATGGAGGTCTCGCCCCACCTCGAGCGCAAGGCCTATTTCGAGCTGCTCTTCTGGGGCGGCGGCCACGTGCTGCAGTTCACCTGGACGCTGCTCATGCTGGCCGGCTGGCTGTGGCTCGCCTCCGCGCTGGGGCTTCGCCTCGCCCTGTCGCCGCGCGTGGCGCTGCTGGTGTTCACGATCGCGCTCGCCTCCGTGCTGGTGACGCCCGCGATCTACGTGGCCCATCCGGTGGCCTCGGTCGAGCACCACAAGCTGCAGACCTGGCTCATGCGGTTCGGCGGCGGCCTCGCGATCCCGCCCATCCTGATCGCCCTGCTGTGGGCGATGCGCAGGCTTCCGGCCCTCGACGCGGCGAGCCGCCCGCTCTTCGGCGCGCTCGCGGCCTCGATCGGCCTCTTCGCGGCCGGCGGCCTCATCGGCTTCGCGATCAGCGGCCCCAACGTGAAGATCCCGGCGCACTACCACGGCTGCATCGTCGGCGTGACCCTCGCGTTCATGGGCCTCGCCTACCACCTGCTTCCGCGCCTGGGATTCGCCGCGCCCCGCTCGCGGCTGGCCGCCTGGCAGCCGTGGCTCTACGGCGGCGGGCAGCTCGCCCACATCGTCGGCCTCGTCTGGTCCGGCGGCTACGGCGTCGAGAGGAAGGTCGCCGGCGCCGCGCAGGTGCTGCGCACGCCGCAGGAAGTCGCCGGCATGGCCCTCATGGGGCTGGGAGGGCTCGTGGCCATCCTGGGCGGGCTTGCCTTCGTGGTCGTGGTGATCGGCGCGCTGCGCCGCCGCGAAGCCGTGGCGGACCGGTGACGGGCATGGCCCCTTCCCGCGGCGACCGCGCGCTCTCGGTCTCGGCCGCGGCCTGCGCGGCGCTCGTGTTCGTGGTCGTGGCCTCGAGCGCCTGGCTGCGCCTCGCGGCGGCGCCCTGCCCGCCCGCCGGCTGCGAAGGCTTCACGCCCGCCGACGCCGTGCGCCTCGCCCACCGCGTCGCCGCCATGGGCGTCACCGTCCTCGCCCTCGTGATCGCGGCGCTCGCCTGGAAGGCGCCCGCGCGCCCGGGGCGCCGCGCGGCCTCCCTCGCGGTGATCGCGCTCGTGGCGGTCCTCGCCGTCGTCGGCCGCAAGTCGGCGGGAGGCGCCCCGCCCGCCGTGGTGCTCACG
>JBBIJT010000034.1:0-28962 GCA_037445795.1 Betaproteobacteria bacterium | reverse complement strand
GTCGACCCGCACTACCACGTGCTCGCGCCCAACAACGCGCTGGCGGCCCACATCTACGACGCGCTGGTCGACACCGACGAGGCGCAGCGCCTCGTGCCGGCGCTGGCCACCTCCTGGAAGAGCGACGGCGCCAACAAGTGGACCTTCCAGCTGAGGAAGGGCGTGAAGTTCTCCAACGGCAAGCCCTTCACCGCCGAGGACGCGATCTTCACCTTCTGCCGCGTGGCCAAGAACGAGACCAACATCGCCGGCGGCAACAAGGACCTCATCCGCGGCATGCGCGCCATCGAGGCGCCGGATCCGCACACGCTCGTGGTGACCACGGTGGAGCCGGAGCCGCTGATGCCCCGGCTTCTCTCGGGCATCTCCATCCTTTCCTCGTCGATCGCGGCGCACGGCAAGATCACGTTTTCGCTGGACACCAACTGCGGCGTGACGGGCGCGTGGCCCACGGTGACGCAGTTCAACGAAGGGTCGGTCGCCATCGGCACGGGCCCGTTCAAGCTCAAGAGCTACGTGCGCGGCTCCGCCATCGAGCTCGTGCGCAACGACGACTTCTGGGGCGAGAAGTCGCCCTGGCAGGCCGTGAAGATGGTGCCGGTGACCAATGCCGGGCCGCGGCTGGCGGGCCTCATCGCGGGCGACTACGACCTCATCGAGAACCCGGCCGCGCGCGACCTCGGCCGCCTCAAGGACGACAAGCGCTTCGCGTGGGTGTCCACGCCGTCGTCGCGCGTGATCTTCTTCCAGCTCGACGTGGCCCGCAGCCCCAGCCCCTTCGTGGCCGACGCCAAGGGCGAAAACCCCCTGCGCGACGTTCGCGTGAGGAAGGCCATGTCGATGGCCATCGACCGCGAAGCCATCGCCAAGCGGATCATGGACGGCGCGGCCCAGCCGGCCTACCAGTTCCTGCCCACGGGCATGTTCGGCACGCTGCCCAGCCCGCCGGTGATCAAGTTCGACCCGGCCGCCGCGAAGAAGCTCATGGCCGAGGCCGGCTACGCCAACGGCTTCGACCTCACGATCACCACCACGAACGACCGCTACGTGAACGACAGCCAGATCGCGCAGGCGGTGGCGGGGTACCTCTCGCAGATCGGCATCCGCGCGAAGGTGGACGCGATGACGCGCGCCATCTACTTCCCGCGCCGCGCCAAGCGCGAGTTCAGCTTCTCGATCGGCGGGTGGGGCTCGGCCGAGGCCTCGAACTTCATGCGCTACTGGGCCGCGACCCTCGACGCGAAGAAGACCCACGGCACCTCCAACTACGGCGGCCTCGCGGACCCGGAGTTCAACGACCTGATCACGAAGGCGCTGGTCACCATGGACGACGACAAGCGCGCGGAGCTCCTGCGCCAGGCCGGCGCCAAGCTCCTCGCGCTGCACGCCTTCATCCCGCTGCATTTCGAGAACACGATCTGGGCCCACCGCGCCGACCTCGTGGTCAAGGGGCGCACGGACCAGTACACGCTCGCCATGTCGGTGGCGCCCGCGAGGAAGTAGGGCGGACTCGCCGTCGATGGCGACCTATGCGCTGCAGCGGCTGATCCAGAGCGCGTTCGTCCTGCTGGCGGCCTCGATCGTCGTCTTCCTCGCCGTCTACGGCATCGGGAACCCGGTCGAGCTCCTCGTGCCGCCGCAGGCGAGCGCGCTGGAGCGCGAGGAGCTCGTGCGCCGCCTCGGGCTGGACCTTCCGCTCTGGCGGCAGTACCTCGCGTTCGCCTGGAACGCGCTGCACGGCGACCTCGGGCGCTCCTTCGTGCACGGCGTGCCGGCCATCGAGCTCATCCTCTCGCGCCTTCCCGCGACGCTGGAGCTGGTGGCGCTCGCCATGACGATCGCGCTGGCGGGCGGCATTCCGCTGGGGCTCGTCGCGGGCCTGAACCCGGAGGCGCGCTCCTCGCGCCTCATCATGGGCGGCACGGTGCTGGGCTACTCGCTGCCCAACTTCTGGAAGGGGATGATGCTGATCCTCGTCTTCTCCGTGCTGCTCGGCTGGCTGCCGACCTCGGGGCGCGGCGCGACAGTGGAGCTGCTGGGGCTCCGGACGAGCCTCTTCACCCTCGACGGGCTCAGGCACCTGGTCCTGCCGGCGCTCAACCTCGCCATCCCCAACATGGCGCTCATGGTGCGGCTGGTCGCCGCCGGCACGGTCGACGCCAAGGCGCAGGACTACGTGAAGTACGCGCGGGCCAAGGGCGTGCGGCCGGGGCGCATCGTCGGGCGCCACATCCTGCGCAACATCCTCATCCCCGTGGTGACGGTGGTGGGCATCGAGTTCGGCAGCCTCGTCGCGTTCTCCACGATCACCGAGACGGTCTTCGCGTGGCCCGGCATGGGCAAGCTCCTCATCGACAGCATCTACCAGCTCGACCGGCCCATCGTCGTGGCCTACATCATGCTGGCCACCTTCCTCTTCGTGTCGGTGAACCTGCTGGTGGACCTCGCCTACGCCGCGCTCGACCCGCGCGTGCGACTCGTGGGAGAGCCCGGATGACGCCGGTGCCGGCCGCGCCCGAAGACGACACGGCGCTGCGCCGGCGCGTGCTCAGGCGCATCGCGGGCCGCCCGACGGTGAAGGGCGCGCTCGTGGTGCTCGCCCTCCTCGTGGCCTTCGCGCTGCTGGCGCCCTTCGTGGCGCCGCAGAATCCCTACGACCTCACGGCCCTCAACGTGATGGACAACCGCCTGCCGCCCGGCGAGAAGGGCATGGCGGGCTTCACCTTCTGGCTGGGCTCCGACGCCCAGGGGCGCGACATGCTGAGCGCGATCCTCTACGGGCTGCGCACGAGCCTGCTCGTGGGCCTTGCCGCGACGGCCGGGGCGCTGACGGTCGGGGTCACGGTGGGCCTCGCCGCGGCCCAGTTCGGCGGGCGCGTGGATGCCGTCCTCATGCGCGTGGTCGACTTCATCCTCGGCTTTCCCGCGATCCTCGTGGCCCTGGTGCTCCTCGCCTCCATCGGCCGCGGCGTGGAGAAGGTGATCCTCGCCATCGTGGTGGTGCAGTGGGCCAACTACGCGAGGCTCATGCGCGCGGCGGCTCTCGTCGAGCGGCGCAAGGAGTACATCGAGGCCGCCGTGAACCAGGGGCTGCCGACGGCCTACATCATGCGCGCGCACCTGCTGCCCAACAGCATCGGCTCGGTGCTCGTGGTGGCCACCGTGAGCATCGCCGGCGCCATCACGCTGGAAGCCACGCTCTCCTTCCTCGGCGTGGGCGTGCCGGTGACGCAGCCCTCGCTGGGGCTGCTCATCGCCAACGGCTTCGAGTTCCTGCTCTCGGGCGAGTACTGGATCCCGCTCTTCCCCGGGCTCGCGCTGCTGGCGCTGATCCTTTCCATCAACGTCGTCGGGGAGCGGCTGCGCCGCAGCTTCGACGCCCACCGCCATTGAGCGCGCCGCTGCTCGAGGTCCGGGGCCTCAGGACCGTCTTCCACCTCGCCGACGGCACGTGGGCGGCGGTGGATGGCGTCGACCTCGAGGTGCGCCGCGGCGAGGTCCTGGGGCTGGTGGGCGAATCGGGCTCCGGCAAGACGGTGACCGGCTTCTCGATCGTGGGACTCGTCGACCCGCCGGGCGAGGTGATCGCGGGCGAGGTGCGCTTCGCGGGCGAGGACCTGCGGTCCGCGCCGCAGGAGCGGCTTCGCGAGCTTCGCGGCGACCGCATCGCGATGATCTTCCAGGACCCGCTGATGACGTTGAACCCGGTGCTCACCGTGGGCGAGCAGATGGCGGAGGCGGTCCTCGAGCACCGGCGGATGGACGCCCGCGAGGCGCTCGCGATGGCCGCGGAGGCGCTGGGGCGCGTGGGCATCTCGTCCGCGCGGGAGCGGCTCGCGCAGTTTCCGCACGAGTTCTCCGGCGGCATGCGCCAGCGCGTGGCCATCGCGACGGCGCTGCTCAACAAGCCCGACCTCATCATCGCCGACGAGCCCACCACGGCCCTCGACGTGACGATCCAGGGCCAGATCCTCTTCGAGATGCAGAAGCTCTCGCGCGAGACGGGCGCGGCGCTCGTCTGGATCACGCACGACCTGAGCGTGGTGGCCGAGCTCGCGGATCGCGTCGCGGTGATGTACGCCGGCCGCGTGGTGGAGGCGGGCCCGGTGGGCGAGGTCCTCGACGCTCCCCGCCACCCCTACACCCGCGGCCTCCTCGACTCGGTGCCGGACGAGGCGGCCCGCGGGTCGCGGCTCGCGCAGATCGACGGCATGGCGCCGCGGCTCGACGCTCGCCCTGCCGGCTGCGCCTTCGCGCCGCGATGCCCTCGCGCCGGCGACGTGTGCCGCGCGGAGGATCCGCCCGAGGCGGCGGACGCGGGGCGGAGGTTCCGCTGCCACTTCCCGCTTGCGCCGGGGGAAGCGCGATGAGCACGCCGATCCTCGAGGTGCGGGGTGTGAGCCGCCATTTCACGCGCCGTCCCACGCTCGCCGAGCGCATCTTCATGGCCGCGGGCCGGGGGTCGCCGCCGCCGGTGGTTCGCGCCGTGGAAGGCGTGGACCTCGCCATCGGGCGCGGCGAGGTGCTGGGACTGGTGGGCGAGTCGGGGTGCGGCAAGTCGACGCTCGCGCGCGTCGTGACCGGGATCCTCGCGCCCACGGCGGGCGAGGTGCTGTTCGAGGGCCGCCCCGCCGGCGGGCTTCGCGGCCGCGAGCGGCTCGACTACCTCCTCGCGGTGCAGATGATCTTCCAGGACCCCTTCGCCTCGCTCGACCCGCGCATGCGCGTGCACCGCATCGTCGGCGAGGCGCTCGCCGTCCACGGGCTCGTGCCGCCGGCGGAAGTCGATGCCGCGGTCGACCGCGCGCTGGCCGACGTGGGCCTCGACCTCGCCTATCGCGACCGCTTCCCGCACCAGTTCTCGGGAGGCCAGCGACAGCGCATCGGCATCGCCAGGGCGCTCGCGGTCAAGCCGCGCGTGATGGTGTGCGACGAGCCGGTGGCCGCGCTCGACGTGTCGATCCAGGCGCAGGTGATCAACCTTTTCCTCGACCTGCGCGAGCGGCACGGCCTCACCTACCTCTTCGTGAGCCACAACCTCGGGCTCGTGCGCTTCCTCTGCGACCGCCTCGCCATCATGTATCTCGGGCGCATCGTCGAGACCGGCCCCGTGGGCGAGATCTTCGCGAGCCCGGCCCACCCCTACACCCGGGCGCTGCTCGAGGCGATCCCGCGCCTGCACCGGCGCAAGCGCGCCTTCGAGCCCGTGCAGGGCGAGCTGCCGTCGCCGCTCGCGCCGCCCCCGGGCTGCCCCTTCCATCCGCGCTGCCCTTCGGCGGTGCCGCGTTGCCGCGAGGCGCGGCCCGAGCTGCGGTCAATCGCGGCCGGACGCGCCGCGGCCTGCCACCTCCTCGAGAAAGGCTGATTCCATGATCACCGCCGCCCTTTCGCCGGCCGTCGGCCGCGACGCCCTGGACTACCGCGATCCGCGCCACCCGGACCGCCCGCTCGTGATCCACACCTACCGCCCCGCCGCGCACCGCCCGGACGACCCCGTCGTCCTCGTGCAGCACGGGATCAAGCGGAACGGCGACGAGTACCGCGACTTCTGGATCGACGCCGCCGAGAAGCACCGCCTGCTCGTCGTGGCGACGACCTTCGGCGACGAGGCCTATCCCAGGCCGGAGAACTACAACAACGGCATGGCGGTGGCGCCCGACGGGTCGATCCGCGCGCCCGAGGACTGGCTCTACGCGATCCTCCCGCGCGTCGTTCAGGCGCTGCGCGCCGGCGGCGCCACGAGGAGGGAGAAGGTGCGCCTCTTCGGCCACTCGGCCGGCGGCCAGTTCGTGCACCGTCTCATGGCGACGCAGGACCACGCGATCTACGAGGCCGTCGCGGTCGGCAACCCCGGGTGGTACACGCTGCCTACCCTCGAGAAGCGCTTCCCCGAGGGGCTGGGAGGGCTCGGCCTCGGCACGGCCGACCTCGCGCGCTGGCTCGCCTATCCGATGGCCATCTTCGCGGGCGACCGGGACGTGGACACCGCGGACCCGAACCTGCCGAAGAATCCCGAGGCCCTGGCGCAGGGCGCGACGCGCTTCGCCCGCGCGCATCACTTCCACGACATGGCGTACCGCGAGGCGGCGCGCCTGGACGTTGCCTGCCGGTGGACGCTCGTCCCGGTGGGCGGCGTGGGCCACGACGGGTGCGCCATGGGCAAGGCGGTGGCCGCCTGGTGGTTCGAGGGGCGCGTGCCGACGGCCGAGGAGCTGGCGCCGTCGGCCGCGGGCGCCGCCTGATCGTCCCGCCGCGCGCGGGCGTTGACGGGGATCAAGCAGCGGGCGTCATTGCGGCGTAATTGATGGACACGAGGAGGAATGCCGCGATGACCCTGCATGCCCCGATGACCGTCCTGGCCGCCGCCGCTGCCGCCGTGCTGGCGGGTTGCGCCGCCCTGGAGAAGATCGTCCCGCCGACGCAGCTGCCCGAGCTCCGCCCGGGGTACGTGGCGGGCTACCTGCAGCCGGGCCAGCTGCCGGACGGCCTGGCGCTCGTTCCGCCCCCGCCCGCGCCCGGCTCCGCCGCGCTCGCCGCCGACGAGGAGGCCTACAGGGCCACGCGCAAGCTGCGGGATACGCCGCGCTGGGCGCTCGCGACTCGCGACGCGGAGCTGCTCTTTCCGCAGGCCGCCGAGGTCTTCCAGTGCACGCTCGGCATCGCGATCTCGGCCGAGGCCACGCCGCACCTCAACATGCTGCTGCGCCGCGTGCGCATGGACTCGAGCCGCGCCAACGACAAGCCGAAGGACCACTACAAGCGCAAGCGCCCCTTCGCGGCGACGGGGGAACCCTCCTGCACGCCCAGGGAGGAGGCGAAGATGAAGCCGGACTCGTATCCGTCGGGCCACGCGTCCATCGGCTGGGCGTGGGCGCTCACGCTGGCGCAGCTGGATCCGGAGCACGCCAACGAGATCTTCAAGCGGGGACTCGCGTTCGGGTGGAGCCGCGTGGTGTGCGGCGTGCACTGGAAGAGCGACGTCGAATCCGGGCGAATCGTGGGGGCGGCCACGGTGGCCCGCCTGCAGACGGACCCGGTGTTCGTCGCCCAGATCGAGGAGGCGCGCAAGGAACTCGTGGCGGCGCGCGCGGCCGGAGCCGGGCCGAAGGTGGACTGCGCGGCCGAGGCGAAGGGGCTCGCCGCAGGGCCCTGAGCCCGCGGTCCGCGCGGGCAGTCTCGCTCAGGAATCGAGCGCCGCCGCCACCGCCTGGCGGAAGGTGTGCGCCTGCGGGTAGTGCTTCGCCGCGTAGCCGGCGAACGCCACGGCCACGACCAGCACCACGGCGAACGGCCACCAGGTCTTCTTCACGACGCCGGATACCCAGCCGGCGGCGTCCTC
This sequence comes from Betaproteobacteria bacterium, assembly GCA_037445795.1. Lineage (GTDB taxonomy): Bacteria > Pseudomonadota > Gammaproteobacteria > Burkholderiales > Usitatibacteraceae > FEB-7. The sequence continues at coordinate 21,623 of JBBIJT010000034.1, read as the reverse complement.
GTTCTTCGAGCGCCGCGCGAGCCCGCCGGCGAGCAGGGCGCCGAAGGCCGCCTCGCTCAGGATGTCCGGCGCGAACCACACCAGGTAGCCGCTCGTGAAGAAGATGGCGGCGATGAGTGCGAGCGCGAGGACGAGCAGCACGATGGCGTCGCCGTCGAGGTCGCCCAGGCTGAAATCGAAGCTGCTGCCGCTCTTGCCCGAGCCTCCCCCGGACGCCTTCGCGAGGCTCGGCATGTCCGCCCCCGCGTCGGGCGCGGAGGCATCCGGCGAGGCTGCGGCCATGAAGGCCCCCGTCTGCAGGTTCGACGGGACGCCGGGCGCGCGCGCTTCCGCCCACGACGCGCTCGCGCCGCCGCCGTCGAAGCTGCCGCCACCCTTGACGAGACCGCCCCCCGAACCCGAGCCGCCGCCACTGCCCCCGCCGATGCGGATGTCGGGAAGGTCCGCGCCATCCAGCAGCGACCGGCCGGCGGTGCCGTCGCTGCCCGTGATCCCCACGTAGCGCAGCCACACCCAGACGCCCAGGAGGAAGGTGCAGTAGGCGGCCACCAGGGCGACGGGATAGCGCACGAGCATCGATCCCACGCCGGCGTGGAGCAGGGCCCAGCTCGCGAGCATCGCCGCCAGCCCGCTGCTCGAGAGGATGAGCGACATGTGGAAGCGCGTGTAGAAGCGCTGCGCGAGGCGGCGCTTCACGCCTTCGCGGGTCCAGCCCAGCCGCGGTGCCATGGTTGCCTCGCCAGGGTGCACGGGATCCGGGATGGTACCCGCTCGGGGCGGGGATTTCCCGCGCCCCGCCCGGCGGAACGACGTTCCCGCTGTTTTCAGTATCCCTGTAAAATGTAAATTTCCAGCCGGGGATTCGAAGATGACCAAGTACGTGTTCGTGACGGGCGGCGTGGTCTCCTCCCTGGGCAAAGGCATCGCCGCCGCCTCCCTCGCCGCGATCCTCGAGTCGCGCCGGATCAAGGTCTCCCTCGTCAAGCTCGACCCGTACATCAACGTGGACCCGGGCACCATGTCGCCGTTCCAGCACGGCGAGGTGTTCGTGACGGAGGACGGTGCCGAGACGGACCTCGACCTCGGCCACTACGAGCGCTTCATCTCCTCGAAGATGAGGAAGGTGAACAACTTCACCACCGGCCAGATCTACGAGCGCGTCATCAACAAGGAGCGCCGCGGCGACTACCTCGGCGGCACCGTGCAGGTCATCCCGCACATCACCGACGAGATCAAGGCCAGCGTCAAGGCCGCCTGCAAGGGCGTGGACGTCGGCATCATCGAGATCGGCGGCACGGTGGGCGACATCGAGTCGCTGCCCTTCCTCGAGGCCATCCGCCAGATGGGCATCGAGGAAGGCCGCACCAACACCTGCTACATGCACTTGACGCTCGTGCCGCACCTGGCGAGCGTGGGCGAGATCAAGACCAAGCCCACTCAGCACTCGGTGAAGGAGCTGCGCGGCATCGGCATCCAGCCCGACATCGTGATGTGCCGCTCCGAGCAGCCCATACCCGACGAGGAGAAGAGGAAGATCGCCCTCTTCACCAACGTCGACCACCGCTCCGTCATCTCCTGCTACGACGTGAGCTCGATCTACAAGATCCCGTCGATGCTGCACAAGCAGGGCCTCGACGAGATCGTCTGCAGGAAGCTCGACCTCGCCGCCTACCCCGCGGACCTCTCGATGTGGGACAGGATCGTCGACGCGCTCGAGAACCCGGAGCACGAGGTCGACATCGCCATGGTCGGCAAGTACGTCGACCTGCAGGATTCCTACAAGAGCCTTTCCGAGGCGCTCATCCACGCGGGCATCCACACCCGCACGCGCGTGAAGATCCACTACGTCGATTCCGAGCAGATCGAGTCGAAGGGCACCGAGACGCTCGCGCACATGGACGCGATCCTCGTGCCGGGCGGCTTCGGCAAGCGCGGCATCGAGGGCAAGATCGCGGCCGTGCGCTATGCGCGCGAGAACAAGGTCCCCTACCTCGGGATCTGCCTCGGCATGCAGATCGCCGTCATCGAGGCAGCGCGCGACCTCTGCGGCCTCGAGGGCGCCAACTCGACGGAGTTCGACCCCGACACGCCGCACCCGGTGGTGGCCCTCATCACCGAGTGGCAGGACCGCGACGGCAAGGTCGAGCGCCGCGACGCCAACTCCAACCTCGGCGGCACCATGCGCCTGGGCGCGCAGCCGTGCAACGTGAAGAAGGGCTCGCTCGCGCACAGGATCTACGGCTCCGACGTCGTCTCGGAGCGCCACCGCCACCGCTACGAGGTGAACGACCAGTACGTGGCGCGGCTGGAGGCGGCGGGCCTCGCCATCAGCGCGCGCACGCAATCCGAGAACCTGGTGGAGATGGCCGAGCGGCCCGACCACCCGTGGTTCTTCGGCTGCCAGTACCACCCGGAATTCACCTCCACGCCGCGCGCCGGGCACCCGCTCTTCATCTCCTACGTGAAGGCGGCCCTGGAGCAGCACCGGCGGCGTGTCCCCGAGCCGGGCCTTAAGGTCATCGGCGGCGGCGCGGCCTGATGAAGCTCTGCGGATTCGAAGCCGGCCTCGACAAGCCCTTCTTCCTCATCGCCGGCCCCTGCGTCGTCGAGAGCGAGCAGCTGCAGATGGACGTGGCCGGGCAGCTGAAGGAGATGACCGCCGCGCTCGGCATCCCCTTCATCTTCAAGAGCTCCTACGACAAGGCCAACCGGTCCAGCGGCACGAGCTTCCGCGGGCCGGGGATGGAGAAGGGCCTGGAGATCCTCGCCAAGGTGAGGAAGGCGCTGGGCGTGCCCGTCCTCACGGACGTCCACACCGAGCAGGAGGTGCCCGAGGTCGCGAAGCACGTCGACGTGCTGCAGACGCCAGCGTTCCTGTGCCGGCAGACGGATTTCATCGTCGCCGTGGCCTCGGCGGGGCTGCCCGTGAACATCAAGAAGGGGCAGTTCCTGGCGCCCCACGACATGAGGAACGTCGTGGAGAAGGCCCGGGCCGCGAGCGGCGCCGACAACATCATGGTCTGCGAGCGCGGCGCCTCGTTCGGCTACAACAACCTCGTCTCCGACATGCGCTCGCTCGCCATCATGCGCGAGACGGGCTGCCCCGTCGTGATGGACGCCACGCACTCGGTGCAGCTCCCGGGGGGGCGGGGCTCGACCTCGGGCGGGCAGCGCGAGTTCGTGCCGGTGCTCGCGAGGGCGGCCGTCGCCACCGGCGTGGCCGGCGTCTTCATGGAGACCCACCCCGATCCCGCGAAGGCGCTCTCGGACGGCCCCAACGCCTGGCCGCTTCCGAGGATGCGCGAGCTCCTGGAGACGCTCAAGGAGATCGACGCGCTGGTGAAGCGGCGCGGCTTCCTCGAGTCGACGGTCAAGGGATAGCATCGAAACGGGATGAAGCTCCTCGTCCTCGGCGCCGGCGGCATCGGCGGCTACTTCGGCGGCCGCCTCGCGCAGGCGGGCGTCGACACCACCTTCCTCGTGCGCCCGAAACGCCGCGACCAGATCGCCGCCGACGGCCTCGTCATCGACAGCCCCAACGGCAACGCGCGCATCGAGGCGAAGACCGTCCTCGCGCAGGAGCTCGAGCCCGGCCACGACCTCGTCCTCTTCACCTGCAAGGCCTACGACCTCGATTCCGCCATGGACGCGATCGCGCCGGCGGTCGCGGGCGGGGCCGCGGTGCTGCCGATGCTCAACGGGCTCGCGCACCTGGACCGCCTCGACGCGAGGTTCGGCGCGGTCCGGGTGATGGGCGGCACCTGCCAGATAAACGTCGGCCTCGCCCCCGACGGCACCGTGAAGCACATGGAGCCCCTCAACCGCTTCCTCTTCGGCGAGCGCGACAAGTCGAAGTCGGCGCGGGCGCAGGCGCTGGCCGACGCGCTCGCGAAGACCACCATCGACTGGACATGGTCCGAGGACATCCTGCAGGACATGTGGGAGAAGCTCACCTTCCTCGCCGCGCTCGCCGCGACGACCTGCGTCTTCCGCGGCAACATCGCCGAGATCATGGGGACCCCGGACGGCCGCGCGATCGCCACGCGCTGCTTCGAGGCCAACGTCGCCATCGCCACGGCCGAGGGCCACCCGCCGCGCGAGGGGATAATCGCCTGGGCGTCCGATCGCCTCACGCGGCCGGGGCCCCAGAGCGCCTCGATGCTCCGCGACATGGAGGCCGGCAAGCCCGTCGAGGCGGACCACATCGTGGGCCACATGCTCTCGCTCGCGCGCAAGCACGGCATCGACGAAATGGTGCTCTCGATGGCATTCACGCATCTCAAGACCTACGAAGCGCGCCGCAAGGCGCGCCCCGGCGCGTGACGGGGAAGGGCGCCGGGCGTCCCCACAAGACCGATTCCACCGGAGGTGAATGCGCATGAGCGACGCGAAGGAAACTGGATCGATCGTCGACAAGGTCTTCGACCAGCCGCAGGGCGACGTCGCGGACTTCAGGTTCAACCGGCAGGTGGCGACGGTATTCGACGACATGGTGTCGCGCTCGGTCCCCTTCTACGGGGAGATCCAGCGCATGGTCACGGAGATCGCGGCCGATTTCGCCGCCCCCGGCACGCGCGTCTACGACCTGGGGTGCGCCACGGGCACCACGCTCGAGGCGCTGGACCCGGCGGTCGACCCCACGGTCGAGTTCGTCGGCCTGGACAACTCCGAGGAGATGCTGGAGCGCTGCCGGGCCAAGCTCTCGGCGATGGCGCGCGACCGCAGGCTCCGGCTCGAGTGGGCCGACCTGGAGCAGGGCCTCGCGGTCGAGAACGCGTCGGTGGTGCTGATGGTGCTCACGCTGCAGTTCATTCGCCCGCTGCGCCGGGAGAAGCTGATGCGGGACATCTACGCCGGCATGAACGAGAACGGGTGTCTCCTCCTCGTGGAGAAGGTCCTGGGCGAGGACTCCCTCTTCAACCGGCAGTTCATCAAGTACTACTACGACTACAAGCGCCGCATGGGCTACAGCGAGCTCGAGATCACGCAGAAGCGCGAGGCCCTCGAGAACGTGCTCGTCCCCTACAAGCTCCTGGAGAACCGCGAGCTGCTGCTCGCCACGGGCTTCCGGTACGTGGACGTGTTCTTCAAGTGGTACAACTTCTGCGGGATCGTCGCCGTCAAATGATCGTCGCGCTGGGCAGGTTCCTCTTCCGCTATCGCAACGCTCTCTTCCCGTGCGCCATCGCCCTCGACTTCGTGCCCGGGCCGGAGACCTTCTCCTCGCCGCTCGCCGCGGCGCTCGCGGGCGGGCTCGTCGCGCTGGCGGGCCAGGCGGTCCGGGGGCTCACCGTCGGCCTCGACTACATCGTGCGGGGCGGCCGGGGGGGCAAGGTCTACGCCGACGACCTCGTGACGAGCGGGCTCTTCGCCCACTGCCGCAACCCCCTTTACGTGGGCAACCTGCTCATGATCACTGGGCTCGCGGTCGCGGCCGACTCGCTGGTGGCGCTGGTCGTCGTGCCGCCGCTGTTCCTGTTCGCCTACCATTGCATCGTGAGCGCCGAGGAGGAGTTCCTCCTGGGCAAGTTCGGCGACGAGTACCGCCGCTACTGCGAGCGCACCCCGCGATTCGGCGTTCGCTGGAGCGGGCTCGCGCAGACCATAGGCTCGCGGCAGTTCCACTGGCGAAGGCTCGTGGTGAAGGAGTACGGGACGATGTTCGCGTTCTTCACGGGGATCCTGGTGCTGGCCTCCCTGAACCTGGTCGAGCAGCGCGGGTTCGAGGGCGCGCGAGCTTCGCTTGCGAACCTCGCGGCGGTCTTCGGCGGCGGTGTGCTGGTGTGGCTGAGCACCTGGTACCTGAAGAAGACGCGGCGACTCGTCGGCGACTGACCGGCGGCGAGGGCCGCCCCGACAAGGGAGGCGGAGCGTGCAACAGTTCGACTACGTGATCGTGGGCGCCGGCAGCTGCGGCTGCCTTCTCGCCAACCGCCTGAGCGCGGACGGCAAGTCCAGCGTCCTGCTCCTGGAGGCGGGCGGCAAGGACGACTGGTTCTGGATCCCGATTCCCGTCGGGTACCTGTACACCATCGGAAACCCGCGCACGGACTGGTGCTTCAAGACCTCGCCCGACCCGGGCCTCAACGGCCGCCAGCTCCTGTACGCGAGGGGCCGCGTGCTGGGAGGCTGCTCCACCATCAACGCCATGGTCTACATGCGCGGCCAGAGGGAGGACTACGACCACTGGGCGTCGCTCGGCAACGAGGGCTGGGCCTGGGACGACGTGCTGCCCCTCTTCAAGCGGCACGAGGACTTCTTCGCCGGCGCCGGCGAGTTCCACGGCGCGGGCGGCGACCTTCGCGTGGAGGAGCCGCGCGTGCGCTGGGAGATCCTGGACGCCTGGCGCGAGGCCGCGCAGGAGTGCGGCATCCCGAAGATCGACGAGTTCAACCGCGGCGACAATTTCGGCAACGCCTACTTCCACATGAACCAGAAGCGGGGCGTGCGCTGGAGCGCGACCAACGCGTGGCTCAGGCCCGCGCTCGGCCGCCCCAACCTCACGGTGGCCACGCAGGCGCACGCGACGAAGCTGCGCCTGGAGGCGAAGGACGGCCGACGCCGCGCGACGGGCCTCGACTACGTGGTGCAGGGGCGGGGCGCGACCTCCGTGACGGCGAGGAAGGCCGTGGTCCTCGCCGCGGGCTCCATCAACACGCCGCAGCTCATGCAGCTGTCGGGCATCGGGCCGGGCCCGCTCCTCGCGAAATTCGGCATCCCGGTGTTCCACGAGATGCCGGGGGTGGGCGAGGACCTGCACGACCACCTGCAGATCCGCATGGTCTACAAGGTGAGGAACGTGACCACCCTCAACGAGCGGGTCAACAGCCTCTGGGGCAAGGCCGCCATGGGCCTCGAGTACCTCCTCTTCAAGACGGGCCCGCTCACGATGCCCCCGTCGCAGCTCGGCGCCTTCGCGAGGAGCGACCCGGGCCAGCCCACGCCCAACATCGAGTGGCACGTGCAGCCGCTCTCCCTCGACAAGTTCGGCGACCCGCTGCATCCCTTCGCGGCCATCACGCCCTCGGTGTGCAATCTGCGGCCCACCTCGCGCGGCTGGGTGCGGATCACCTCGACCGACCCGCTGGCGCACCCCGAGATCATGCTCAACTACCTGTCGACGCCGGAGGACAGGAAGGTCGCGGCCGACGGCATGCGCTTCACCCGCCGCGTCATGGCCTCGAAGGCGCTGGCGAAGTACTCGCCCGAGGAGTGGAGGCCCGGCCCGGCGGCGGAGTCCGACGAGGCCCTGGTGAAGGCCGCCGGCGATCTCGGCACGACCATCTTCCATCCCGTGTCCACGTGCCGCATGGGACGCGACGGGAAGGCGGTGGTGGATGCGCGCCTGCGGGTGCACGGAATCGAGGGCCTGCGCGTTGTGGATGCATCCATCATGCCGCGCATCACGTCGGGCAACACGAACGCGCCGTGCTACATGATCGCCGAGAAGGGGGCGGAGATGATCCTCGAGGACGACCGTTGACCCGGCAGCGACTGCTGGCGGTGGCCGCGCTCGCGGCGGTGGGCGTCCTCGCGTGGGACCTGCTGCGCCCCGACGCCACGCCCTTGCCTGCACGGGAGGCCGCGCCGGTCGCGGCGCAGGCCGCGCGGTCCCCGGGCGCCTCCGCCCCGGCTTCGGCCACCCTCGGTCCCGGCGACGTGGGCCGCTCGCCCAACTTCCTTCGCCCCGCGTCGGTCGCCGGGAGCACCGCCACTGCGCTCGCCCGCGAGTTCTCCGGCTCCCTCGCCTGGAAGCCCATCTACGACCGCCTGCGCGCGACGGAGGAAGGCCAGACGCCGGAGGGGCAGTACTTCCTCTACCGGATGCTCAAGGCCTGCGCCACGCTCGCCGACCGCAAGGGCGCGTCGCCGGCCCGCTCCCAGAACACGGCCCAGCTCGAGGAGAGGCGGCAGCAGATCGCGGCGAGCCTTCCCGAGGGGGATCCGCGACGCGCCCAGCGGCTGGAAGCCTTCGACAAGGCGACCACCGCCCAGTGCGCGGGCTTCGCGGGCGTGACCACGACGGAGGCGGAGCTCTCCCAGCTGATGCGGAATGCCCTCGCCGGCGGCGACCCCAAGGCCCGCGCCTGGCAGGTGGAGCAGGACATGTGGCAGGAGCGCCGCAGCGCCAACACGCCCGGCCGCCCCGGCGCCACGCTGAGCGAAGCGCAGGTCTCCTCGCTCCACGAGGCGTTCGCCTCGCGGGACCCGGAGGCCATCGTCATCGCCGGCCGCGTCCTCTCCAACTCGTTCCGCGACGTCACGGTGCGCATCGGGCCGGACCAGGAGCCCATCGAGAACCGCGTCTTCTCGAACGCGGCGCTGCTGCTCGCGTGCGAGTACGGCTACGCCTGCGGCGACAACAACCCGCGCGTGCTGAACGCGTGCGCCTTCCAGGGCCATTGCGGGGTGGCGAGCCTGCCGGACTACCTCTTCTACTACGGCTCTTCCCCCTACGACGCCCAGCTCCTCGACCGCTACCGGAGCGTCCTGCGCAACGCGGTCGCGACGGGGGACTGGTCGGGGCTCGTCGTCGACCGCAGCGGGCGCTCGCCCAACGTTCCCGCCTACCCTTACGGAAGCATGGGCGGCGGGCGGTGAGGGCCGCGGCGTCGCCTGCCGGCGACGGTCGTTCGGCGTCATTGCTTTCGGCGGCGGGCACATTGCAGAATCGAAGCGTTCCACCATCCATCGCCTCGCGCCTTCGCGCCCAGGAGACCCCATGCTCAAACTCACCGTGAACGGCCGGATCCACAGCGTCGACGTCGAGCCGGAGATGCCGCTGCTCTGGGTCCTGCGCGACCACCTTAACCTGCCCGGCACCAAGTACGGCTGCGGCATTTCCGAGTGCGGCGCCTGCACGGTGCACGTGGACGGCGAGGCGGTCCGCTCGTGCCGGATGAAGGCGGGCGACGCCGTCGGCAAGAAGGTCGTCACCATCGAGGGCCTCGGGAAGCCCGGCCTGCACAAGCTGCAGAAGGCGTGGATCGAGCACGAGGTCCCGCAGTGCGGCTACTGCCAGACGGGGATGATCATGGCGGCCGCGGCGCTCCTCGCGAAGAAGCCCAGGCCCAGCGACGCCGACATCGACGAGGCCATGACGAACCTGTGCCGCTGCGGCACCTACGCGCGGGTGAAGAAGGCCATCCAGGCCGTCGCCGCGCCGGTGGCCACCGTCAGCCCGCGCAAGTCCTGAGGAGAGCCGCCATGACCGCCCGCTCCGTCCAGCCGCGCTCCCCCGGGCGCCGCGAGTTCCTCAAGGCCACTGTCGCCGTTGGCGGAGGCCTCGCCCTCGAGTTCTCCTTCCCCTTCGCCGCCGAGGCCGCGAAGGGCGCCCCCGCCACCGAGGTCAATGCCTGGGTGGTGATCCACCCGGACGACCGCGTCGTCATCCGCATCGCCCGCTCCGAGATGGGGCAGGGCACCTACACGGCGCTCGCGCAGCTCGTGGCCGAGGAGCTCGACGCGGACTGGAACAAGGTCTCCGCCGAGTTCGCCTCCCCCAACGAGCACGTCCGTCGCAACCGCATCTGGGGCTCCATGTCCACCGGCGGCAGCCAGGGCGTGCGGGGCTCGCACGACTACGTGCGCAAGGCGGGCGCCGCGGCCCGCGAGATGCTCGTCGCCGCCGCCGCGGCGCAGTGGAAGGTGCCCGCCTCCGAGTGCGCGGCGGACAAGGGCGTGATCACGCACGGCCCGACGAAGCGCCGGCTGCGCTACGGGCAGGTCGCCGCGGCCGCCGCGAAGATCGAGCCGCCCAGGGACGTGAAGCTGCGCGACCCGAAGGACTGGAAGATCGCCGGCAAGCCCGTGCGCCGGCTCGACATCCCCGACAAGGTTCTCGGCAAGCCCGTCTTCGGCACCGACGTCGCGCTGCCGGGCATGCTGCACGCCTCGGTCGCGCAGTGCCCGGTGTTCGGGGGCAAGGTCAAGTCGGTGGACTCGGCCGCGGCCGAGGCGATGCGCGGCGTGAAGAAGGTCGTGCGCGCCGACGACTTCGTGGCGGTCATTGCCGACAGCTGGTGGCGGGCGAACCAGGCCCTCAAGGCGGTGAAGGTCGAGTGGGACCCGGGGCAGTTCGGCAACGCCTCCGACGCGACCATCACGGCCATGTTCCGCGAGGGCCTCGCGGACCCGAAGATCGCCGAGGCGAAAAAGGCGGGCGACGCGTCCGGCGCGCTCGCCGGCGCCGCGAAGGTGCTCGAGGCCGAGTACTCGTCGCAGTACCTCAACCACGCCACGATGGAGCCGCAGGTGTGCACCGCGTGGATCAAGCCCGACGGCTTCGTCGAGGTGTGGACGTCGACGCAGAACGGCGAGGCCTCGCTCGCGGCGGCGGCGGAGACGGCCGGCGTGCCGCAGGAGAAGGCCGAGGTCCACAAGATGATGCTGGGCGGCGGCTTCGGCCGCCGCGGCGGCCCGCAGGACTTCGTGAAGCTCGGCGTGAAGGTCGCGATGGCGATGCCGGGCACGCCGGTGAAGCTCATGTGGTCGCGTGAGGAGGACATGCGCCACGGCTACTACCGCCCCGCGAGCCTCGTGAAGATGCGCGCGGGCCTCGACGCCCAGGGCAAGGTGGTCGCGTTCGAGGCGAAGATCGCCTGCCCGTCGATCCTCGCCGTGCTCATGCCGCAGGCGCTGCGCAACAACGTGGACTTCGCCGCGGTGCGCACGCTGAACGACATGCCCTACGAGATCCCCAACCAGCGGGTCGACTACGCGATGCGCAACGGCCACGTGCCCGTGGGCTTCTGGCGCGCGCCCGGCCAGCAGAACGGCGTCTACCGCGAGTGCTTCCTCGACGAGCTGGCGCAGGCCGCGGGCAAGGACCCGCTGGAGTTCCGGCTCGCGATGCTCAAGGCGGGCGACAAGAACCGCCTCGTCCTCGAGGCGGCGGCCAGGGCCGCGGGCTGGGGCACGCCGACGCCGCCGGGCGTGGGGCGGGGCCTCGCGGTCGTCGAGGGCTTCGGCAGCTACGCGGCCGGCGTGGCGGAGGTGTCGGTGGATTCCAAGGGAGCCCTCAAGGTGCTCCGCTACGTGGTGGCCATCGACTCGGGCAACGTGGTGAACCCCGACACCTGCCAGGCGCAGGCCGAGAGCAACGCCGTGTACGGGCTGAGCGCGCTCTTCAACGGCAACACGGTGAAGGACGGCCGCATCCGCGAGTCCAACTTCCACGACTTCCCCCTCCCGACGATGGCCGACATGCCGAAGGTCGAGCTCGTGCTCGTTCCCACGGGCGGCTTCTGGGGAGGCCACGGGGAGCCGGGCATCCTTCCCTTCCAGGCGGCGGTGCTCAATGCGGTGTTCGCGCTCACCGGCAAGCGCCTGCGCAGGCTGCCGATCCGGCCGGAGGACCTGCGCAAGGCCTGAGCGAGGGGGCGGCTCGCGGGGCGTGCGGGGCCGGCGAGCCTATAATCGCAAGAGGATCACGCCAGAGAGGAATGGCCATGAAACGGCAACTGAATTCGCTCGTCGCCGCCGCCTGCGCGATGGTGGCCCTGCAGGCCTCCGCGGACGTGACCGCGACGGAAGTCTGGGCCCGCGCGACCGTGCCCAACCAGACGGCGACGGGCGTGTTCATGAAGCTCAGGAGCACGACCGAGGTCGCGCTGGTCAACGCCGCGTCGCCTGCCGCCGGCATTGTGGAAGTGCACCAGATGGTGATGAAGGGCAACGTGATGGCCATGCGCGCCATCGACGAGCTTCCGCTGCCCCCGGGCGAGACGGTGGAGCTGAAGCCCGGCGGCTACCACGTGATGCTGATGGAGCTCGTGAAGCCGCTCGCCGTGGGCGACAAGGTGCCGCTCACGCTGACGATCCGCGGTCCCGGCAGCAAGCAGGTGAAGGTGGAAGTGACGGCCGAGGTGCGCGGGCCCGGCGGCGAGCCGGCCAGGAAGCACTGACCGCGCGGCGACGCTAGGCCGCCGACTTGGCGGGGACGTGGCTCATCGCGTGCTCCGCGATGGCCGTGATCGTGAGGCTGGGGTTCACTCCCGGGTTGGCGGGGAGCGTCGAGCCGTCGCACACCAGCAGGTTCCGGTAGCCGAACGCGCGGTTGTGGCGGTCCACGACGCCGCTAGCCGCGTCGCGCCCGATCACGGCGCCGCCCAGGATGTGGGCCGTCGACGGGATGTTCGCGACGGCCTCGAGCACCATGCTCTGCGCGACGCCGCCCGTGCGCTTCGCCAGCCACAGCGCCGCGCGGTTTCCGGCCTCGATGTAGGTGGGGTTGGGCTTGCCCACGTCCTGCTCGGTCCGCAGGCTCACGCCGCCGAAGGGCCCCAGCCGCGCGCGGAAGCGCAGCGCGTTGTCCAGCGACTGCATCACCAGGATGATGAGCGTGCGCCGCGCCCACCCGAACGGCCACAGCGTGCGAAGGAACCGGATGGGGTTTCGCGCCATGGCGCCCAGCAGCTTGAGCGGACGCGTGACGTTCGTGCCCTCGCCGACGAGGAGCGTGGTGAGGTTGGACATGAAGTCGCCGTGCCGGCCGTAGGTGACGAACTCGATGTGCGTCTCGGGGTCGGGATGGATGCTTGCGCTGATGGCGACGTCGTTCCACGGCGCGAGCCGGTCGTCGGGAAGCGTCACCGCGAGCAGCGACTCGCTGTTGGTGCGGACGAGGTGCCCGAGGCGGTCGCTCAGCCCCGGCAGCGAGCCGCGCAGCTTGCACCCGGCCAGCAGCCCGTTGGTCCCGAGGGCGCCCGCGGCGACGACCACGCCGCGCGCCGTGAGGGTGCGACGCTGCTTCCGCAGCCAGGCGCCCGGCCGCACGGTCTCGACCGCATAGCCCTCCGAGCCGTCGGCCGCGCCGAGCGGGCGGATGTCCGCGACCTCCGTGTCGGCCCGCACCTCGACGCCGCGGCGCTCGGCGAGCCACAGGTAGTTCTTCACGAGCGTGTTCTTGGCGCCGACGCGGCAGCCCACCATGCACGCGCCGCAGCGCATGCAGCCGGTGCGCGGCGGGCCCTCGCCGCCGAAGAAGGGGTCCGGCACCGTGAGGCCGGGCTCGCCGAAATAGACCGCGCACGAGGTGCGGACGAAGGTCTGCGGCACGCCCATCCCGTCGGCCATCTCGCGCAGTAGCTTCTGCCCGTCGCTGTCGTACGGCACGGGCGTCGAGCCCAGCATGCGCTCCGCGGTGGCGTAGTGGGGGGCGAGCGCCGCGGACCAGTCCTCGCCGCCCGGCCACTGCGGGTGCGCGAAGAACGCCGGCTTGGCGCGGTAGAGCGTGTTGGCGTAGACGAGGCTGCCGCCGCCCACGCCCGAGCCGCTCGCGATGAAGATGTCGCGGAAGACCGTCATGCGCAGGATGCCGCGCAGCCCCAGGGCCGGCGCCCACAGGAAGCGGCGCAGGTTCCAGGTGCTCTCGGCGAAGTCCTCGTCGCGGAAGCGCCGGCCGCTTTCGAGGACGGCGACCCGGTAGCCCTTCTCGGCGAGGCGCAGCGCGCTCACGCTGCCGCCGAACCCCGAGCCGACGACGATCCAGTCGAAGTCGACCGGCTTCACGCCGAGACGAGCTCCCGGATGTGCGCGGCGACGCTTCGCGAGAGCGCCTGCAGGTGGTAGCCGCCCTCCAGCATCGAGATGACGCGGCCGCCGCAGTGCCGGTTGGCCGCGCGCACGAGCTCGGCCGTCACCCAGGCGTAGTCCTTCTCGACCCAGCGCATGGCGGCCATGTCGTCGGCCTGGTGCGCGTCGAAGCCCGCGGAGACGTAGATGAGCTCCGGGCAGAAGGCGTCGATGGCCGGCATCCAGTACTCCTGGACCGCGGCGCGAAGGTGATCGCCCGTCGCGCCGGCCGGCAGGCCCACGTTCACCATGTTGAGGCCCTTGGGCTCGTCGCCCTGGAACGGGTAGAGCCCGCGCTGGAAGGTGGACGCCATGAGCACGCGCGCGTCCGAGGCGAGGATGTCCTCGCTGCCGTTGCCGTGGTGCACGTCGATGTCGACGAGAGCCACGCGCTCGAGCCCGTGGAAGTCCAGGGCGTGGCGGATGCCCACCGCGACGTTGTTGAAGAAACAGAAGCCCATCGGCGCGTCGTGCGTGGCGTGGTGGCCCGGCGGGCGCACGGCGCAGAAGGCGCTCCGCACCTCGCCCTTGAGCACGAGGTCCGTCGCGAGGACCGCCGCGCCGGCCGAGCGAAGCGCCGCCTTGAGCGTGTGCGGGTTCATCGACGTGTCGGGGTCCACGTGCACGTACCCCTCCTTCGGGGCCGCGGCCATGATCTCCGTCACGTGGTGCGCGGTGTGGGCGCGCTCGAGCTGCTCCACCGTCGCCACGGGCGCGTCGTAGGGGATGAGCAGGCTCATCAGCCCCTGGGCCAGCAGGTGGTCCGAGATGGCGTCGAGCCGTTCGGGGCATTCCGGGTGGCCTTCGCCCATCTCGTGAAGAAGGCAGTCCCGGTGGGTGATCCAGGCGCAGGGCATCTTTGTAGGCTACTCCTCCACATCCAATCCTAGAGGGCGGCGCGGCCGCGAGAATTGCGCGGCGTCAACTTGGGGCGGGGGCAGGCCCCGTCGCTTCCCGGGCATGCGGCCGCGAGGGTCGCCGCACCGCCGTCCCGTCGCCCGCAACCGGCTAGAATCGCGGATTCGCCATCGCGACAGCCCATCACGACCATGCCCGTCATCACCGACCGCAAGGCCTTCGACAAGGCCGCCACGCCCATCCTCGCGACCGACGCAAAGCGGCTGCCCAGGCTCCTCGAGAAGCTCACGCCCGCGCAGAGGCGCTGGGTGGAGGCGGGCGGCTTCGAGGGCAAGGCGCACACGCACTGCGCGGTGCCCGGGTCGAAGGGCGGGATCGAGCTGGTGATCGTGGGCGTGCGCGACGGGGACGACCCCTGGGCGCTCGCAGGCCTGCCGCTCAAGCTCGCGCCGGGCCGCTACGCGCTCGGCAAGGGGACGGTCGCGATCGGCGAGGACCGCGCCGCTTTCGGCTGGGCCCTCGGCAGCTACCAGTTCACGCGCTACAAGAAGGCGCGCCGCAAGCCCGCCAGCCTGCAGCTGGAGCCTTCCGCGAAGGTCGCGCGCGCCCTCGGCGAGGCCGAGGCGGTGAAGCTGGTGCGCGACCTCGTGAACACGCCCGCCGAGGACATGGGGCCGGCGGAGCTCTCGGACGTGGTGCGCGAGCAGGCGGAGCTCTTCGGCGCCGAGTTCGACGAGTGGGTGGGAGACGAGCTGCTGGCGCAGAACTTCCCCGCCATCCACGCCGTGGGCCGCGCCGCCGCGCGGCCGCCGCGGCTCCTCGAGCTCAACTGGGGAAACCCGAAGCACCCGCGCCTGGCGATCGTGGGCAAGGGCGTGTGCTTCGACACCGGCGGCCTCGACATCAAGGGCGCCGAGGGCATGCGCCTCATGAAGAAGGACATGGGCGGCGCGGCGCACGCCATCGCGCTCGCGCGGCTGGTGATGCAGCGGGAGCTGCCCTACCGGCTGCAGCTGCTCGTGCCGGCCGTGGAGAACTCGATCGCGGGCAACGCCTACCGTCCCGGCGACGTCGTGCGCACCCGGCACGGCCACACGGTCGAGATCGGCAACACCGATGCCGAGGGCCGCGTGGTCCTGTGCGACGCGCTCGCCTACGCGGTGGAGGACAAGCCCCGCCTGGTGATCGATTTCGCCACGCTCACGGGGGCGGCGCGCGTGGCCCTGGGGCCGGAGCTGCCGGCGCTCTTCGCGAACGACGACAAGCTCGCGGCGCGGCTCATCGCGGCCAGCGAGTCGGTCGAGGATCCCGTCTGGCGCCTGCCGCTCTGGCGCAACTACCGCCGCCTCTTCGACAGCGAGGTGGCCGACTTCAACAACGCCGGCAAGGGCGGGTTCGCCGGCGCCATCGTCGGCGCGCTCTTCCTCGACTGGTTCGTGCCCGAGACGACGCCCTGGGCGCACTTCGATACCTACGCCTGGAACGACGCGTCGAAGCCCGGCCGCCCGGTCGGCGGCGACGCCATGGGGCTGCGCGCCGCGTTCGCGGCCCTCGAGTAGGCGCCCGGCAAACCTAGGCCGCACGAAGAACCGGCAACCACTTCGCGGTGCCCGCTGCTCGAGGGGACCTCCGCACGAGACCGGCGTCGCGTCGAATCGGCACTGGGGTGAACGGAGAAGGGGAGGGGTGCGATTGGCTGTCCTCGTTTTGAGTTTTGGGCCGAATAAGAATGCAGTCGGAGTCGATGCTCCGGCCTATGTCGACATAGGTTCGGACAGCGATGCTGGCAGCAGTTTGACTCGGCCCAAAACTCAAAACGAGGACAGCCAATCGCACCCCATCTGCCCATACTGGCACCGGCGTCGTTACCGGGGTCCTAGCGTAGAAGGTCCCCTCCGGGAAATCGCACCGTGAAGTAGTGACCTGGCGCATGCTCGGGGCGGGCGGCGTTTACAAGGGGGGCCGGTTTCCGTAGAGTCGCCGCGGAGGCCGAAACGGCCCGTGACCGAGGGGATTCACGTGGGAAGCGTGATCGACCGGATCGTTCCGCAACGATATTGGGCGTGGACCACGTGCGCGCTCGTGGCGGTGGCGTGCTTCGCGGCCACGGCGCTGTCGGCGCTGTGGTTCGTGCCGGCGGCGCTCTTCGCGGCGCTGTGGCTGGTGGGCCTCGTGGACTACGCGCAGCCGCGGCAGGCCATCCGCAGGAACTACCCGGTCATCGCCCACTTCCGCTTCTTCTTCGAGTACATCCGGCCGGAGATCCGCCAGTACTTCATCGAGGCCGACACCGATTACACGCCGTTCTCGCGGGCGCAGCGGTCGATCATCTACCAGCGCGCCAAGGGCGCCGTCGACAAGCGCCCCTTCGGCACGCAGATGGACTTCTACGAGCCGCAGTACGAGTGGATCAACCATTCGATCGCGCCGGTGGAGATCGAAAGCCACGACTTCCGCATCGCGGTGGGCGAGGGCAAGGTGGCGAAGCCCTACTCGGCCAGCGTCTTCAACATCTCGGCCATGAGCTTCGGGGCGCTCTCCGCCAACGCCGTGCTGGCGCTCAACGAGGGGGCGCGGCGCGGGGGCTTCTTCCACGACACGGGCGAGGGCTCAATCTCGCGCTATCACCGCGAGCCCGGGGGCGACCTCGTGTGGGAGATCGGCAGCGGCTACTTCGGCTGCCGCGACGACGAGGGGCGCTTCAACGAGGAGCGCTTCGTCGCCAATGCCACCTCGGACCAGGTGAGGATGATCGAGGTGAAGCTCTCGCAGGGCGCCAAGCCCGGCCACGGCGGCGTGCTGCCCGGCGCGAAGGTGACGCCGGAGATCGCGCAGGCGCGCCACGTCCCCGTGGGGGTGGACTGCATCTCGCCCGCCAGACACTCCGCGTTCTCGACCCCCATCGAGCTGCTTCACTTCGTCGAGCGGCTGCGCGCGCTCTCCGGCGGCAAGCCCACCGGGTTCAAGCTCGCCATCGGGCACCCCTGGGAATGGTTCGGCATCGTGAAGGCGATGGTGGAGACGGGCATCACGCCCGACTTCGTCGTGGTGGACGGCGGCGAAGGCGGCACCGGCGCCGCGCCCCTGGAATTCACCGACCACGTCGGCGCCCCGCTTCGCGAGGGGCTCATGCTGGTGCACAACTCGCTCGTGGGCGTGAACCTGCGCGGCAAGGTGCGCGTGGGCGCGAGCGGCAAGATCGTCACCGCCTTCGACATCGCGCGCACGATGGCCATCGGCGCGGACTGGTGCAACTCCGCCCGCGGCTTCATGTTCGCCCTGGGCTGCCTGCAGGCGCAGACATGCCACACGGGCCACTGCCCCACGGGCGTAACCACGCAGGACCCGAGGCGCATGCGCGCGCTGGTGGTCCCGGACAAGGCCGAGCGCGTCTTCAACTTCCACCAGAACACGCTCAAGGCGCTGAAGGAGCTGCTGGGCGCCGCGGGGCTCTCGCACCCGAGCGAGCTGGGGCCGGAGCACGTGATCCGCCGCATCTCCTCCAACGAGGTGCGCTCGCTCTCGACGCTGCACCCGTGGCTCAAGCCCGGCGAGCTCCTCGAGGGCGTGCCCGGGCACCCGGTCTACCAGGTGTTCTGGACCAACGCGCGGCCCGACACGTTCGAGGCGCCGCCCAGCGTGCTCGCCGTGCACATGGGAAAGTCGCGATGAGGGCGCTCGCGCGCGTCCTCCTGGCGGTCGCGCTCGCGGTCCCGGCGGCGCAGGCCTCGTACGAGGGGCCGATCTTCGACGCGCACCTGCACTACAACGACGACGCCGTCGACCGCTACTCCATCGGCACGGTGATGGAGCTCTTCTCGAAGAACGGCGTCAGGGCGGTCCTCGCCAACAGCCGCCCTAACGACGGCACGCGGGCCCTCTTCGAGGCCAGCCGCAAGGCGGCGCGGCCGGGCTTCGCCGTCGTGCCCTTCATCCGCGTCTACCGCGACCGCGCGGACTACGGGACCTGGCATGCCAATCCCGACATCGCGCGCATGATCGAGGAGGAGGCGAAGCGCGGCTACTACCGCGGCGTGGGCGAGTTCCACGTCTTCGGGCGCGAGGCGGCCTCCGACACGGTGAAGCGCATCGTGAAATTCGCGGTCGCCAACGACCTCGTGCTGCACGCGCACTGCGACGAGGAGGCGCTCGAGCTCCTCTTCTCGCACGACCCGAAGGCGAGGGTGATCTGGGCCCACACGGGGTTCTCGACGCCGCTTGCGCGCGTCGAGGAGCTTCTTGGAAAGTATCCGCAGCTCTGGGGCGAGCTCTCGTACCGGATGGACGTGACCGAGGACGGCAGGCTCGCGCCCGCGTGGAAGGATTTCTTCGCGAGGCACGCGGGGCGCTTCCTCGTGGGCTCCGACACCTGGGTCAACCAGCGCTGGCAGTCCTACCCGGACACGATGGGGCACTACCGGCGCTGGCTGGGGGAGCTTCCGCCCGAGGCGGCCTCGCGCATCGCCTGGGGCAACGGCGCGAGGCTCTTCGGGATAGAGTAGCGGCGTTGCGATGCCGATTGGCGACAAGGGGAAGGCAATGAGGACGATCCGGAGTGCGGTGGCGGTGGCGGCGCTATTCGCGGGCGGCGCGGCGGCGCAGGACGCGTTCGACGCGTGCGACGTGTTCACGCAGGCGGAGGCCTCGAAGGCCCTGGGAGCCAACGTCGAGGCCGAGCCCGTGAACCCGAAGGCCCGGAAGCCCAAGGTGGTGCCCACCTGCACGTGGTGGTCCTCCAAGGACGGGAAGGCCGTCTCGGCATCGGCGACGTTCCGGTTCGCCAGGTCGGAGGCGGATGCGCAGCGCGCCTTCGACGAGGAGAAGCTCAAGTTCCAGACCAAGCCCATGCTGATCGGGCACGCCTCCGCCTTCTGGAGCGCGAAGCAGGGAACTCTCCAGTTCCTCAAGGGTCGCACTTGGGTCGTGGTGGCCGTGGGCGGGGCCAAGCCCGCGGAGCGCGACGCCGACGGGGCCAGGAAGGTCGCCGAGGCGCTCGAGAAGAAGCTCTGAGCGGCCCGCGGCCGGGGGCGGGCGGGCCCCCTTTGGACTAGAATATCCCTCTCGAAACGGGGCGCCGCGGGCGCCGCCAACGGACAGGGAGCAAGGAATGACCGCCATCGTCGAAGTCGTCGCCCGCGAGATCCTCGATTCGCGCGGCAATCCCACCGTCGAAGCCGACGTGCTGCTCGAGTCCGGGGTGATGGGGCGCGCGGCCGTGCCGTCCGGCGCCTCCACGGGGTCGCGCGAGGCCATCGAGCTTCGCGACGGCGACGCGCAGCGCTACTTCGGCAAGGGCGTGCAGAAGGCCGTCGAGCACGTGAACACCGAGATCTGCGAGGCCATCATCGGCCTCGACGTCTCCGAGCAGGCGCACCTGGACCGCGTCCTCGTCGACCTCGACGGCACCGAGAACAAGTCGCGCCTGGGCGCCAACGCCATCCTCGCCGTCTCCGTCGCGTGCGCGAAGGCCGCGGCCGAGGAGTGCGGCCTGCCGCTCTACCGCTATTTCGGCGGCAGCGCCCCGCGCAAGATGCCCGTCCCGATGATGAACGTGATCAACGGCGGCGCGCACGCCAACAACTCGCTCGACATGCAGGAGTTCATGATCATCCCCGCTGGGCTGCCGAGCTTCCGCGACGCCCTGCGCTGCGGCGCCGAGGTCTTCCACACGCTCAAGAAGATGCTCGACAAGGAGGGCATGTCGACCACCGTCGGCGACGAGGGCGGCTTCGCGCCCAACTTGCCGAACAACGAGGCGGCCATCCAGTGGATCCTCAGGGCCATCGAGGAGGCGGGCTACATGGCCGGCAGCGACGTCCTCATCGGCCTGGACTGCGCCGCGAGCGAGTTCTACAAGGACGGCAAGTACCGCTTCGAGAGCGAGCACCTCGCCTACAGCTCGCAGCAGCTCACCGACCTGCTCGACTCCTGGTGCGACAAGTACCCCATCGTCTCGATCGAGGACGGCATGGCGGAGGGCGACTGGGAGGGCTGGGAGATCCTCACGAAGCGGCTGGGCCAGGGCGTGCAGATCGTGGGCGATGACGTCTTCGTCACCAACACGCGCATTCTCGAGGAAGGCATCCGCCGCGGCGTGGCCAACTCCATCCTCGTCAAGATCAACCAGATCGGCACGCTCTCGGAGACCTTCGAGGCGATCGAGATGGCCCGGCGCGCCGGCTACACCTCCGTGATCTCGCACCGCTCGGGCGAGACGGAGGATTCCACGATCGCCGACATCGCCGTGGGCACGAACGCGATGCAGATCAAGACCGGCTCGCTGTCGCGCTCGGACCGCATCGCCAAGTACAACCAGCTCCTGCGCATCGAGGAGGAGCTGGGCGAAGGCGCCTCCTACGCGGGGCGCGGGGCTTTCTACCAGCTGAAATGAAGGCCCTCGCCGCCATCCTGGCCGGTCTCATCGTGGTACTCCAGTACCCGCTGTGGTTCGGGAAGGGCGGCTGGCTGCGCGTGCGGGAGCTCGACCGCCAGGTCGTGGCCCAGCAGGCGGTGAACGCGGGGCTCAGGGCCCGCAACGACGCCCTCGATGCCGAGGTGCGCGACCTGAAGCAGGGGCTCGAGGCGGCGGAGGAGCGCGCCCGCCTGGAGCTCGGGATGATCCGCAAGGACGAGATCTTCTACCAGATCGTCACGCCGGCCGCCGCGCCGCGCGCGAAATAGCCGCCCGCCGCGTCGCGATCGGGGTCCCGTGAGCGTCGTCACGACAGTCGGTTCCCTTTCCTCCGTTCCCTGGGCGGGGCGCCCGGCGAGCGCCATCGTCGCCGAGCGCAACCTGGCGATCGCGATCGTCGTGTCGATCCTCGCCCACGCCGCGTTCTTCGCCATGCCTCTTCGGCATCGCGACGGCGAGGTGTCAGCGGCCGCGGCCCGGATGGCCATGCCGCTCACGGTCCGCATCACGCCGGCGGAACCCCCGGTCCCGGAGGAGGCCGTGGCCCCGGCCCCCGTGAAGCCCCCCTCCGTCGCGAAGCGCGTTCCGCAGCCCCACCCCGCGCCGCCCGCCGCGCCGGCGGCGCGCGCGCCCGAGACGGCCACCGTCGCCCCGCCGGCGCCCGTGGCGGGAGACGCGCCGGTCTCCGCGAGCCCGTCGCCGTCGCCGGCAACCGGCGGATCGCGCCCGGCGGTCCCGTCGGAGATCCCGCAGTTCTTCGTGCCCGCGAGGGACTCCT
>JBBIJT010000033.1:14591-29114 GCA_037445795.1 Betaproteobacteria bacterium | reverse complement strand
CGACGACGTGATCAACGTCGCCGGCCACCGCCTCGGCACGCGCGAGATCGAGGAGGCGGTGCAGGCCCACGCCGGCATCGCGGAGGTGGCCGTGGTGGGCGTGGCGGACCAGCTCAAGGGCCAGGTGCCCGTCGCGTTCGCCGTGGCGAAGGACGCCTCGAAGACCTCGACGAAGGAGCTCGCGGCGGCGCTCGAGAAGGAAGTCATGGCCACGGTGGACAAGGAGCTGGGCGCCATCGCCCGGCCGTCGCGCGTGCACTTCGTGACGGTGCTGCCCAAGACCCGCTCCGGCAAGCTGCTGCGCCGCTCCATCCAGGCCTTGTGCGAGGGGCGCGATCCCGGCGACCTCACCACCATCGAGGACCCGGGCGCGCTGGAGCAGATCCGAAACGCGCTGAAGGGGTGAGGGGACACCTCGTCCCGGACGTCCTCGCGCCGGGGCTGCGCCTCGTCTTCTGCGGCACGGCGCCCTCGCGGGCCTCCGCCGCCGCCCGCGCGTACTACGCGAAGCCGGGCAACCGCTTCTGGCGGGCGCTGCACGAGGCGGGGTTCACGCCGCGGCGGTTCCAGCCCGCGGAGTACGCCGGGCTGCTCGAGCTGGGCATCGGCCTCACCGACCTGTGCAAGGGACACTCGGGCAACGACGACGAGCTCCCCGACGGCGCGCTCGACCGCGATTCGCTTCTCGCCAAGGTCCGGCGCTACCGGCCGGCGGTGGTGGCCTTCACCAGCAAGAACGCGGCGAAGGCCTTTCTCGGGAGGGACGTGGATTACGGGTGGCAGGCGGAGCGGGAAGGCGACACCCGATTCTTCGTCCTGCCCTCGCCGTCGGGCCAGGCCGTCCGGTTCTGGGACCTGGCGCCCTGGCGGGCCCTCGCCTCCGAGGCCCTCTGACGCACCTGGCTCGGCACCAGGTGCCGGGGGGTCACTTGGCCGGGCAGGGGCCCAGGTAGCGGCCCTCCATCTTCTGCGTCATGTTCATCTGGCGGCCGCCCTGGTCCATGGCCATCTTCATGTTCATGTTGAATCCATCGGCAACGAAGGTGATCGTGTTGTCCGCGGTCATGGACCCCTCGCCCTTGCAGACCATCTTGTAGGTGGCGGTGTTGCCCGACATCTTGAAGTCCTTCATCTCGCAGTTCGAGGCGGCCTTGCCGTCGCGGCCCTTGCCGACCTGGCCCTTCTCGATGTCCTGGGGCGTCACGCAGTGCTGCATGTTCATGGTCTGCTTGCCCATGCCGGCGGGCATGCCCGGCACCTGGCCCATGTCCATCTCCATCTTGTAGGAGTACAGCCCGGGCTTCATCTTGCCCTTCATGGCATCCGCCGGGCTCTGGGCGAGGGCACCGGTGGCGGCGAGGGCGGCGGCGAGGACGAGGATGGTTTTCATGGCCTTCCTTGGGGGAAATGAAAAATGTCGCGGGAAGAATACCACCGGGCGGGAAAGGAGGTGGCCGGGCGGCTAGAATGAGGCCATGGCGCGCACCCTCGAGCTTCCCTACGACGAGTCCACGGGCTGCGCGGAGCGCCACGCCTGGTTCGAGCGCATGCGCCCCATGGGCTGGGCGGTCTTCCTCGACAGCGGCGACCCCGCGCGAACGGGCGGCCGCTACGACATTCTCGCCGCCGCGCCCGTGGCGAGCCTCGCGACGCGCGACGGCCGCACCGAGATCCTGCGCGAGGGCATCGCGACCGCCGCGGATGCGGGCGCCTTCGCCGCGCTGAGAGGGCTGCTCGCCGGCTGCGACGCGCAGGACGAGTCCTGGCCCGCCTCGGGCGCGGCCATCGGCTACCTGGGCTACGAACTGGGGCGCGGCGCCGCGAAGCTGCCCCCGGCCAAGGCCGGCACTTCCGCCTTCATGCCCGAGGCCGCGTTCGGGCTGTACGCGTGGACGGTGGTCGTGGACCACGAGCGGCGCCGCGCGGCCCTCACGTCCCTCGCCTCCTTTCCCGACGAGGAAGCGTTGGCCGTGCGCGAGCGGCTGCTGCGCGGCGAGCCGCCGTCGAGGGAGCCCTTCCGGGTCACCGGCGAGGTCGCCTCGAGCCTCGAGCGCGAAGCCTACCTGCCTCGCGCGGCCCGCATCATCGACTACATCCGCGCGGGCGACACCTACCAGGTGAACCTCACGCGGGAGTTCCGCCTCGCCTGCGATGGCGACCCCTGGGAGTTCTACCGCCACCTGCACGACACGAACCCCGCCCCCATGGGCGCCTACCTCGAGTATCCCTTCGGCGCCGTGCTCTCGAGCTCGCCCGAGCGGCTCATGACCGTGGAGGGGCGGGACGCGGTGACGCAGCCCATCAAGGGCACGCGCAGGCGCCGGTCGGATCCGCGCGAGGACGCGCGCGTGCGCGAGGAGCTCGCCGCCTCCGCGAAGGACCGCGCCGAGAACGTGATGATCGTGGACCTCCTGCGAAACGACTTCGGCCGCGTCTGCGAGCCCGGCAGCGTTTCCGCGCCGCGCATCTGCGAGCTGGAGAGCTTTGCCACCGTCCACCACCTGGTGAGCACCGTGACGGGGCGCGTGGCCGCTGGCCGCGACGCGGTCGACCTGCTTGAGGCGTGCTTCCCCGGCGGGTCGGTCACCGGGGCGCCCAAGCGCCGCGCGATGGAGATCATCGACGAGCTCGAGCCCCATCGCCGCGAGGTCTATTGCGGCGCCATCGGCTACGTCGCGCCGGCCGGGCGGCTCGACATGAACATCCCCATCCGCACGACGCTCGCCGCGAACGGGGAGCTTCGCTTCTACGCAGGCGGCGGAATCGTCGCCGACTCCTCGCCCGAGGGCGAGTTCGAGGAGACGGAGGCGAAGATCGCGGCCATCCGCCGGGCGCTTTCGCGCTTCGCCTCGGGCGGGGCGCCGCACGGGGCCAAGGCGGCGATGCGCCGCGAGCTGCTCGCGGCGCGCGACGCGATGAGGGCCGCCCGCGCGGGCTTCGCGGGCGACATCACCGCGCGGCTGCGCTCGCTGCCCGAATACCGGCGCGCGAGGACGGTGCTCGCCACCCTGAGCTTCGGCACGGAGTGGGACACGAGGCCCTTCGCCGAGGGCGTGCTCGGCGACGGCAAGGTGCTGCTGCTGCCGCGCGTCGTGCGCGAGCCGCGATCGCTGGAGCTCCATGCCGTGACGAACCTCGCCTCCGACCTGGTCCCGGGCGTGTGGGGCATCGAGGAGCCCGACCCCGCCCGGTGCCGCAGGGTGGCGCTCTCGGAGGTCGACTTCGCCCTCGTGCCTGCGCTATCGTGCAACGGCGAGGGCGTGCGGCTCGGCTACGGGGCGGGCTACTTCGACCGCCTGCTGGCCGGCGCCGGCACGCGCACCTTCCGCGTGGTGGCGCTTCCCGAGGCGCTCGTGCGCGAACGCATCCCGCGCGAGCCGCACGACGTGCCGGTGGACGCGCTCCTCACCGAACAACGATTCCTCCGGACGAAACCCGCTCCATGACCGCCAGAACCATCGACGGAAAGGCCATCGCCGCCGAGATCGCCGCCGAGAACGCCCTGCGCGCCGCGCGACTGCGCGACCGCGGCACCATTCCCGGCCTCGCCGTCGTCATCGTGGGCGAGGACCCCGCGAGCCGCGTCTACGTGCGCAACAAGGCGCTTGCCTGCGAGAAGGCGGGCGTCAACTCGTGGGTCCACGCGCTGCCCGCCAACACGCCGCAGGAGCGGCTCATCGCCTTCGTGCGCAGCCTCAACGACGACCCGACGGTCCACGGCATCCTCGTGCAGCTTCCCCTTCCGAAGCCGCTCGAGTCGCGCGCCGTGATCGAGGCCATCGACCCCGCCAAGGACGTCGACGGATTCCACTACCACAACGTGGGCGCGCTGGTGGTCGGCGAGCCCGCCTTCTACCCCTGCACGCCGTGGGGGGTCATGAAGATGCTCGAGCACGAGGCCATCGAGGTCGAGGGGATGCACGCGGTGATCGTCGGGCGCTCGACCATCGTGGGCAAGCCCATGGCGCTCATGCTCGTGAACGCGGGCGCGACGGTGACCGTTTGCCACTCCAAGACGCGCGACCTGCCCGGCATCACCCGGCAGGCGGACCTGCTGGTCGCGGCCGTGGGCAAGGCGCGGATGATCGACGGGTCGATGGTGAAGCCGGGCGCGGTGGTGGTCGACGTCGGCATCAACCGCCTGCCCGACGGCAAGCTCTGCGGCGACGTCGACCACGATTCCGTCGCCAGGGTGGCCTCGCGCCTCACCCCGGTGCCGGGAGGCGTGGGCCCGATGACCATCGCGATGCTCGTCGCCAACACGGTGCATGGCGCCGAGAAGGCCGCCGGCATCGCGGCCCCGATGGAAACGAGGATCGCCTGAGGGCGTGGAGGAGAGAATGGCCAAGCCGTATGCATCGGGCCTCGAGCGCAGCGAGGCCAACTACACGCCGCTCACGCCGGTGTCGTTCCTGGCGAAGGCGGCCTACGTGTACCCCGACCGGGTCGCCGTGATCCACGGCGACCTGCGCCGCCCGTGGAAGGACGTCTATGCCCGCTGCCGCCGGCTCGCCTCGGCGTTGGCGCGGCGGGGCGTCGAGCGCGGCGACACCGTGGCCGCGATGCTCCCCAACATCCCCGCCATGGTGGAGCTGCACTTCGGCCCCGCCATGATCGGCGCCGTCCTCAACACGCTCAACACGCGCCTCGACGCCGAGGCCATCGCCTTCATGCTCGACCACGGCGAGGCGAAGGTGCTGTTCACGGACCGGGAGTTCTCGGCCACGATCGAGAAGGCGCTCGCGCTCGCGAAGGCGAGGCCACTCGTGATCGACGTGGACGACCCGATGCACGAGGGCGGCAAGCTCCTGGGCGAGAAGGACTACGAGGCCTTCCTTGGCGAGGGCGACGAAGGGTTCGAGTGGGCCTTCCCCACGGACGAGTGGGACGCGATCGCGCTCAACTACACCTCCGGCACCACGGGCAACCCCAAGGGCGTCGTCTACCACTACCGGGGCGCGTACCTGAACGCGATCAACAACATCCTGGACTGGTCGATGCCGAAGCACGCCATCTACCTGTGGACGCTCCCGATGTTCCACTGCAACGGCTGGTGCTTCAACTGGACCATGGCGGCCGCCGCGGGCACGAACGTCTGCCTGCGCAAGGTGGACGCGAAGCTCATCCTCTCGCTCATCGCCGAGCACAAGGTCACGCACTACTGCGGCGCGCCCATCGTGCATTCGATGCTCCTCAACGCGCCGGCCGAGTGGCGGCGGGGCATCGACCACGAGGTGCATTGCCTCGTGGCCGCCGCGCCGCCGCCCGCGGCCGTCATCGAGGGCATGGGGCGCATCGGCTTCGACATCACCCACGTTTACGGCCTCACGGAGACCTACGGGCCGGCCGCCGTGTGCGCGAAGCACACCGAGTGGGAGGCGCTCCCGCTCGAGGACCAGGTTCGCAAGAACGGCCGCCAGGGGGTCGCGTACCTGCTCGAGGAGGGCATGACGGTGCTGGACCCGCACACGATGGAGCCGGTGCCGTGGGACGGCGAGACGATGGGCGAGATCATGTTCCGCGGCAACATCACGATGAAGGGCTACCTCAAGAACCCGAAGGCCACCGAGGAGGCCTTCCGGGGGGGATGGTTCCACTCGGGGGACCTCGCGGTGATGCAGCCCGACGGCTACGTGAAGATCAAGGACCGCTCGAAGGACGTGATCATCTCGGGCGGCGAGAACATCTCCTCGCAGGAGGTCGAGGACGTGCTCTTCGGCCACCCGGCGGTGATGCTCGCGGCGGTGGTGGCGCAGCCCGACCCGAAGTGGGGAGAGACGCCCTGCGCCTTCCTGGAGCTGAAGGAGGGGGCCAGCGCGACCGAGGAGGAGATCATCGAGTTCTGCCGGTCGCGCATGGCGCGCTTCAAGGTGCCCAAGTCGGTGGTCTTCGGGCCGCTGCCCAAGACCTCCACCGGGAAGATCCAGAAGTACCTGCTGCGCGACCGGGCGAAGAGCCGCAGCGCCATCGAGTGATGCGCTTCCAAAGGACTCTCTCTGCCGTCAGCCGCCATGCGTGAAGGTTCGGTGCTGTGCCTGGACGCCCACGGGTTCCACCGCATGCGGTGGACCGAGTGGGGCGACCGCGACAACCCGCGCGTGCTCGTGTGCGTGCACGGCCTCACGCGCTGCGGGCGCGACTTCGATTACCTCGCCGAGCGGATGGCCGACGCCTACCGCGTGGTCTGCCCCGACATCGCCGGTCGCGGCAGGAGCGACTGGCTCTCCGACAAGGCCGACTACGGTTACCCCACGTACTGCGCCGACCTCGCCGCGATGCTCGCGGCGCTCGGGGCGGAGTCCGTCGACTGGGTCGGCACCTCGATGGGGGGCATCCTCGGCATGCTGATCGCCGCACAGGCGCGCACGCCCGTGGGCAAGTTCGTGGTGAACGACGTGGGCTGCGTGGTGCCGCAGGCGGCCCTCGCGCGCATTTCGACCTACGTGGGTCGCGACCCGTCCTTCGATTCCCTCGAGGCCCTGGAGGCCGCCATGCGCGCGGTGAGCCCGTTCGGCAGCCTGGCGCCCGCGCAATGGGGACACCTCGCGGTGCACGTGGCGCGGCGCGACGAGGCGGGGAGGTGGCGATTCCGCTACGACCCCGGGATCGCGGTCCCGTTCAGGGCCGTGCCGCTCGCCGACGTGGACCTGCGGCCGGTCTGGCGGGCCCTGCGCGGGCCCGTGCTCGTGATCCGCGGCGACCAGTCGGATCTCCTCACGGCGGAGGTCTACGACGAGATGCTCGCGCGCCCCGGCACCGAGGGCTTCGTGGTGCCCGGGACGGGACACGCGCCGATGCTGATGGACCCCGCGCAGGTCTCGGCGGTGCGCTCCTTCCTGCTGGCCTGAAGCGCGGCCATGGGTGCGGCCCCCGGCTCATTCGACGTCGCGATCGTCGGCGCGGGCCACAACGGGCTCGTCTGCGCCTGCTACCTGGCGGCCGCCGGCCTCAAGGTGGGCGTGTTCGAGCGGCGCGAGGTCGTGGGCGGCGCGGCGGTGACGGAAGAGTTCCACCCGGGCTTCCGCAACTCGGCGGCGAGCTACACGGTGAGCCTCCTCAACCCGCGGGTGATCCGCGACCTGCGACTTGCCGAGCGCGGCCTCGAGATCATCGAGCGTCCCTTCTCCAATTTCCTTCCCACCGACGACGGCCGCTTCCTCAAGGTGGGGGGAGGACTCGAGGCCACGCAGCGCGAGGTGGCGAAGTTCTCGGCCCGCGATGCCGGGCGCCTTCCGGCCTACTACGGCCGGCTGGAGCGCGTCGCCGACCTGCTTCGCGACCTGCTCCTCGAGACGCCACCCAACGCGGGGGGCGGGGTCGCGGACCTCTTCGCGGCCCTCAAGCTGGCCCGCCGCGCGCACCGCCTTTCGCTCGATGCGCAGCGCGACGCCGTCGACCTGTTCACGATGGCCGCGGGCGACTGGCTCGAGCGCTGGTTCGAGTCCGAGCCCCTCAAGGCCTGCTTCGGATTCGACAGCGTCGTAGGCAACTTCGCGAGCCCCTGGACGCCGGGCACCGCGTACGTGCTCCTTCACCACGTGTTCGGCGAGGTGAACGGCAAGAAGGGCACCTGGGGTCACGCGCGCGGCGGCATGGGCGCCATCGCGCAGGCGATCGCGGCGGAGGCGCGCGACCGCGGCGTCGAGATCCGCACGGGCGTCGCCGTGGAGCGGATCCTGGAGGAGCGCGGGAGCGCCGCGGGCCTCGCGCTCGCGGACGGCACGCAGGTCGCGGCGCGCTGCGTCGTGGCGAACGCGAATCCCAAGGTGGCCGCCGCGCTCGCGGGGGGCGACGACTGGCCCGAGGCCTTCGCGCACTACCAGTGCGAGAGCGCCACCTTCCGCATGAACGTCGCACTGTCGGAGCTGCCCGACTTCACCTGCCTGCCGGGCCGGGCGGCCGCGCCCCACCACTCGTCCGGCATCATCCTCGCGCCCACGCTCGAGTACATGGACCGCGCGCACGCCACGGCGCGCGCGGAAGGGTGGTCGCGCGAGCCGATCGTGGAGGTCCTCATCCCGAGCACCGTGGACGATTCGCTCGCCCCGCGCGGGGCGCACGTGGCGAGCCTCTTCTGCCAGCACTTCCGCTACGAACTGCCGGACGGGCGCCGCTGGGAGAGCGAGCGGGAGAGGGCGGCCGACGCGGTGATCGACCTGGTGACGCGCCACGCGCCCAATTTCCGCTCGGCGGTGATCGCGAGGCGCATCCTTTCGCCCCTCGACCTGGAGCGCGAGTTCGGCCTCGTGGGCGGCGACATCTTCCACGGCAAGCTCTCGCTCAACCAGCTCTTCAGCGCGCGGCCGGTGCTAGGGCACGGGGACTACCGCCTGCCGCTTCGCGGGCTCTACCTGTGCGGCTCCGGGGCGCATCCGGGCGGTGGCGTGACGGGCGTGCCCGGGCACAACGCGGCGCGCGAGGTCCTTCGCGACCGGCGGCGGTGGCAGTGAAGCCGCGCTATCCGGTCGCGAGGCTTCACTGCCAGTTCGGCGGGCGCTTCTCGAGGAACGCGGCCACTCCCTCCCGGGCGGAAGGCGCCGCGAAATTGCAGGCGATCGTGCGCGAAGCGTCCGCGTAGGCGCCCGCCAGTCCTGCCTCCAGCTGGCGGTAGAAGAGGGCCTTGCCCATCGCGAGGGCGTCGCCGGGCTTGGCCAGGAGCTTCCCGGCCAGCTCCCTCACCGTCTCCATCACGCGGTCGGCCGGCGCCACCCGGTTCACCAGGCCCCAGTCGAGCGCGGTCTCGGCGTCGATGAAGTCGCCCGTGAAGAGCATCTCGGCGGCGCGCTTGCGGCCGAGGTTGCGGGAAAGGGGAACGGCCGGCGTGGAGCAGAAGAGCCCGAGGTTGATTCCCGACACCGCGAAACGGGCGTCGCGGCTCGCCACGGCGAGATCGCATTGCGCCACGAGCTGGCAACCGGCGGCGGTCGCGAGGCCGTTCACGGCCGCGATCACCGGCTGCGGCAGGGCGACGAGCTTTTGCATGACCGCGCTGCACCGCGCGAACAGCGCGTCGACCTCCGCCTGGGAGGGCAGGGCACGCATCTCCTTCAGGTCGTGGCCCGCGCAGAAGGCCGGGCCCGCCCCCGTGACGACCACGACGCGAGCCGACCCGTCGGACGCGATGGCATCCAGGCTTCGCTCGAGCGCCTGCAAGAGGGCCCCGGACAGTGCGTTGAACTGGCGCGGGCGATTCAGGGTGAGCAGGACGACCCCTTCCTCGTCCCGGCGAAGCAGCACTTCCTCGTCGACTTTCGCGGCCTGGGGTGCGGCTGTCTCGCTCATGGGTGCTCCCGTGGGGGTCCAAAGTCCAATCTGTCGAATTATCGCACTGAAATTTCAGGAAAAGTCGGCATGGACGCCCCCCCGCGGCCGTTTGCATGGCGCCGGAGTAAGGCATACCATTGATTCGCTTGGCCGCCGGGTAGGCGTTGTTCCGATTCTCCCGCGTTTTTTTCGACCGCGAAGATCCCGGCGCGTGAGGCTGCTCCGATTCCTTCAAAGAACAGAATGAGAGCTCCCATGGAACGACGCACAAGGTGGTCGCCTTTGCTTCTCGTTGCTGCCCTGGCGGCGGGTGGCCTGAGCCCCGCGCTCGCCAATCCGGAAGCCATCGAGCGCGCGAGACAGCTCCTCAACCAGTCGAACCCGAAGCAGGCCTACGTCGAGCTCATCAAGCTCGAGCCCCAGCTCGCGGGCAACATCGATTTCGACTACCTGCTCGGGGTGGCCGCCCTCGACAGCGGCAAGCTCGACGACGCGATCGTCGCCTTCGAGCGCGTGCTGGCGGTGAACCCCAACCACGCCGGGGCCCAGATGGACCTCGCGAGGGCGTACTTCATGGCGGGCTCGTTCGACCTGGCCGAGGCCGCGTTCAAGCAGCTCGCCGCGTCCAATCCGCCGCCCGTCGCCCAGCAGACCATCAACCGCTACCTCGAGGCGATCAAGGCCCGCAAGCGCCAGACGACCGCGGGCTGGTCGGGATACGCGGAACTGGGCCTGGGCTACGACGACAACATCACCGGCGTGCCGACGGACTTCGGCGCGGCGGCCCAGCAGTCGTTCGGCATCGTCGGCATCGAGGCCACGGGCAACTCCATCAAGCGCAAGGCCGCGTTCGCCAACGCCTCGGGTGGCCTGGAGTACTCCCATCCGCTTTCGGGGGGCTGGGGCCTGTTCGCCGGCGGCGAGGCGAGGGGGCGAGGATACGACGGAGAGAGCGACTTCAACTCGCTCTATGGCGACGCGCGCGCCGGCGCGACCCTGAACGACGGCCCCACGCAGTGGCGGATGGCGGCCGGCTACCAGAAGTTCAACCAGGAGGGCGCCTACACGGGCGAACCCAAGATCACCAACGACCGCACCAGCGCCTACGCGCAGGCCGACTGGAAGTACATGCTCGACCAGAAGACCCAGGTGGGCCTGGGCCTGCAGTACTCGCAGGTGCGCTTCCCCACCAACGATGTCGAGGATTTCGACCAGGTCTTCCTCGTGGGCTCGTGGCTGCGCTCGTTCGAGACGAAGGGCGTGCCGCTCGTCTACCTGACGGCCTTCGTGAGCGACGACAACGCCGTGAACAAGCTCCCGGACGGGGTGACCGACAAGAGCAAGAACCTCGCCGGCCTGAGGGGCTATTTCCAGTACTCCGTTGCGACGAAGGTGGACCTCTTCACGGCGCTGGGATTCGTCTACCGGCAGGACAAGGACCCATACGCGCGCTCGACGACCGTCGAGTACGGCAAGGACCGCTTCGGCGAGCTCCTCGTGGGAGTCACCTGGCGATTCCGCCCGACGTGCGACTCCCGCACGCAGTGGTCCTACACGCGAAACACCTCGAACATCGACCTGTACGACTTCAACCGCAACGAGATCTCCACGTCGATCCGCTGCGGGTTCAACTAGGGAGCACCGGCCATGCTTAGGAGCAAGAAGCTCGCGTCCCTTCTCGTCGTCTGCGGCGCCGTCTCGGCGGGGCCGGCCTTCGGGCAGAGCGGAACCTTCACGTTCGTCACCGGGGACGTGAACCTGCAGCGGCGGGACGGCCAGCGCGTGGCCGTGACCCGCGGCACCGCCGTGAACCCCGGCGACGCGATCGTGACGGGCGACAAGGCCATGGCGCAGCTCACCATGGTGGACCAGGCCAAGATCTCCCTGCGCCCCAACACGCAGTTCCAGATCGAGCGCTACGCCGAGCGCCCCGACTCCGACGAGGGCGCGCTCCTCAACCTCGTGCGCGGCACGCTGCGGACCTTCACCGGCCTCATCTCGTCGCGCAACCGCGACCGGTTCGTGATGAAGACGAAGGTGGCCACGGTGGGCATCCGCGGTTCCGGCAACGTGCTCTTCGCGGGGACGGCGAGCGAATGCGATCCCGACAAGGTGGGCGCCGGCGGCTGCGACATCACGGTGAACCACACCATCGAAGGCAGCCACGCGGTGACCTTCGGGGACTTCTCGGGCGCCGGCCTTCCGCCCCAGCAGGGCGGGGCGACGACACTCGTGACGGGTCCGGGGCAGACGGTGCTCGTGACTTCGCGGGGCGACGTGCGGTACATCCCCACCCCGCAGTTCATCGCCAACGCGGCCACCAACCCCACCGGTGCCGACAAGGGCGGCGCTGGCGGGGACGCGGGAGGCGACACGCGAAACTTCGCGCCGAACGACAGCAGCGGGGCGCCGAGCCAGGGGACTTCCTCGACGATGCCGGTCGGCAACAACGGGCTGGGGTTCGTCTTCTTGGACGCGGTTTCCACCGACGATCCGCTTGACCTGCAGGACACCATGATCGCCGGTCTCTCCACCCTCTACGGGCAGGCGCTTCGCGGGGACCTTCGCCTCGACAACGGCAGCCTGCGCGGCTACACGGCCTACTCGGGCTCGCAGACCGGCATCTCGCCCCAGATCGTCGGCGGCACGGCGCGCGACATCCGGGGATTCGCCGACGGCGGGCTGGAAATGGCCGCCGGGCGCTGGGAGAACGCGCAGATCCGCTACTTCCCGTCCGATCCCGCCGTCGCGGTTCCGGGGAGCATCCACTGGATCTACGCGGATTCCGGCTACCCCGTCTACCTGGCGGACGTGCTCACCGGCACGGCCACCTACACGCGGGTCATCAACACGGCACCCACCAACCAGCTCAACGTGGCGGGCACGCTCGGCACGGCCACGATCGACGTGAACTTCTCGAACCGCACGCTCAATGCGGCGCTGGGGGTCACGATGCCCTCCTCGGGCTCGAACCCGGGCGGCTCGTGGCAGCTCACCGCGGTCGACGTTCCGTTCGCGCTCAATGCCTTCTACGCATCCACCTCCGACCGCCTGCGCATCGTCAATGGCACCGGCGCAAGCTCGAGGACCAACCCGGGCCTGTCCGGCGGCATCGAGGGCAGCTTCGTGGGACCGTCCCTGACCGGGGCGATCCTGGGGTACAACTTCTCCGACCAGACCTCGCCCGACCCACTCGCCTTCTCGACCATCAACGGCGTCGTGGGCTTCCGCGGGCCGGAACAGAACATCCTGGCCGAATACCGGGACGGCGTGATCTCCGACCCGCAGGGCGCGCTCTCCGGCAGCCTCGTGCGCAACTACGCCATCACCGACCGCCCCGACGAGGTGAAGGCGGACTCCCAGGGGCGCGTCACGGGGTTCACCGCGCCGTTCGGGGGCTACTCGGGCGGGCATAACGCCTACTCGCTGGGCACGGCGTCCGTCGCGCAGTTCGGGACGGATCCCGAAACGGGCCTCGTTTGGGGCCGCTGGTCGGGCGGAACGGCCCAGGTCGTCGCCGACGGCCAGACGCGCGCCCTCCCGCTCACCGACCGCAGCCTGCACTACGTCTTCTCCGGCACGCAGAGCGGCCCCGTGACGCTCCCGCTCACGGGGACGGCGACCTACGATCTCGTCGGCTCGACCAGCCCCACCAACAACCTCGGCGCCGTGGGCACGCTCAACAGCGCCTCGCTCTCGGCCAATTTCACGAACCGCACGGTCGACACGAGCCTCAACCTCACGATCGCGGGGCAGACGATTTCCGGCGTCGCGCAGAACGTCCCGATCTTCCGCGAGCAGTACTTCTCGGCGTTCCGCGGCTCGGCTCCGGGCGGCCTGCCCGTGCCGCAGCTGCTGAACATCACCTGCGCCCCTGCCTGCACCAATCCGACGGGCTCGATCGACGGGTTCTTCGCCGGCCGCAACGCCGTCGGCGCGGGGATGTCCTACAACCTGAACGGCGCCTCGGGGGCCGCGGCCTTCCGGCGCCCGGGCGGCTGAGGACGGCGGGGGAGAGCCGCAGTCATGAGGGCGCTATTCGGCTGGGAACTCGGGGAGAACAACGGTCACCTGAGGCCGTTCCTTTCCGTGCTCCAGCGCCTGGCCGAGCAGGGCTGGGAGGTCGCCGTCGCGCAGCGCAACACCTCCGTGGCGGCCGGCGAGCTGGCGGGCCTCGGGTTCCCCGTCTTCCAGGCGCCCGTCTGCATGAATGCGTTCTCGGGCATCGCCGCCGTCCCCGCGAGCCACGCCGAGATCTACCTCGGCTTCGGCTTCGCGCACCCGGAAACCCTGACGGGGCTCGTGGGCGGATGGCGGGCGATTCTCGCGACGTGGCGCCCCGACCTCGTCATCGCGAACTACGCGCCGACTCTCGTGCTCGCGGCGCACTCGATGGGCATCCCCGCCGTGCGCCTGGGCACGGGATTCGACTGCCCGCCGCACCGTCCCCGGTCGCCGCTGCTCCTCCTGCCCACGCCGGAGATCGACCAGCGCGTGGAGCGGGCGGAGGCCCTCGCGCTGCGCAACGCCAACGCGGCGCTTCGCGCCTTCGGCTGCGGTCCCGTTTCCCACCTCGGTGCCGTGCTCGAAGGCGACGCCACGGTGCTCGCCAGCATCCCCGCGCTCGATCCGTTCCGGGCCCTGCGGCGCGAGGAGGTCTACATAGGCGCGCTCCCGATCGCGGCGCGCGCTCTCGCCGGGGGCGAGCCGCCGGAGATCTTCGCCTCGGTCCGCCGCGACCACCCGCAGGGGGCGCAGGTGATGGATTTCCTCTCCGGGTCGGGGCGACGCGTCTGGGCCTACGTGCCCGATGCCACCCAGGCTCAGTGCGAGGCGATGTCCTCGGACCGGATTCGCGTCTCGCGCGAGCCGTTCGACCTCGCCCGCGGATTCACTTCGCGCCCGGCCGTGGTCTCGTACGGCGGGCATACCCTGGGGCTCTCGGCGCTCATGGCCGGGTGCCCGCAGTTGCTCCTCCCGGTCAACGGGGAGCAGCAGACGACCTCGAGGCTGCTGGCCCAGCTGGGCGTTGGCGTGTGCGTCCAGCCCGACGAGCCGCGCAAGCGACTCGCCACGGGGCTCAGCCGGGTCCTCGAGGATGAGAAGATAGCCGCGTCTGCCCTCTGCGAGGCCCAGGCGCTGCGTGAGTTCCGCCCCGAAAGGGCGCTTGAAACAGCCGTCGAAGCTTGTGTCCTCGCGGCCGCCACGTCCCGTGGCGCCCCGGGGCTTGCCAGGAGACACTGACATGTCCAACCTCCA
>JBBIJT010000033.1:0-14491 GCA_037445795.1 Betaproteobacteria bacterium | reverse complement strand
TCGCCGAAGGCGGTGCTCACGAGCTGCTACGACTACGGCCCCTACGGCCCGCTGCTCGACATCGCCGCGGGCATCGCGTTCCCGCCGGCTGCCATCGGCAAGACAACGTCGCTTCGCACCGTGACCCTCACCAACACGGGTGGCGAGGCCGTGGGGTTCAGCGGCATGGCCACCACGCTCGGGGACTTCTCGGCGGTCTCGACCTGCGGCGGTAGCCTTGCGGCCGGGGAGTCCTGCACGATCGAACTGGGGTTCTCGCCGAATTCCCCGGGCCTGCGAACGGGAGAGCTCTTGATTCCGGTCGACCAGGGGGCGGGGGCCGTCACGGTGCCGCTCAATGGCAAGGCCGCCACCGGGTCGATAGTCGCCTATCGTTACCCGGACTGCCTCGAATTCCCGCCCACGATGGTGGGGCAGGTCTCGACCACGTATTTCTGGCCTTACGCCGTCGTCGTCGAAAACTGGTCCAGCGACAAGGACCTCTTTGTGTCGCCGGGTCCCGATACGCTGAGCTTCAAGATCAGGTCCAACACCTGCTCTCCTTCGCTCCCGGCCGACTATTCCTGCGAGATCGTGCCGATATTCACGCCCAAGGTGGCGGGCCCCATACAGGGGACGCTCTACCTGCCCAGCAACGCCGACGTGCCGCTCGATCCGGTGATCCTGCTGGGAACGGGCATCGCGGAGCCGCAGGGCACCCTCGTCAAGGATCCCCGGGCGCTCTCCTTCGGGCAGCTGGAGGTCGGCGCCACGAGCGAACGCCAGTCGGTCACGATCACCAACGAGTCGTTTCTCATCGACAGCGCGCCGCTCGACGGTTTCTCCGCGCCGCAGGCCAAGGCCCTCCAGAGCTTCTACGGGCCGCCGGTACGGATCAACTCGGTCACGATCGAGGGCGACTACGCCATGGACCACGACTGCCGCTACCTCGAGGCGGGCGCCTCGTGCACGATCAACGTGACGTTCACGCCCACCGCGCCGGGGGACAGGCCGGGCTACATCCAGGTGAACAGCGACGCCACCAACAAGGCGCTCGGCATCGGCCTGTCGGGAACGGGATCGCAGCCCGCAATGGCGGACCTCGTGCTCTCCGCCTACTCGGTTTCGTTCGGCAGCGGGGTCATGGGGCGGCCGGCCGAATCCAAGGAGATCACCCTCCGCAACATCGGCGGCGCCGATGTGACGCTCCTCGGCATGTACATCACGGGCGACTTCTCGTACAAGTCCGACTGCCCCACGGTGCTGCCGCCCGCGGGCACCTGCAAGGCCACGATCAGCTTCCAGCCTTCGATTCCGGGGGCGCGCACCGGCAAGTTCGTCGTGAACTCCAGCGACACGCCGGGCACGGACGAGGCGTCGCTCGCCGGCAATGGCTGCCGGCCGTTCGGCCCGCCGAATTCGCGGGTGTCGGACCCGGGTTGCAGTTGATCCCGGCGACCGTCCCGCACCCGACCCGACCCCCGCTCCGGCGGGGGTTTTTCTTGCGACTGCTGGAAGGCGTGGGTTAGCATTCGCCACTACCCGCAGGAGGCGCGCCCGGGATGCCGGAGAATGCTGCGCCGCGGCATTTCCCTTTCCGGAAGCGATGGCAGACGACATCATCCTCGAGACCCGGGGGCTCACCAAGGAGTTCAAGGGTTTCGTCGCGGTGGACCGCGTGGACCTCCGGGTGAGGCGAGGCACGATCCACGCCCTCATCGGCCCCAACGGCGCCGGGAAGACGACCACCTTCAACCTCCTCACCAAGTTCCTGCCGCCCACGTCGGGGGCCATCCTGTTCAACGGCCACGACATCACGCACGAGAAGCCCGCCGACGTCGCGCGCCGGGGCATCATCCGGTCGTTCCAGATCTCCGCCGTGTTCCCGAACCTCACGGTGCTCGAGAACGTCCGCATCGCGCTCCAGCGCTCGCTCGGCACGAGCTTCCACTTCTGGAAGCCCGAGTCCTCGCTCGACGAGCTCAACGACCGCGCGCTCGCCATCCTCGATCGCGTCGACCTGCGCCGCTTCGCGCAGACGAACGCCGTGGAGCTCGCCTACGGCCGCAAGCGCACGCTCGAGATCGCCACCACGCTCGCCATGGAGCCTGAGCTCATGCTCCTCGACGAGCCCACCTCGGGCATGGGCCACGAGGACGTCGACCTGGTGAAGAACCTCATCAAGGAGGTGGCCAAGGGCCGCACCGTGCTGATGGTGGAGCACAACATGGGCGTCGTCTCCGGGATCTGCGACACGATCACGGTGCTCCAGCGCGGCGCCGTCCTCACCGAGGGGCCCTACGCGGAGGTCTCGACCAACCCGCAGGTCATCGAGGCCTACATGGGCTCGGCGGAGGCCGCCCATGGCTGAGGTCCTGCGCATCGAGCACCTGAACGCCTGGTACGGCGAGTCGCACATCCTGCACGGCGTGGACCTGACCGTGAACGAGGGGGAGGTGGTGACGCTCCTGGGCCGCAACGGCTCCGGCCGCACGACGACGCTCAAGTCGATCATGGGCCTCGTCGGCCGCCGCTCCGGCTCGATCGTGGTGAACGGCAGGGAGACGGTCTCCTGGCCCACGCACCGCATCGCCCACCTCGGCATCGGCTATTGCCCCGAGGAGCGCGCCATCTTCTCCAGCCTCTCCGTCGAGGAGAACCTCATGCTCCCGCCGCGCATCGGGGAGGGCGGCATGAGCGTGGAGGACATCTACGGGATGTTCCCCAACCTGCGCGAGCGCCGGAAGACCGCCCAGGGGACCAAGCTCTCCGGTGGCGAGCAGCAGATGCTCGCGATGGCGCGTATCCTGCGGACGGGCGCGCACCTGCTGCTCCTGGACGAGATCACGGAGGGCCTCGCGCCGGTGATCGTGCAGGCGCTTGGGCGGATCATCGTGAAGCTCAAGGAGCGGGGCTTCACGATCGTGCTGGTCGAGCAGAACTTCCGCTTCGCCGCGCCGCTGGCGGACCGCTTCTACGTGATGGAGCACGGCAAGATCGCCGAGTGCTTCACCGCTTCCGAACTCGAGTCGAAGACGCAAATGCTTCACGAGTACCTGGGTGTGTAGACAAACAGCAACAGCAGAGGAGACATCTCAAATGACTTTCAAGCGCAAGCTGCTTTCCGCCGCCGCGATGCTGGCCCTGTCGGCCGGCGCGGCCCACGCCCAGATCTCGGGCGGCGTCGTGAAGATCGGCGTCCTGAACGACCAGTCGAGCCTCTACGCGGACCTCTCGGGCCAGGGCTCGGTCCTCGCCGCCAAGATGGCCATCGAGGACTTCGGCGCCGCCAAGAAGGGCATCAAGACGGAGGTGATCTTCGCCGACCACCAGAACAAGGCCGACGTGGGGTCCCAGATCGCCAACAAGTGGTACGACGCCGAGGGCGTCGACGTGATCGTCGACACGCCGAACTCGGGCGTGGCGCTCGCCGTGAGCCAGGTCACCAGGGACAAGAAGAAGGCCTTCCTCGTCTCCGGCGCGGCGACGGCCGACCTCTCCGGCAAGGCCTGCTCGCCGAACACCATCCACTGGACGTACGACACCTGGATGCTCGCCAACGGCACCGGCAACGCGATCGTGAAGACCGGCGGCGACTCCTGGTTCTTCCTCACGGCCGACTACGCCTTCGGCCACGCGCTCGAGCGCGACACCGAGGCGGTGGTCCTCAAGTCCGGTGGCAAGGTGCTCGGCAAGGTGCGCCACCCGCTCAACACGCAGGACTTCTCCTCGTTCCTGCTGCAGGCGCAGGCGTCGAAGGCGAAGATCGTGGGGCTCGCCAATGCCGGCGGCGACACGACCAACTCGATCAAGCAGGCCTCGGAGTTCGGCATCGTGAAGGGCGGCCAGAACCTCGCCGGCCTGCTCGTCTTCCTCACGGACGTGCACGCGCTGGGCCTCGAGAAGGCGCAGGGGCTCATCTTCACGGAAAGCTGGTACTGGGACCTGAACGACTCCTCGCGCGCCTGGACCAAGCGGTTCGCCGCGGCCAACGGTGGCAAGTACCCGACGATGGTGCACGCGGGGGTGTACTCCGCCGTGCTCCACTACCTGAAGGCCGTCGAGGCGACGAAGACCGACGACGGCACGAAGGTCATCGAGCAGATGAAGAAGATGCCCACCGACGACCCGCTCTTCGGCAAGGGAACGGTGCGCGCGGACGGCCGCAAGGTCCACCCGGCCTACCTCGTCGAGGTGAAGAAGCCCTCGGAGTCGAAGGGCCCCTACGACTACTACAAGGTCAGAGCCACGATTCCGGCAGACCAGGCCTTCCGCCCGATGGCGGAAGGGGGCTGCCCTCTCGTGGCTGCGAAGTAGTCTTCATCGGGAACCGTGATCGAGCGGTCGCCCTACGGGGCGCCGCTCATCGCGACCAGGCAGCCAACTGGCAAACATGACCGAGATCTTCGGAGTTCCCACGCAGGCGTTGTTCGGGCAGCTTCTGATCGGCCTGATCAACGGGTCGTTCTACGCCTTGCTGTCGCTGGGGCTCGCGGTCATTTTCGGGCTGTTGAACATCATCAACTTCACCCACGGCGCGCAGTACATGATGGGCGCGTTCGCGGCGTACTTCCTGCTGAACAAGCTGGGGCTCAATTACTGGTGGGCGCTCGCCGTGGCCCCGCTCGCCGTCGGGGCGACCGGCGTCGTCGTCGAGCGGCTCATGCTTGCCCGGCTCTACAAGCTCGACCATCTCTACGGCCTGCTTCTCACCTTCGGGCTCGCCCTCGTGATCCAGGGCGCGTTCCGCCACGAGTTCGGGTCCGCCGGCCTGCCCTACTCGATTCCCGAACAGCTCACGGGCGGCACCAACCTCGGGTTCATGTTCCTGCCCAAGTACCGCGCGTGGGTGATCGTGGCTTCCCTCGTCGTCTGCCTGGGAACGTGGTTCGTGATCGAGCGCACCAAGCTGGGCGCGTACCTGCGGGCCGCCACCGAGAATCCGGCCATGGTGCAGGCTTTCGGCGTCAACGTGCCGCGCATGATCACGCTCACCTACGGATTCGGCGTCGCGCTCGCGGGCCTCGCCGGCGTCATGGCCGCCCCCATCTACCAGGTGAACCCGCTCATGGGCGCCGACACGATCATCGTCGTGTTCGCGGTGGTCGTGATCGGGGGCATGGGGTCCATCCTGGGCGCCGTCGTCACCGGATTCGGGCTGGGCGTCATCGAGGGCCTCACCAAGGTCTTCTACCCCGAGGCCTCGAACACCGTGATCTTCGTGATCATGGCGATCGTCCTCATGATCCGGCCGCAGGGCCTGTTCGGGAGCCGCTAGGGCCATGGCCGAAGACGCCTACAAGCCGCACGCGTCCCGCGACGCCGCCGCCGAGGCGCGGTACCACCGCCGGGCATTCGTGGTGATGATGGCGCTCTTCATCGCCGCGCCCGCCGTCGTCTATCCCGTCTTCGTGATGAAGGCGCTCTGCTTCGGGCTCTTCGCCTGCGCGTTCAACCTGCTGCTGGGGTTCGGGGGGCTGCTGTCGTTCGGGCACGCCATGTTCCTCGGCATGGCGGGATACGTCTCGGCCCACGCGGCCAAGGTCTGGGGCCTGCCGCCGGAGCTGGCGATCCTCGCGGGCACCGCGGCCTCGACGGTACTCGGCGTGTTCGCGGGGTTGCTCGCGATCCGCCGGCAGGGGATCTACTTCGCGATGATCACGCTGGCGCTCGCGCAGATGGTCTTCTTCTTCTGCCTGCAGGCGCCGTTCACGGGCGGCGAGGACGGCATCCAGTCGGTGCCGCGCGGGAAGTTCCTGGGCGTGCTGGACCTCACGAACACGCTGGTGCTCTATTACGTGGTGCTCGCGATATTCACCGCCGGGTTCCTGCTCATCTACCGCATCATCCACTCGCCCTTCGGGCAGGTGCTGAAGGCGATCCGCGAGAACGAGGCGCGCGCGACTTCGCTGGGCTACAGGACGGAGCAGTACAAGCTCGCGGCCTTCGTGCTGTCGGCGGGCCTCGCGGGCCTCGCGGGCGCCACCAAGGCTATCGTGTTCCAGCTCGCCTCGCTCACCGACGTGCACTGGTCGATGTCGGGCGAGGTGGTGCTGATGACGCTCCTGGGCGGCATGGGCACGATCTTCGGGCCGGTGGTCGGCGCCTTCGCCATCATCACGATGGAGAACTACCTGGCCGAGCTGGGGTCCTGGTTCACCATCACGCAGGGCCTCATCTTCATCGTGTGCGTGCTCGCCTTCCGCCGCGGCATCATGGGCGAGCTCGAGGCCTGGCTCAGGAAGCGCCGGGCCGGCTGAGCCATCCATGGCGGACGCCTTCGCACCCGACCTCGGGCGCAACGCCGCCAATCACGCGCCCCTCACGCCGGTCTCGTTCCTGCGCCGCGCGGCCGAGACCTGGCCGGCCAAGGTGGCCGTGCATCACGGCGACCAGTCCTTCACCTACGCGCAGTTCGCGGAGCGCTGCCGGCGCCTCGCCTCGGCGATCGCCCGGCGCGGCATCGGGCGGGGCGACACCGTCGCCATCCTCGCCCCCAACGTCCCGGCCATGCTCGAGGCGCACTACGCGGTGCCGGGCCTGGGCGCCGTCCTCAACGCGCTCAACTACCGGCTCGACGCGAGGACGATAGCCTTCTGCCTCGGGCATGGCGGGGCGAAGGTGCTTCTCGTGGACCGCGAGTTCTCCGCCGTGGCGGCGCAGGCCCTCGCGATGTGCGAGCGGAAGCCCCTCGTCGTGGACATCGACGATCCCCTCGGTCCGGGCGGCGCGCCGGTGGGCGAGATCGAGTACGAGGCCTTCCTCGCCGGGGGCGACCCGGGCTTCGCGCTCGCCGGTCCGCAGGACGAGTGGGATTCCCTGGGGCTCCTCTACACCTCGGGCACGACCGGCGACCCCAAGGGGGTCGTGTATCACCACCGCGGCGCCTGCCTCAACGCGCTGGGCAACGCGCTCGCCTTCGGGCTGTCGCCGCAGTCGGTGTACCTGTGGACGCTGCCCATGTTCCACTGCAACGGCTGGACCTACACCTGGGCCGTGACGGCGGTGGGCGGCACGCACGTGTGCCTGAGGCGCGTCGACCCGGCGCTCATCTTCCCGGCGATCGAGCGACACCGCGTGACGCACCTGTGCGGCGCGCCCATCGTGCTGAACCTGCTCGTGCACGCGCCCGAGGAGGTGAAGATCCGCTTCGGGCATCCGGTCGAGGTGGCCACGGGGGGCGCCGCGCCGCCCTCGGCGGTGATCGAGGCCATGGAGCGCATGGGCTTCCGAGTGACGCACCTCTACGGGCTCACGGAGACCTACGGGCCAGCCACGCTCTGCGCCTGGCAGGACGAGTGGGCCGCCCTCGACCTCGAGGCGCGCGCGCGGCTCATGGCGCGACAGGGCGTGCGCTACCCCACGCTCGAGGACCTGCAGGTCGCCGATCCGCGCACGCACGAGCCCGTGCCCCGCGACGGGCGGACGATCGGCGAGGTGATGCTGCGCGGCAACACGGTCATGAAGGGCTACCTGGCCAATCCCGGGGCCACGGAGGCGGCTTTCCGCAAGGGCTGGTACCACACGGGCGACCTCGCGGTGTGGCACCCCGACGGCTACATCGAGGTGAAGGACCGCTCCAAGGACATCATCATCTCCGGCGGCGAGAACATCTCCTCGCTGGAGGTGGAGGAATGCCTGTACCGCCACCCGAAGGTGATGGAGGCGGCGGTGGTGGCGCGCCCGGACGGGAAGTGGGGAGAGACCCCGTGCGCCTTCGTGACGCTGAAGCCCGGCGCCGGGACGGTGACGGCCGGGGAGATCATCGCCTTCTGCCGCGAGAACCTCGCGCACTTCAAGGTGCCGCGCACCGTGGTCTTCGGCGAGCTGCCCAAGACGTCCACGGGCAAGATCCAGAAGTTCGTCCTGCGCCAGCGGGCGGGCGCCCTCTAGGCCGCTACCCCCCTTTCCGGGTGGGGTACGCGGGGCGCGCCCTTCTGCTAGAATTCAAACGAGCGTTTGAATTTTCCCACAACCCACTCCCGGCCCCCCTCCCCATGAAAATCCTCGTTCCGGTGAAACGGGTCGTCGACTACAACGTGAAGGTCCGCGTGAAGGCGGACAGCTCCGGCGTCGACCTCGCCAACGTGAAGATGTCCATGAATCCCTTCGACGAGATCGCCGTCGAGGAGGCCCTCAAGCTGAAGGAGGCGGGGAAGGCCACGGAGGTGGTGGTCGTCTCGTGCGGGCCGGCCGCCTGCCAGGAGACGCTGCGCACCGGGCTCGCCATGGGCGCCGACCGCGCGATCCTCGTCGAGGCGGACGGGGAATTGCAGCCTCTCGCGGTGGCGAAGCTCCTCAAGGCCGTGGTGGCGAAGGAGTCGCCGCAGCTCGTCGTCGCGGGCAAGCAGGCCATCGACGACGACGCCAACCAGACGGGCCAGATGCTCGCCGCGCTACTCGACTGGGCGCAGGTGACCTTCGCCTCCAAGGTGGCGGTGGACGGGACGAAGCTCACGGTCACCCGCGAGATCGACGGCGGCCTCGAGACCGTCGAGGTGGCGCTTCCGGCGGTGCTCACGGCGGACCTACGGCTCAATACGCCGCGCTACGCGACGCTGCCCAACAT
Organism: Betaproteobacteria bacterium; assembly: GCA_037445795.1. GTDB lineage: Bacteria > Pseudomonadota > Gammaproteobacteria > Burkholderiales > Usitatibacteraceae > FEB-7. The sequence goes on along the minus strand of JBBIJT010000033.1, from coordinate 5,943 downwards.
CATGAAGGCCAAGAAGAAGCCGCTCGACACGCTGAAGCCCGCGGACCTCGGCGTCGACGTGGCGCCGCGCCTGAAGACGCTCAAGGTCGCCGAGCCCCCGAAGCGAAAGGGCGGCGTGATGGTGAAGGACGTGGCCGAGCTGGTCGCGAAGCTCAAATCCGAAGCGAAGGTGATCTAGATGGCCACTCTCGTCATTGCCGAGCACGACAACGCGAAACTCAAGCCGGGCACCGCCAACGCCGTCACCGCGGCATCGAAGATGGGTGGCGAGGTGCACGTCCTCGTCGCGGGGCAGGGGTGCGCCGCCGCTGCCGCCGAGGCCGCCAGGCTCTCGGGCGTCGCCAAGGTGCTGGTGGCCGATGCCGCGCACTACGCGGCCGCGCTTCCGGAGAACATGGCCGCTCTCGTCACGCCGCTCGCCAGGGGCTACAGCCACGTGGTGGCCGCCGCCACCGCGGTGGGCAAGAGCTTCATGCCGCGCGTGGCCGCGCTTCTCGACGTGGCGCAGGTCTCCGAGATCGTCGCCGTGGAGTCGCCCGACACGTTCGTGCGGCCCATCTACGCCGGCAACGCCTTCGCGACCGTGCAGTCGCCGGACGCGGTCAAGGTGGTGACCGTGCGCTCGACGGGCTTCGACGAAGCCGCCGCCACGGGCTCCGCGCCGGTGGAAGCGGTGCCGGCCGGTCCGGACACGGCGAAGTCGAAGCTGCTGGGCCAGGAACTCACGAAATCGGCACGCCCGGAGCTGGTGGCCGCGCGGCGCGTGGTCGCCGGCGGACGCGGCGTGGGAAGCGCGGAGAACTTCAGGCTCGTGGAGGCGCTGGCCGACAAGCTGGGCGCCGCCATCGGCGCCTCGCGCGCCGCGGTGGACTCGGGCTACGTTCCCAACGACTACCAGGTGGGCCAGACCGGCAAGATCGTCGCTCCCGAGCTCTACGTCGCCGTGGGAATTTCCGGCGCGATCCAGCACCTGGCCGGCATGAAGGACAGCAAGGTGATCGTGGCGATCAACAAGGACCCGGAGGCGCCCATCTTCCAGGTGGCCGACTACGGGCTGGTGGGCGACCTGTTCCAGGTCGTTCCCGAGCTCACCGCGCAGATCTAGGAGACGAAACGTGGCCGAATACGCCGCCCCCCTGAACGACATGAAGTTCGTGCTGAAGCACGTGGTCGGCCTCGAGCAGGTGAACACCCTGCCCGGGTGGGACGAGGTCACCGACGACGTGCTGGACGCCATTCTCGAGGAGGCGGCGAAGTTCGCCGGCGAGGTCCTCTCGCCCCTCAACATCGAGGGCGACAAGGTCGGAGCCCTGTGGAAAGACGGAAAAGTCACCACGGCGCCCGGCTTCAAGGAGGCCTACTGGCAGTTCGTGAACGGCGGCTGGGGCAACATCATGGCGCCCCCCGAGTTCGGCGGCCAGGGGCTTCCGGGGCTGCTCTCCACCCCGGTCGAGGAAATGTGGGGCTCGGCCAACATCGCCTTCAAGCTCTGCCCGATGCTCACGCTGGGGGCGGTGGAGGCGCTGCACCGCAACGCCTCGCACGAGCTGCAGGCGAAGTTCCTGCCCAACATGATCTCGGGCAAGTGGACCGGCACCATGAACCTCACGGAGCCCCAGGCGGGCAGCGACCTCTCGCTCGTGCGCTCCAAAGCGGTTCCGCAGCCGGACGGGACCTACCGGATCACCGGCCAGAAGATCTTCATCACCTACGGCGACCAGGACTACACCGAGAACATCGTCCACGCCGTGCTCGCGCGCATCGAGGGCGCTCCCGAGGGCGTGAAGGGCATCTCGCTCTTCGTGGTGCCCAAGGTGCTGGTGAAGGAAGACGGCTCGCTGGGCGCGCCGAACGGCGTGAAGTGCGTCTCCATCGAGCACAAGCTGGGCATCCACGCGAGCCCAACGGCGGTGATGGCCTACGACAACGCCACGGGCTACCTCGTGGGCGAGGCCAACCGCGGCCTCGAGTACATGTTCGTGATGATGAACGCCGCGCGGCTGGGCGTGGGTCTCGAGGGCGTTTCGATCTCCGAGCGGGCCTACCAGCGCGCCCGCGAATGGGCCGTCGAGCGGCTGCAGGGCAGGCCCGTCGGCGTGGCCGGCGCGGCGAGGACCGCCCCCATCATCCAGCACCCGGACGTGAAGCGCATGCTCCTCACGATGAAGGCCTGCGCGGAGGCCACGCGCGCGCTCGCCTACCAGACGGCCGCGCTCCTGGACCGTGCCCGCAACCACCCCGACGAGGCCGAGCGCCGCCGTTGCCAGGCGGCGGTGGACCTGCTCATCCCGATCGTGAAGGGCTGGTCGACGGAGACGGGCATCGAGGTCGCTTCCCTGGGCGTGCAGGTGCACGGCGGCATGGGCTTCATCGAGGAGACGGGCGCGGCGCAGCACCTTCGCGACGCCCGCATCTCCACGATCTACGAGGGAACGACGGGCATCCAGGCCAACGACCTCGTCGGCCGCAAGGTCGGGCGCGAAGCGGGCTCCACCATGAAGGCGCTCATCGCGCAGATGCGCGAGGTCCCCGCGTCGCTCGCCAACGGCGACGACACGGAGCTTCGCGACATCGGCGTGCGTCTCGCGAGGGCCATCGACGCCCTCGAGCGGGCCACCGACTGGATCGTGGCCGTCCATCCCGGCGACCCGGGCGCGGTCGCCGCCGGCTCCGTCTACTACCTCAAGCTCGCGGGATTCACCATCGGCGGCTGGATGATGGCGCGCGCCGCCGTCGCCGCCACGAAGCAACTCGCGGCGGGGCAGGGCGACACCGGCTTCCTGCGCGGCAAGCGGCTCACGGCGCGCTTCTACGCCGACCACCTGCTGCCGCAGGTCGATTCGCTGGCCGAGTCCTTCATGTCGGGCGGCGCGATCGTGAGGGGAGCCGAAGAGGCGCTCGTTTGATCGAGGCGTGGCTCGTCTCGATCGGCGTCGTCGCGCTTGCGGAGATCGGTGACAAGACCCAGCTGCTGACGCTGGTCCTCGCGGCCCGCTACCGCAAGCCCTGGCCCATCGTGGCCGGCATCTTCGTGGCGACGCTCGTGAACCACGGCATCGCGGGCGCCGTGGGCGCCTGGCTCACGAAGGCCATCGGCCCCGACGCAATGCGCTGGGTCCTCGGGATCTCGTTCATCGCCATGGCGGCGTGGATGCTCGTGCCCGACAAGCTGGACGAGGGCGACGCGGCCGAGCGGAAGGTGGGCGGCGTCTTCCTGTCCACCGCGGTGCTCTTCTTCCTCGTCGAGATCGGCGACAAGACCCAGATCGCGACCGTCGCGCTGGCGGCGCGCTTCGAATCCCTCACGGCCGTCGTGATGGGCACCACCGTGGGCATGCTGCTCGCCAACGCGCCCGTGGCGTTCTTCGGCGAGGCGCTCGCCAAGCGCCTGCCCGTGCGGGCCGTGCACATGGTCGCGGCCGCCGTCTTCGCGCTGATGGGCATCGCGTTGCTGGTTCTTGGCTGACGCCGCCAAGGCGGGGCGGGATTCGAGGTCGCAGCCGGAACGAGCGCCACGTCACCTGGACGGTGACGCGGTCCCCTTGGGAAGCGAAAACTCCCGGCGGCTGCGGAACTCGCGGCCCGTAGCGATCGGTCGCTCGCGCGACCAACCCTTGCACACTCAGACAGTCCTCGCCGAAACCCCGGGAGTTTTCGCTTCCCGCGGCTATCGTTCCTGATCGGCTGCGACCTCGAATCCCGCCCCGCCTTGGCGGCGTCAGGCGGTGGCGGCCTCGCGAACGGGGGAGCCGGTGGCCACCTCGTGGAAGTAGCAGATGTGCGAGCCGGGGGTCTTCCTGGCGAGGTGCTTGGCCTCGAACATGGCGCGGTCGGCGTCCTGGAGCAGGCCCGCCTTGCCGGCGCCGAAGCGGTACTCGGCGACGCCGACGCTCACCGTGAGCTGCAGCTCCTTGCCGGGGGCGATCTCGCAGGGGCTCGCGGAAATGGCGGCCACGATGCGCTCCATCACGAGCTTGAGCGCGCGGTTGCGGTGCAGCCCCACCGCGAACTCGTCGGCGCCCCAGCGCGCCACCCAGTCTCCGCGGCGGGTGTTGAGCTGCAGGAGCGCGGCCATGTGCGAGATGCAGGCGTCGCCGGCGCTGTGGCCGTGCTCCTCGTTGACCCCCTTGAAGCCGTTCAGGTCGAAGAAGGCCACGTGGAAGCTCTCCAGGTCGCGCTCGGCGCGCGCGATCTCCTCCGTGAGGCGCTTGTCGCCGGCGCGGCGGTTGTAGATGCCCGTGAGGTCGTCGGAATCCGATACCCGCTCGAGGCGGTTGATCGTCTCGTTCAGCTGCGTGAGGGTGTACTGGGTTCCCTCCATGAGGCGCCCGGCCTGGTCGGGGAAGTCGACGGGGAGGTCCGGGAGCTGGCGGCTCTCCAGGAACGCGCGCAGGGCCTCCGCGGTGAGGTCGATGGGCACGAGGAGCTCGCGCAGAAGCCAGAGGGTGCCCAGGAAGCCGGCCACGGAGGCGAGCACGAGGGCAGCCAGGATGGGGAACATCGTGGGGAGGTCCGCCCGTGCCACCAGGAGGTAGACGATGAACACCGCCAGCGGCGTCTGGGCGCTCACGAAGGCGGCCGCCACGAACTTGCGGACGTAGCTGTCGCGAAGCGACGGGATCGCGACCAGGCGCCGGTAGATTCCCATGCGCCCGATGACGCTGGTTCCGGGCGGGATAGTGCTCGGCATGCGGACCTCCTGGGGGAACAGGCCTATTCTGGCCGTCCCCCCGGGTCGGGATCAACCCCCGATGGGGTTGCGCAGGGTGCCGATCCCCTCGATTTCCGTTTCGAGGAGGTCGCCCGGCTTCAGGAACTCCGGCGGGTTGCGGGCGAAACCCACGCCCTCGGGGGTGCCGGTGGAGATGATGTCGCCCGCCTCGAGCGTCATGCCCATCGACAGGTCCTGGATTAGGCGCGGCAGCTTGAAGTAGAGGAACTTCGTGTTCGAGTCCTGCTTCGTGACGCCGTTCACGCGGCAGGTCACGCGCAGGTTCGTGTGGTCGAGGCTGTCGGCCGTGACGAGCACCGGGCCCATGGGGCAAGTGCCGTCCAGGCTCTTGCCCTTGTGCCACTGGCCGCCATGGCGGCGCTGGAGGTCGCGCCACGACACGTCGTTCACCACCGTGTAGCCCCAGACGTGGTTCATGGCGTCGTCGGCCTTGATGTTCTTGCCGCCGGGACCGATCACCACGCCGAGCTCCACCTCCCAGTCGAGCGAGGTCGAGATGGAAGCGTCGAAGGGCACGGGGTCATAGGGGCCGTTCACGGCCGTGGGCGCCTTGCTGAAGAACACCGGCCACTGCGGCAGCTCGCGGTTGTCCTGCAGCTTCTTGGCGCCTTCCTCGAAGTGCTCGAGGTAGTTCCAGCCGACGCAGAAGACGTTCTTGGCCGGGCGGGGAATGGGTGCGTGCAGCTTCACGTCGCGAAGGGCCACGGTGGCGGCCGGCGGCCTGGCCGCGAGCGCGTCGAGGGCCTTCCTCGCCGGGGCGCCCCCCTGGACGATGCCGAGCATCGTGGAAAAGTCGACGCCGGGCGTGGCGGCCGCGTTCGCCGCGATGTCGACGATGCGGTCGCCGTCGAGAAGGAGGCCGGGGCGCGGGGTGCCGCCGGCGGCGGGGGAGTAGGTGACGAGCTTCAAGGTTTCCTCCTGGGGACTAGAGATGGCGAAGGGGGTGTTCGGGCGGCGTCCAGCGCGGGGCGAAGAACGCCGCGACGGACGCGTCGGTCACCTGCACGAGCGACGGTGGGTTCCAGCGGGGGGCGTTGTCCTTGTCCACGATCAAGGCGCGGATGCCCTCCACGAAATCGCCCTGCGCGAAGCAGCCGTGGATGAGGTTGAGCTCCAGCCGGAAGCAGTCGGCGAGCGCGAGCCCGCGGATGCCGTGGCGGCGCTGCCGCTGGATTCCAGCACGGTGCGCGCCTCGCCGGTGAAGGCGGCCG
>JBBIJT010000032.1:0-29664 GCA_037445795.1 Betaproteobacteria bacterium | reverse complement strand
CCTCCTGCGCCGCGCGCTCGGCCGCGGCCGCGCCGGCCCGCGCCGCATCCAGCGCCGCGGAGGCCTGCCGCGCGGCGCCTTCCAGCTCCTGCAGGCGCTGCACGATCTCCTCGATCTTCTGCGAGCCGGTCTGGAGCGCGTGCTGCGCCTCCTGCATCTCGAGGCGCTCCTTGCTCTCCTCGAGATCGATGTCGGCCAGCTCGCCGCGGATGGCCTCGCGGCGCTTCTCGGCCTGCTCCGAGCTCTGCGAAAGCTTGAGGTGCTCCACCTCGAGCGCGTGGCCCGCCTGCCGCTCGCGCGCGAGCTCCTCGCGCAACCTCCGCGCCGCCTCCTGGCCCTCGCGGACGAGCCCGTCGAGCTCGGCGAGCCGCGCCTCGACGGCGTTCCTCGCCGATGCCACGGAGGGCAGCTTCGCCTGCAGCTCCTCGATCTCGCGCTGGCGCTGCAGGACCCCGTGCAGCTCCGACTGCGGGCCGTGGAAGACCACGCCCTGGCGGCCGAAGAGGTGGCCTGCCTTCGACACGAGGAGCCCGCCCGGCGGGAGCACCCGCGCGAGCGCGAGCCCCTCCTCGCCCTCGGGCAGGATGAAGACGCCGGCCAGCGCGTCCCTGATGTAGGCCGACACGCCGGCCCGCGTGCTCGAGACGACCGAGGCCAGCGACTTCAGGTGCGTGGCGGGAGCGGCGGCCTCGGGCGCGCCGCGCTCGACGAACACCGCGAAGCTGCCCGGGGGCGCGTCGCGCAGCAGCTCCGGGAGCCCGCCTTCGTCGGCGAGCCGCGCGGCGTTGAGGCGCACGCCCAGCGCCGCCTCGACGGCGTCGTCCCAGCCGGCCTCGACGTGGATGGCCTGCCAGAGGCGCTCGGCGCGGTCGAGGGCGTGGGTGCGGACCCACTCGGCCAGGCGCGTGTTGTTGTCGAGCTTGGCCTGCTGCGCCTCGAGGGCCGTGAGGGCCGCCTCGAGCAGCGCGGCCTCGCGCGTGCGCTCCTGCAGGGCGTGCTGCGCCTGGCGGCGCTCCTCCTCGAGGGCGGGAAGCCGCTCCTCGGCGGCGCGCTGCGACTGCTCCAGCCCGGCCGCCTTCGCGGCAGTGGCCGCGCGCTGCGCATCGAGCGCCGCGAGCTTCTCCGGCTCCGGGAACACGAGGGCCATGTTCTCCTGCTTGAGGCGGTTCTTGCGCGCCTCGAGCTGCGCCAGGATCTTGAGCGCGTGCGACTCGCGCGTCTCCTCGACGCCCTGCGCCTGCTCGGCGGCCGACATCTCGGCCTCGGCGGCGCGAACTGCGGCGGCCGCCTTCTGCTGCGCCTCCTCCGCGCCGGGCAGAGCGGCCCGCGCGGCTTCGAGCTCCGCGTCGCGCGTGGCGATGGCGGCGCGGGCGCTCTCGATCTCGCCCTCCCAGCGGCCGCGGTCGGACTGCGCCTCCGCGATGCGCCGCTCGACCTCCGCGATCTCGGCGGCGATCGACTCGAGCTGCGTGGCCATGCGGCGGCGGCTCTCGCCCAGGAAGGCGATCTCCTGCTCGAGGGACTGCACCTCGCCGTTGGCGGCGTAGAGGGCGCCCTGGCGCTCGGAGAGCTGGTCCGTCTCCTCGTAGTGGCGGCTCCTCAGCTCCTCGAGCGCGCGCTCGGAGTCGCGCAGCTTCGCGGTCTCGGCCTCGAGGCTCACCTGCACCTTCTGCAGCTCGTTGGCGTGGCGGTTCCTCGCCTGCTCGGCCTCGCGCAGGCGCGTGAAGGCGAGGAGGTTGTGGTTGAGCGCGAGCTGGGCCTGGAGGTCCTGGTAGCGAGCGGCGACCTCGGCCTGCTGGCCGAGCCGCTCGAGCTGCGCGTCGAGCTCGGCGCGGATGTCGCCCACCCTCGCCAGGTTCTCCTTCGTGTCCTCGAGGCGCAGCTCCGTCTCGCGGCGGCGCTCTCGGTACTTGGACACGCCCGCGGCCTCCTCGAGGAAGACGCGCAGCTCCTCGGGCTTGGAGGTGATCACGCGCGAGATCATCCCCTGCTCGATGATGGAGTAGGCGCGCGGCCCCAGGCCCGTGCCGAGGAAGATGTCCTGCACGTCGCGGCGGCGCACGTGCTGGCCGTTGATGTAGTAGTTCGAGTCCCCGTCGCGCGAGAGCACGCGCTTCACGCTGATCTCGGCGTACTGCGCCCAGGCGCCGCCCACGCGGCCCAGCGTGTTGTCGAACACGAGCTCGACGGAGGCGCGGCCCACGGGCTTCCTCTCCGTCGAGCCGTTGAAGATCACGTCGTGCATGTGCTCGCCGCGAAGCTGCTTGGCGCTCGATTCCCCGAGCACCCAGCGCACGGCGTCGATCACGTTGGACTTGCCGCACCCGTTGGGGCCGACCACGCCGACCAATTGGCCGGGAACCGCGATCTGGGTCGGGTCGACGAAGGACTTGAAGCCGGAGAGTTTGACGGAAGTGAGTCGCAAGGTATTGGTTCTTATGAGAAAACCCCACCAGGCCGAGCGGCCGGTGGGGCTTGGGGTTCGCGTACAATCGGTGATTTTACCGGATCGGATTCCCGCACCCAATGGCCTCGAAAAGATCGCGCAGGAAGGACTTGACAGCGGGCCTGCGGGCCCTGGGGAGCGGCCCCCGCGCCGCCGCAGCGAAGGAGCTGGAGACCTTTCCCAACCCCAATCCCGATCGCGACTACGTGATCCGCATGGAGATCCCGGAGTTCACGTGCCTGTGCCCCAAGACGGGCCAGCCGGACTTCGCGACGATGCACCTCGAGTACGTGCCCGACGCGGCGTGCGTGGAGCTGAAGAGCCTCAAGCTCTACATCTGGTCGTTCCGCAACGAGGGCAAATTCCACGAGGCGGTGACCAACGAGATCCTCGACGACCTCGTCGCCGCCACGCGCCCGCGCTACATGCGCCTCACCGCGGAGTTCCTCGTGCGCGGCGGCATCTACACCACCGTCGAGGCCGACTACCGCATGAAAGGTTGGAAGGCGCCGGAGCGCGTCGACCTCGGCGAGCAATCGGATTAGTTTCCCTGATCCGATTACTTTTTCTCCGTTCCGCCGTTGCGGAAGCCGCTCGCCAGGCTTGCCGCCACGATGAGCGCGCCGCCGATCCACTCGCGCGTCCCCAGCACCTCCCCCGCGAGCCAGTAGGACGCGATCGCCGCCACCACCAGCTCGAAGAGCAGGATGACGATGGCGCGGTTGGCCGGCACGCGCGAAAGGCCGTACTGCAGCGCGAGGCTCATCGCCACGAGCGCAAGGCCCACCGGCACCCACACGCCCCAGGAGCCGGCCGCGGCGGGAATGGCCGCCGCCACCGTCGTCGGCGCCCAGGGGAGATAGGCCAACGCGGCGACCGTGACGCCCGCCCAGATCGCGAGCGACTTGGCGGTGTCGCGAAGGCCGGCGAGCGCGCGCACCAGCACGTTTCCCAGCGCGAAGAAGAATCCCGCGACGACGCCCAGCCACTCGGCACGGTTGGCCGGCCACGGGGCGCCGTGGTCCGGGTGCCACAGCATCACGGCGGCGCCCACGAGCGCCACCGCCATCACCAGGGCGCCGCGCAGGTCGAGCCGCTCACCGAGCAGCATGCGCGAGAGGGGCACGGTCCACAGCGGCGCCAGGTAGAAGAGGAGCAGCACGCGCATCACCTCGCCCTCGAGAACGCCGATCACGTAGGCGAGGTTGCTCCAGCCGATGGCGAGCGCCATCGCGACGCAACCCCAAGGCGCGCGCGCCACGTCGCGCCAGTGGCCGAGGAAGGCGGCCGTGCCCACGGCGAGCGCCACGCCGTAGGTGAGCGCGGACGCCCACGCGCCGTCGAGGCCCGCGGCCCCGAGCAGGCGATAGGGATACCAGACGACGCCCCAGAGGGAAGCGCCGACGAGCAGGGAGGCAACGGGAAGGGAGGGGATGCGGGACACTTTCAGGCATCATTCTAGCGTCCCCGCCCCCGGCCCCGATGAACCCGCCCGCGATCCTCCACGTGACGAGCCTTTTCGGAGGCGGCGTGGACCGTCACGTGCGCGACCTCGTGCGCGGCGTGCCCCGGCCGCAGCTCATCTGGCACGCGGGCGAGGGCGTGGACGTGATCGAGGAGCCGCGCGCCGGCCGCTTCCACGCGCTGGCCGCCGGCGCCGTGGGCGACGCGCTTGCCGGCTGGCTGCGAAGCCGCCGCGTGGGGCTCGTGCACCTCCACCAGCTCACGCGCGCGCCGCGCAGCCGCGGCGAATGGGCCTGCCGCGCGCTCGGGGTCCCGCGCATGACGACGCTGCACGACGTCCTCTTCCTGCGCGAGGACGCCTTCGCCTCGGGCGATCCGCTCTCCCCCGATCCCGCCTGGCTCGCCGGCACCTCGCGCACGCTCCTCGACTCGAAGGCCGTCCTCGCCCCCTCGCGCTGGCTGGCCGACCTCGCCATGCGCCACGTCCCCGGCCTTTCCGTCGACGTCGTCCCCAACGGCCTCCCCGAAAGTAATCAGATTATTTTTCCCAATCTGATTAGGGAGGGGTTCTTGCGGCAGCGGCCGGAGCGCGTCGTGGCGTTGCTGGGCGCCCTGGGGCCGCACAAGGGATCGGACCTCGTGGAGGCGCTCGCCGCGAAGCTCGAGGGGAGCGGCATCGCCCTCGTCGTCGTCGGCTACCTCGACCGGCAGCTCTATCCGGGGTGGCGGATTCCCGGGCGGCTCTTCGTCCATGGCGCCTACGAGGAAGGGCGGGCGGCGGCGCTGCTCCGGGCCTACGGCGCGAGCCTCGTGCTGCTGCCCAACCCGGCGCCCGAGAGCTTCAGCTACGCCCTCTCCGAGGCGTGGGCCGCGGGCGTGCCCGTCCTCGCCTCGCCGCGGGGCGCGCTGGCCGATCGCGTGGGGGAGCACGGCGGCGGCTGGCTCCTGCCCGAAGCGTTCGACGCCGACTTCCTCGCCGGCCGCATCCGCGAGCTGGTCGGCGGAAGCCGGGATGCCGAGAGGGCCCGGGTACAATTGGCGCTCGCGCGGCCCGACCCCGCGCGCATCCCGCCCCTCGACGCCATGACCCGCTCCCTCGACGCCTTCTACGCGCGCTTCGGCATCGACCCGGCCGCGCCCGAATCCGCGGACGCGGCCGCCATCGAGTCGCTCGTGGCGCGGAACCTCGACGGCGCCCTCTTCCGCGCCGAGCTCGTGCGCCTGTGCGACGAGCTGGCCCAGACCCTCGCCGCCCTCGAGGCCACGAGGAAGCAGGCCGGCGACTTCGAGACGCAGGCCCGCGCCTGGATCGCCAAGCTCGAGGCCGACGTCCGCGCGGTGCAGGAGGAGCTTCGCCAGTCGAACGAGGCGCGCGAGGCCCTCGCGAAGGAGGTCGACCTCCTTCGCCTCAACAAGGAAGCGCTCGACCGCCTGCCCTCGCCGGCCAGGCGCCTGCTGCTGAAGCTCGCCTTCGATGCGCGACGTTGACCTGAGCGTCGTCACCTACCGGCCCGAGACCGAGCTCCTCGCCTCCCTCCTCGCGAGCCTCGCCGAGGCCGCCAGCAAGCTGCGCCTGCACCTCTTCGTCGAGGACAACAGCCCCGAGGCCGACGAGACCGAGTCCATCCGCGCCATGCCGGAGCTGGCCGTGGGCGCGTTCGCCACCGTCGACGTGCACCGCTCCGGCGAGAACCTGGGCTTCGGCCGCGGCCACAACGCCAACGCGCGGCGCGGGAAATCGCCGTTCCTGCTCGTCATCAACCAGGACTGCATCGTCGAGCCGGGCGCGCTGGAGCGCCTCGTCGAGACAGCCGCGAAGGACGAGGCGAAGGTCGCCGCCTGGGAAATGCGCCAGATCCCCTACGAGCACCCCAAGGCCTACGACCCCGCGACCCTCGACGCGCCCTGGGTGAGCGGCGCCGCCACGCTCTTTCGCCGCGAGGCCTACGAGTCCGTGGGCGGCTTCGACGAGGCCATCTTCATGTATGGCGAGGACGTCGACCTCTCGTGGCGCCTGCGCGCGAAGGGCTGGCGCGTCACCTACCAGCCGCGCTGCGCCGTGGTGCACCGCACCTACAAGGTGGCCGCGGAGGTGAAGCCGCTGCAGGTCTTCGGCGGCGTGCAGACCAACCTCGGGCTTCGCATGCGCTACGGCGGCATCGCGCGCATCGCGCAGGGCTTCGCGATGCTGGCCGCCGAGGTCCTCGCGCCCAGCGACTTTCCCGGCCGGCGCCGGGGCCTATTCATGACGGGCCTTCGCGCGCTGGGCAGTGCGCCGCACTTCCTCGCCTCGCGCGTGCCCTCCACGCCTGCGTTCCGCCCGCTCTTCTCCGGCTGGTGCTACGAGACGCGCCGCGACGGCGCCTTCCACGAGTTCCGTTCGCGGCGCGAGCACCCGGAAGACGACCGGCCGAAGGTGTCGATCCTCATCCGCACCGTGAACCGCGCGGCGTGGCTTCGCGAGGCGCTTTCGTCCTGCGCCCACCAGACCTGGGAGAACCTCGAGGTCGTGGTGGTGGAGGATGGCCCGCCCGCGTCGAAATCCGTGGTGGACGAGTTCCGCGGCCGCCTCGACATCCGCTACGAGTCGACCGGTACGAGCGGCGGACGCTCCCGGGCCGGCAATCGCGCGCTGGTGCTGGCCACGGGCGAGTGGCTCAACTTCCTCGACGACGACGACGTGCTCTTTGCCGACCACGTGGAAATGCTCGTGCAGGCGGCGCTGGCTGCACGGGTAAAGGGCGCCTACGGCCTCGCCTGGGAGACGAAGACGGCCGTGCGCGATCGCGAGCAGGCCGAGTACGAGGAGACGGTCCACTCCACGATCCACCGCCAGCCCTTCGACCGCCTCACGATGTGGCACCACAACTACCTGCCCATCCAGGCGGTGCTCTTCCACCGCTCGCTCTACGAGAAGCACGGCGGGTTCGCCGAGGACATGGACCAGCTCGAGGACTGGAACCTCTGGACGCGCTACACGCTCGAGGACGACTTCGTGCTGGTGGAGAAGACGACGTCCAAGTACCGCGTGCCGGCCGACAACCGCGACGCCGCCGGGCGCCAGGCCCTCCTCGACCGCGCCTACGCCGACGCCCTCGAGCGGCAGCGACGGCTTCGCATCACCGCCTCGCCGCGCGAGATCTCCGAGATGGCCGATGCCTACGCGAGAAGCCAGGCGGTGATGATGGTGACTCGCCACGACGTGAAGCGCTTCGTGCTCGGCAACCGCATCCTGGCGTGGCTCGCCGCGTGGCGCAGGCCCGTCGTCGAACGGCTGCGGCGGCGGGGGATGCTCCGGTAGGGCGCGCGCGGCCGCGACCGCGCGCCTATAATCGACCGATGCCTTCGACCCCTGCCGACCTGTCCTTCACCGGCGAGCGCTTCGTCCCCGGCACCCGCGGCGAGATCTGGGTGGAGCACTGGCACCGCTACCACTTCGCCGCGCAGTTCGCGAAGGGGCTGCGGGTGGTCGATGCCGCCTGCGGGGAGGGCTACGGCTCCGCGCTGCTCGCGCGCACCGCCGCGAGCGTCATGGGCGCCGACATTTCCGCCGAGGCGATCGCCCACGCGCGCGCCGCCTACGGGGGCACGCCGAACCTCGCCTTCGTCGAGGCGCCCTGCGCGAAGCTGCCGCTTCCCGACGCCAGCGTGGACCTCTTCGTGTCCTTCGAGACGATCGAGCACATCGCCGGGCAGGAGGAGTTCCTGGACGAGGTCGCGCGCGTGCTCGCGCCCGACGGCCTGCTGCTCCTTTCCTGCCCCAACAAGCGCGAGTACAGCGACCGGCGCGGGTTCGCCAACGAGTTCCACGTGAAGGAGCTCTACCGCGAGGAGCTGGAGCGCCTCGTCTCCCGGCGATTCAAGTACTCGCGGTGGTACGGCCAGCGGCCCAGCTTCTTTTCCGTGATCGCGCCCGAGCCGCACCCGGAGACCGGGCACCTCGCGGAGGTCGCCGAGGCGAATCCCGCCGACGCGGCGCCGACCCTCGGCGAGCCGCTCTATTTCGTCGTCGTCGCGAGCCGCTCCATCGGGAACCTGGGAATGCTGCCGGCGACGCTCTCCGTCCTCGCCGACCGCGACGACGCCGTGCACCGGGACTACGAGAAGGTGATGCGCGACGTGGCGGCATCCAACGCCCGCGGCGACGCGCTCGAACGCAAGGTGGCCGAGCTGGAGGCGGCCCACCGCGAGGCCGTGCGATCCCGTGACGAGGCGCTCGCGTGGGCGGGCGACCTGGAGAGCCGCCTCGCGCAGGCCGGGCGGACGGTCTCGGAGCAGTCGCGCGGCCTCGCCGAGCGGGACCGGGAGATCGAGCGCCGCGCCGGCCTCGGCTGGTGGATCCGGCTGCCGTTCAAGCGCCTCTTCGGGCGATAATCGCGGGATGAACCCGCGCCTGGGGCTCCTCAAGCCCTATCCCTTCGAGAAGCTGCGCGTCCTGCTGGCCGGCGCCACGCCGCCCGCCGGGCTCGCGCCCGTGAACCTCTCCATCGGGGAACCGCAGCACCCCACGCCCGCCTTCCTCAAGGAGGCGGTGACGGCGAACCTCGGCGGCCTCGCGCGCTACCCCCTCACGAAGGGGCTGCCGGAGCTTCGCGCGGCCATCGCGGCGTGGCTGTGCCGGCGCCACGGGCTGCCCGCCGTGGATCCCGAGCGCCAGGTCATCCCCGTGGCCGGCAGCCGCGAGGCCCTCTTCGCCGTCGCGCAGGCGGTGCTGGATCCGGGCGAGCACGACGCGCTCGTCGTCTGCCCCAATCCCTTCTACCAGATCTACGAGGGCGCGGCCCTGCTGGGCGGCGCGCGGCCCTTCTACGTGAATGCCACGGCCGACACGGGCTTCGCCCAGGACTGGGACTCGGTGCCGGAGCGCGTGTGGAAGCGCACGCGGCTCCTCTTCGCCTGCTCCCCCAACAACCCCAACGGCCGCGTCATGCCGATCGCCGAGTGGGAGCGGCTCTTCGCGCTCTCGGACCGCTACGGCTTCACAATCGTCTCCGACGAGTGCTACGGCGAGATCTACTTCGACGAGTCGGTGCCGCCGCTGGGAGCGCTCGGCGCCGCGCACCTGCTCGGCCGCGCCGGCTTCCCGCGCCTGGTGGTGATGGGCTCGCTTTCCAAGCGCTCCAATGCGCCGGGCCTCCGGTCGGGGTTCGCCGCCGGCGACGCCGAAGTGCTCGAGCGGTTCCTTCTCTACCGCACCTACCACGGCGCGGCCGTGTCCAACACCGTGCAGCTCGCCTCCATCGCCGCCTGGAACGACGAGGCGCACGTGGCGGAGAACCGGCGCCTCTACCGCGAGAAGTTCGCCACGTTCTTCGACCTCGTGAACCCCATGCTGCCGCTGGCGCGGCCCGAGGCCGCGTTCTACTACTGGGCCGCCGTGCCCGGCGACGACGAGGCCTTCGCGCGCGACCTTTACGCCACCGCGAACGTGACCGTGCTGCCGGGCAGCTACCTCTCGCGCGAGGCGCACGGCGCGAATCCCGGCCGCGGGCACGTCCGCATCGCGCTCGTATCCACGGTGGCGGAGGCCGCGGAGGCCGGCCGCCGCATCGCCGCCTTCGCGCGCAGCGGCGCGGCCACCGCCCCCCTTTCCTGAACCGACCGAAGACCATGGACAAAATCCAATCCATCATCGAGCTCGCCTTCGAGAACCGCGCGAGCCTCACCGCCGCCAACGCCCCCGACGTCGTCTCGGCCGTCCGCGACGTGTTGGCCGACCTGGACGCCGGGCGCCTGCGCGTCGCCGAGAAGAAGGACGGCGAGTGGGTCACCCACCAGTGGGTCAAGAAGGCGGTGCTGCTGTCCTTCCGCCTGCGCGACAACGAGATCATGCAGGGCGGCTACACCCACTACTTCGACAAGGTGGACTCCAAGTTCGCCGACTACTCGCAGGCCGACTTCGCGGCCGGGGGCTTCCGCGTGGTCCCGCCCGCGGCCGCCCGGCATGGCACCTTCATCGCGAAGAACGTGGTGCTCATGCCCTCCTACGTGAACATCGGCGCCTACGTCGACGAGGGCACGATGGTGGACACGTGGGCCACCGTGGGCTCGTGCGCGCAGATCGGCAAGAACGTGCACCTGTCGGGCGGCGTGGGCATCGGCGGCGTGCTGGAGCCCCTGCAGGCGAACCCCACCATCATCGAGGACAACTGCTTCATCGGCGCGCGCAGCGAAGTGGTGGAAGGCGTGATCGTGGGCGAGGGCTCCGTGATCTCGATGGGCGTCTACATCGGGCAATCCACCAAGATCTACGACCGCGCCACGGGCCAGGTCACCTACGGCCGCATCCCGCCGGGCTCCGTGGTGGTCTCGGGCAACTTGCCCGGCCACGACGGCCGGTATAGTCTCTATTGCGCCGTGATCATCAAGCAGGTCGATGCGAAAACGCGCGCCAAGACCGGCATTAATGAACTTCTAAGGGGCGACTAGTTCCCCGCCCCGCGCCCGTCACGGATCCCCCCGGAGGAACCCATGTTCATCGAGAAGCTCCTGAGCCTCATGGCCGAGAAGAAGGCCTCCGACATCTTCTTCTCCGTCGGCTCGCCGATCATGATCAAGATCCAGGGCAACATCATGCCCGTCAACCCGCAGGTGATGGACGCGGAGACGGTCAAGAAGATCATCTACGAGTTCCTCACGCCCACGCAGGTCGCCACCTTCGAGAAGGACCTCGAGCTGAACCTCTCGAAGCCCATGCCCGGGATCGGCAACTTCCGCGTGAACGTCTTCTGGCAGAAGGGATCCGTGGCGTGCGTCATCCGCTACGTGACCGCGGAGATCCCGAAACTCGAGGACCTGAACCTCCCGCCGGTGCTGCTGCAGCTCGTCATGGAGAAGCGCGGCCTCGTCCTCGTGGTGGGCGCCACGGGCTCGGGCAAGTCGACGACGCTCGCCTCGATGCTCGACTACCGCAACCAGATGGTGGCCAACCACATCCTCACCATCGAGGACCCGGTCGAGTACGTCTTCACGCCCAAGAAGTGCATCTTCAACCAGCGCGAGGTGGGCAACGACACGCACGCCTTCCATGACGCGCTCCGCAACGCCATGCGCCAGGCGCCCGACTGCATCCTCATCGGCGAGATCCGCGACCAGGAGACGATGCGCATGGCGCTCACCTACGCGCTCTCCGGTCACCTGTGCCTCGCCACGCTGCACGCCAACAACTCCTACCAGGCCATGAACCGCGTGATCAGCTTCTTCCCGCTGGAAGTGCGCCCCATGCTGCTGCAGGACCTCTCGGTGTCCCTCAAGGCCATCGTGTCGCAGCGCCTGGTGAAGACGGTGGACGGCAAGCGCACCCCGGCCGTCGAGGTGCTGCTCAACACCCGCAACGTCGCCGAGGCCATCGAGAAGGGCGAAGTGGGCGAGGTGAAGGAGATGATGGAGAAGAGCATGTCCCCCGGCTCGCAGACCTTCGAGCAGGACCTCTTCCGCCTCGTGCGCCAGGGCAGGATCTCCACCGACGAGGCGCTCGCCAACGCCGACTCCGCCACCAACCTGGGGCTGCTGCTGGGCAACTCCGGCATCATGCCGGCGATTGCCGAGCGCGCGAAGAACCCGGTGCCGACCCGCGGCCCGAGCGGGCCGTCGTTCGCCGAATTCAAGATCTCGGACGAATCGTCCGAGCCGCGCCTCTAGCCCGCGCGGCGTCGAAGCGCCGTGTAGGCCCAGAGAAGCAGCAGCACCGGCGCCGCGAACCCGACGAGGAACGGCGCCAGGTCGAGCGCGGCGTCCCACGCGCTGCGCTGCACGGTGAGCAGGCTCCACACCCTGGCCGCGATCGGCAGCGCAGTGAACAGGAGCGTCGGCAGGAGGAACCAGGCCGTGTTGCCCGCTCCCACCTGCGCCATCCTCGCGCTGAAGAACGACACGGCCGCCACCAGCAGCGCCGAGAGCAGGCCGGCCGCCGCGCCGAACGCGGCGTAGACCCACGAGCCCACCTCGTGGATCACGAGGAGGGCGATGGCCGCGGCCACCAGCCGCCGGATCCAGGCATCGCTCATGCGCGCCATTCTGCGGCAGGGACGGCGCCCCTCACAAGCAAGCTAGAATACGGGCTTCTCCGGCATCCGACCGCGGCGACGACCCCATGAGGCCGATCGAGCAGCTCCTCACGCAGTACGCGGCTTACCATCGCGACCGCCGAAACATCGCGACGCACTTCTTCGGCATCCCGCTGATCGTCTTCGCGGTCGTGCTGGCGCTCGCGATCGTCTCCTTCCCGGTCGCCGGCGTGGCCATCACGCCCGCCGCCGTGGCCGCGGTCGCCGCGACCGCCTATTACGTCCGCCTCGACATGGCCTTCGGCTCGGCCATGGCGGTGGTCCTCTTCGCCATGTGCGCGGCCGCGAGCGAGCTCACGGCGCGGCTGTCCGAGGGCCCCGCGCTCGCGCTCGCCGTCGCGCTCTTCGTCTTCGGCTGGGCGCTGCAGTTCTGGGGCCACAAGTTCGAGGGCATGAAGCCCGCCTTCTTCGACGACGCGAAGCAGCTGCTCGCGGGCCCGCTCTTCGTGTGCGCCGAGGTGTTCTTCTTCTTCGGCGCGAAGCCGCAGCTGCGCCGCTACGTCGAGGAGCGCGTGGGGCCCACGGTCGCCCGCCGCGCTCCCTGGCCGGCGCGGGGCTCCCCGCTCTAGCGGGGGGCGATCCCATGACGGACAACCCGACCCTGCAGCTGGCCATGGCGCTGCTCTCGCGCCCCTCGGTCACGCCGGCCGACGAGGGCTGCCAGCGGCTGATCGTCGAGCGCCTGGCGCCGCTCGGCTTCGTCGCCGAGACCTTCCAGTGCGGCGACGTGACGAACCTCTGGATCCGGCACGGCCAGTCGAAGCCGGTACTGGCGCTCGCCGGCCACACGGACGTCGTGCCGACCGGCCCGCTCGACCAGTGGCAGACCGATCCCTTCGTGCCCACGATCAAGGGCGGCAATCTCCACGCCCGAGGCGCGGCGGACATGAAGACCTCGATCGCCGCGTTCGTCGTGGCGGCCGAGCGCATCGTGAAGGCGCATCCCGGCCACCCGGGGACCCTGGCGCTGCTCATCACCTCCGACGAGGAAGGGCCGTCCGTGGACGGCACCGTCCGCGTCGTCGAGGCGCTCAGGGCGCGCGGCGAATCGATCGACTACTGCATCGTGGGCGAGCCCACCTCGGCCGAGCGCTTCGGCGATACCATCAAGAACGGCCGCCGCGGCACGCTCACCGGCCGCCTCACGGTGAAGGGCGTCCAGGGACACGTGGCTTATCCCCACCTCGCGAGGAACCCCGTCCACGAGCTAGCCCCCGTGCTCGCGGAGCTGGCGGCCACGGAGTGGGACGAGGGCAACGAGTTCTTCCCGCCGACCACCTGGCAGGTCTCGAACTACCACGCGGGCACCGGCGCGCTCAACATCATCCCCGGCGAGGCGAAGGTCGACTTCAACTTCCGCTTCTCGACGGCGAGCACGGTCGACGGCCTCAAG
Organism: Betaproteobacteria bacterium; assembly: GCA_037445795.1. Taxonomy (GTDB): domain Bacteria; phylum Pseudomonadota; class Gammaproteobacteria; order Burkholderiales; family Usitatibacteraceae; genus FEB-7. The sequence goes on along the minus strand of JBBIJT010000032.1, from coordinate 16,295 downwards.
GCGCGCGTGCACGCCGCGCTCGACCGCCACGGGCTCGACTACGCCATCGAGTGGATCCTGGGCGGCCGGCCCTTCCTCACGCCGCGCGGCCGGCTCGTCGAGACGCTCACGCGCGCCGTGAAGCGGGTCTCGGGCGTGACGCCGGAAGTTTCCACCACCGGCGGCACCTCCGACGGCCGCTTCATCGCCGAGATCTGTCCCGAGGTCGTGGAGTTCGGGCCGGTGAACCGCTCGATCCACAAGGTGAACGAGGCCATCTCGCTCGACGAGATCGAGCCCCTCACGGAGATCTACCGCCTCGCCTGCGAGGACCTGCTGGGCGTGAAGTAGCCTCCGTGGCCCGCACCGTCCCCTCGAAGGGCATCAACGTGAGGAGCCTCGTGCTCGGGGCCGCCTCGCGGCTCGAGGAGGCGCGGGTCTCGTTCGGGCACGGGACCACCAACGCCATCGACGAGGCCGCCTGGCTCGTGCTGCACTCGCTCGGGCTTCCCGTCGACCAGCTCGGGCCCTACCTCGACCTCGCCGTCGACGCGGAACGCGCGAAGGCCGCCACGGCCCTCGTCGCGAGGCGCATCCGCACGCGCAAGCCCGCCGCCTATCTCGTGAAGGAGGCGTGGCTGGGGCCGCACCGCTTCTACGTCGACGAGCGCGTGATCGTGCCGCGCTCCTTCATCGCGGAGCTCCTGCGCGCGAAGCTCGTCGAGTGGGTCCGCGACCCTTCCCGCGTCCGCGCGGCGCTCGACCTGTGCACGGGGTCCGGCTGCCTCGCCATCCTCGCGGCGCTCGCCTTCCCGAAGGCGAAGGTCGACGCGGCCGACCTCTCCCCCGACGCCCTCGAGGTGGCCGCGAGGAACGTCGAGGGCTACAAGCTCGGCCGCCGCGTGCACCTCGTGCGTTCCGACCTCTTCGGCGCCCTCGCCGGCCGCACCTACGACCTCATCGTCTCGAACCCGCCCTACGTGAAGGCCGCCTCGATGAAGCGCCTGCCCGACGAGTACCGCCAGGAGCCCGAGATGGCCCTCGCGAGCGGCCGCGACGGCCTCGCCCACACGCGCACCATCCTCGCGCAGGCGAAGCGTCACCTGAATCCCGGCGGGCTCCTCGTCGTCGAGATCGGCCACAACCGCAAGGCCCTCGAGCGCGCCTTCCCGAAGCTCGCCTTCCAGTGGCCGTCGGTCTCCGCCGGGCCCGGTTTCGTGTTCGTCCTGCGACGAGAGGATCTCTAGCGTCGTCACGACGGGGACGCGGCGGCCAAGGCGTCGCGGATGGTGGCTTCGGTCGGCCGCATCGAGTTCGCGACCGCTTCAGACGAGGCGGGGATTCGAGGGGATTGCCGATCGGGAGCCGCAGCCGAGGATCGCGAAAAGTCCCGGGATTTCGGCGAGGACTGTTTGAGTGTGCAAGGATCGGACGCGGCATCAGGGCGTCCGATCGCTGGAGGCCGCGAGTTCCACAGCCGCCGGGACTTTTCGCGATCCTCGGGAACCGCAGCACGCCATGTCGTGCTGCGGCGCAGGCTCCGGCAAGCCCCTCGAATCCCCGCCTCGCCTGCTACCCCCCCGCCAACTCCCTCAACGCCCGCCGCAGGATCTTGCCGACGGGCGTCTTGGGCAGCCCGTCCACGAACACGTACTGCCGCGGACGCTTGTAGCCGGTGAGCCGCTCGCGCAGGAACGCGGCCAGGTCGTCCTCGGTGAGCGCGGGGTCGCGGCGCACGATGAAGAGCTTCACCGCCTCGCCGCTCTTCTCGTCCGGCACGCCGATGGCGGCCGCCTCGCTCACGCCGGGGTGCAGCGTCGCGACCTCCTCGATCTCGTTGGGGAACACGTTGAATCCCGACACGATGATCATGTCCTTCTTGCGGTCGACGATGCGCAGCTCCCCCTTCGCGTCCGTCACGCCGATGTCGCCCGTGCGCAGCCACCCGTCGGCGGTGAAGGCGTGCGCCGTCTCCTCGGGCCTGCGCCAGTAGCCCGCCATCACGAGCGGCCCGCGCACGACGACCTCGCCCGGCTCGCCCGGCGCAACGGGCTTGCCGTGGAGGTCCCTCACGTCGATCTCGCAGCCCGGGAAGGGAAGGCCGACCGTGCCGGTCCATTCGGCCACGTCGACCCGGTTGCAGGTCACGCCCCCGGTCGCCTCCGTGAGGCCCCAGCCCTCGACGATGGCGCAGCCGGTGCGCGCGAGCCAGCGCTCGGCCACGGAGCGCTGCACCGCCATGCCGCCGCTGTTGGCGACGCGCAGCCCCGAGAAATCGATCACGCCGAACCCGGGGTGCTCGAGGAGCGCGTTGTAGAGCGTGTTCACGGCGGGGAAGAGGTGCGGCGGGTCGCGCCGCAGGTCCCGCACGAGCGCGGCCAGGTCGCGCGGGTTGGGGACGAGCAGGCTCTTCGCGCCGATGCGAAGCCCCAGCAGCAGGCACGCGACGAGCGCGTAGATGTGATAGAGCGGCAGCGCGCAGACGACCACGGGATTCGCGACGCGCGGCTCGCGGTCCATGGCGGGGGCGAGCCAGGACTGCGCCGCGAGCACCGCGTGGACGGCGTTGCCGTGCGTGATCATCGCGCCCTTGGACACGCCGGTCGTGCCGCCGGTGTACTGGACGAACGCCACGTCGGCGGAAGCGATGGCCGGGGGGTGGAACGGCAGCCGCGCGCCCCCCGCGAGCGCGCGGTCGAGGCGGATCGCGCCCGCGATCGACCACGGCTTCACCGCCTTCTTCACTCGCCGCAGGACGAAGTTCGCGAGCGGCCCCTTCACCCGCCCGAGCCAGTCGCCCACGGCCGCCACGAGCACGCGGATCGGCGCGAGGCCCGCCATCGCCTCCTGCAGGGTCGCCGCGAAGTTCTCCAGCACCACGATGGCCGCGACCTGCGCATCCTCGAGCTGGGCGCGCAACTCGCGGGCGGTGTAGAGCGGGTTCACGTTCACCACCGTCGCGCCGGCGCGCAGCACGCCGAGCACGGCGGGCGCGTACTGCGGAACGTTGGGCATCATGATCGCCACGCGCGCCCCGGGCCCGATGCCCTGCGAGGCGAGCCACGCGGCCAGGCGCCGGCCGGCCTCGTCCATGCGCGCGTACGAGTAGGATCGCCCGAGGAAGACCGCCTGGTCGTGCGCGCCGAAGCGCCGGGCGGCCTCGTCGAAGAGGTGCACCAGCGTGGGCGTCGCGGAGATGTCGACGTCGGCGGGCACTCCGGGCGGATAGTGGTCGAGCCAGGGACGCGTCATGGGAGGTGCGCTCTCTTCCTTGGAATCCCGCGCCGGCCCGGCGCGCCTTCGATTTCCGCGATAATAGAGATACCGGACGAAAAGGGAACAGTCCCCGTTTCCGGCCCACCATGAACATCGCCGACATTCGCAAGGATTACGCCCTCCGGCGCCTCGACGAGACCGACGTCGACGCCGATCCCTTCAAGCAGTTCCACGCCTGGCTCACGGAATCGATCCAGTCCGAGGTTCTCGAGCCCACCGCCATGACGCTCGCCACCGTCGACGCCGACGGCCGGCCCTCGGCGCGCATCATGCTCCTCAAGGCCCTCGACGAGCGCGGCTTCGTCTTCTACACGAACTACTCGAGCCGCAAGGGCCGGGACCTCGCGGCGCGCCCCGTGGCCGCCCTCATCTTCTTCTGGAAGGAGCTCGAGCGCCAGGTCCGCGTCGAGGGCACCATCGAGAAGGTGAGCGCCGCCGAGAGCGACGAGTACTTCGGGATCCGCCCGCTCGGCTCGCGTATCGGCGCCTGGGCGAGCACCCAGAGCGCGACCATCGAGAGCCGGCAGTGGCTGGAGGCGCGCGTGAAGTCGGCCGAGGCGCAGTACGGCGACAATCCCCCGAGGCCGCCGCACTGGGGCGGCTACCGGGTCATCCCGGGCTGGCTCGAGTTCTGGCAGGGGCGGCAGAACCGCCTGCACGACCGCATCGCCTACACGCGCGGCGCGGGCGGCTGGGCGATCTCGCGCCTGTCCCCGTAGCGCGCGGGGATGCGAAGTCCCCTCGGCTGCCACGATCCGGCCCGCCTGGAGGCCGAGCGGCTTTCGGCCGAGGCCCTCGAGCGCTCCCTCGACGAGGCGCTCGCCGGCCGCGGGGCGAGCGAGCCCCTCTGGTTGTTCGCCTACGGCTCCCTCATGTGGAACCCGGGAATCATGTACGTCGCGAAGCGCGTCGGCACGGTCTACGGTTTCCACCGCGACTTCTGCCTCTGGTCGCGCATCAACCGCGGCACTCCCGAGCGGCCGGGCCTCGTGGCCACCCTCGAGCACGGCGGAAGCTGCCGCGGGCTCGCGTTCCGGCTCGCGGGTTCCACCTCGCGCAAGGAGCTGCTCGCGCTGTGGCGCCGCGAGATGTCCCTCGGCTCCTACCACCCGCGCTGGCTCGACTTCCACGCGGGCAGCGACCGCTTCGCGGCGCTCGCCTTCGTCTCCAACCGGGCCTGCTCGGGCTACGCGGGCAAGCTCTCCGTCGACACGATGGTGCAGGCGATCGCCACGGCCCGCGGGAAGTTCGGATCGAGCGCCGAGTACCTCTTCCAGACGCAGTCGGCGCTCGAGTCGCACGGCATCCTCGACCCGCGCGTGAAGCGCCTGGCCGAGCGCGTGAAGTCCTACCAGACGAAGGCCGGTAGCCGGTAGTCCGGAAGGACCGCGGCGCGGCCCTCGAACTCGCGCCACAGGCGCGGGTCGGGCTCGGCCCCGTGGGCGACGCCCAGCTCCTGCGCGTGGATGCCGCTCGCGATGAACGCGCTCGCGAGCCCCGCGCGGCGCGCCCCGAGGACGTCGTGCTCGATCGAGTCGCCCACCGTCACCACGCGCGAGCGCGCGCAGGCGAGCGCGGCCAGGCACGACTCGTAGATCGCGGGCCAGGGCTTGCCGTGGTAGAAGACCTCGCCGCCGAGCTCCTCGTAGCGGCGCGCGAGCACGCCCGTCGCGTCCACGAGCCGGCCGTCGTGGAAGCGCGAGATGTCGGGGTTGGCGCAGAGCATGGGCAGCCCGCGGCTGCGTGCCGCCACGAGCTCCTCCTCGTAGTCCGCGAGCGCCCGCCGCGGCGAGTCGATGCCGATGGCCGCGAGGAAATCCGCCTCCGCCACCGACGCCACGAACGAGATCCCGATGCCCTCGAGGATCGACCGGTCGCCCGCGCGCGTGAAGGCGTAGCAACGCCGGCCCAGCCGGGCGTGGAACGGCGTGGCCTTCGCGACGAGGGCCTCCCTCGCGTCCTCGCCGGCGGAGACGACGCGGTCGAAGAGCCGCGGGGGGAACCCCATCGCCTCCATGAGCCGCACGTTCGCCTCCTCGCGCCGCCCCGAGTTGGACAGCACGACCACGTGCTTGCCGGCCCCGCGCAGCCGCTCGAGGCACTCGAGGGCGCCGGGGTAGGGGCGCGAGCCGTCGTGCAGGACGCCCCACTGGTCCACGATGAAGCCGTCGAAGCGCCCGGCCAGCGCCGCCACGCCGGGCAGCGCCACGGTGGCGCCCCGCGGCCCGTCAGGAGATGCGCTCACGGACGTATGCCGAGATGGCCTCGCTCGCGACGACGACGGCGAGGATCGCGAGCAGCACGACGAGGACCTGCTGCCACGCGAACTGGTTGATGGAGGCATAGAGGAAGAGGCCGATGCCGCCGGCGCCCACGAAGCCCAGCACGCTCGACTCGCGAACGTTGATGTCCCAGCGGTACACCGTGGTGCCGATGAGGACGGGCATCACCTGCGGCAGGATGCCGATGGCGTAGACCTGGAAGGTGCCCGCCCCCGTCGACTCGATGGCCTCGATGGGGCCGCGGTCCGCCTCCTCGATGGCCTCGGCCACGAGCTTGGCGAGGAAGCCCACGCTGCGCGCCGCCACGGCCGCGATGCCGGCGACCGGCCCGGGGCCGAAGATCGCCACGAAGAGCAGCCCCCAGATCACGGTGTTCACCGACCGCGAGGCGACGAGGAGCGCGCGGCCCACGGCCCACGTGAAGCCGTTGGCGGTCGTGTTGCGCGCGGCGAGGAACGCGAGGGGAACGGAGAAGACCACGGCGATCGCGGTGCCGAGCGTGGCGATGTGGATCGTCTCGACGAGGGGCGCCAGGATCTTCGGCAGGTACGACCAGCGCGGGGGCCACATGCGCGCCGCGAGGTCGGCCGCCTGGACGTGGGCGTCCTCGAAGAAGGCCCACTCGATTTCCAGCGCCGACACGGACCACACCGAGGCGATCGCCACGGCGAGCATCCAGAGCCCGTGCGCCACCGACTCGCGCACCGTGTGCTTGCGCCAGACCTCCGGATGGCGCCCCGGCGCCGCTGCGCTCACCGAAGCCTCCTGCGCACCCAGTCGCTGAACCACTCGCCCAGGGCGACGAGGGCGATGATCCCCAGCAGGATCGCCAGCGAGAAGTCGTAGTCGTAGCGGCTGAACGACGACGAGAGCGTCTGCCCGATGCCGCCCGCGCCCACGATGCCCACGATCGTCGAGTGGCGCACGTTGGCGTCGAGGCGGTAGATCGCCGTGCCCACCGACCGCGTGAGCACCTGCGGCACGATGGCGTAGACCACGAGCTGCCCGAAGCCCGCGCCCGTGGCGCGCACCGCCTCGATGGGCCCGACGCGGACGTTCTCGATGTCCTCGGCGAGCATCTTGGCGAGGAAGATCGTCGACGAGAACGCGAGCGTGAGGAGACCCGCCACGGGCCCGAAGCCGAAGAGCTTCACGCAGAAGATGGCGATGATCACCTCGTGGAAGGTTCGGCCGACCACGATGGCGCCGCGCGCCGCGAGGTATACCGGGCGCGGCGCCAGGTTCTTCGCCGCGGCGATTCCCAGCGGGATGCTGAAGGCGATGCCCGCGAGCGTGGCGGCGAAGGCCATCTGCAGGCTCTCCGTCATGCCCTTCACCAGCAGCTCCCAGCGCGAGAAGTCCGGCGGGACCATGCGCGCGAAGATGTCGAGCGCGCGCCCGAACCCCGCGAGCACGCGGTGCCCGTCGACGTTGAGGGTCGAGAGCGACCAGGCGAGGTAGGCGGCCGCGCAGAGCCAGGCGGCGTTCTGCCGCGTGCGCGTGCCGAAGAAGGGCGGCGGCCGCCAGGTGGCCGGCGCGGCGGCGCCCGCGCTCAAGCGTCCTCCCCGTCGGACTTGCGGATGGTGCGGCTCCAGTCCTCGGCGCCGTAGATGCGGGTGAGCGCCTCGGGCGAGAGATCGTCCGCCGCCCCGTCGAAGACGACCTTGCCGCCCTGCAGCCCGATCACGCGGTCGGCGAAACCTTGCGCCAGGGCGACGTCGTGGATGTTCACGAGCGCGGGGGTCGCGTGCTCCTCGGCCAGCGAACGGATGAGGCGCATGATCTGCCGCGCCGTCTTGGGGTCCAGGCTCGCCGTGGGCTCGTCGACCAGCAGAAGGTCGGGGTTCTGCATCAGGGCGCGCCCGATGCCGACGCGCTGGCGCTGGCCGCCGGAGAGGGCGTCGGCGCGCGAGTCGTGCAGGCCCGCGAGCCCCACGCGCTCGAGCATCGCGAAGGCGTTGGCGATGTCCTGCGGCGGATAGCGCCGCAGCCACGAGGCGAGGAAGCCCACCGACCCGAGCCGGCCCGACAGCAGGTTCTCCATCACCGTGAGCCGGTCCACCAGGTTGAACTCCTGGAAGATCATGCCGATGCGTCGCCGCGCCTGCCGCAGCTCCTTCGGCGCGAGCTTCACGATGTCCGTGTCGCCCAGCAGGATGCGGCCGGCCGTCGGCTCCACGAGCCGGTTGATGCAGCGGATGAGGGTGCTCTTGCCCGCGCCCGAGGAGCCGATGATCGCGACGACCTCGGGGCGCTCGACGCGGAAGGAGACGCCGTCCAGCGCGCGCGTGCCGCCGGGGTAGACCTTCGCGAGCCCCTCGATGACGAGGAGCGGGCGTGCGCCGCCCGGGGCGGGCGCCTCCTGCGTCGCGGCCGCCATGGCGCTACTCGGCCTTGGTGGCCAGCTTCGAGAGGTTCTCCTGGGTGTAGGACACGCCGCTCGCCTTCTGGATGGTGAGCACGTCGCGCCAGGCCTCCTTGTAGTTCACGGCCGTGAAGCGCTCCGTGTCCTTGAACTCCTTGGCGAGCTTCGACTTCTTGAAGTCGAAGCTGAGGAAGGCCTCCCGGATCTTCGCCTTCACGTCGGGCGGGAGGTTGTGGGCGATGCCGAAGGCGGTGCGCGGGAACGGCGCCGTCTCGTAGACGACGCGAAGCGCGTCGGGCTTGAACATGCCGCGCGCCTGCATGCGCTCGACCACGGTGGAGGCCACGGGCGCCGCGTCGTAGTCCCTGTTCACCACGCCCATGATGGAGTTGTCGTGCTTGCCGGAGTAGAGGATCTCGTAGTCCTTGCCCGGCACCACGCCCATCGCCGAGAAGAGCGCGCGCGGGGCCGTGTCGCCGGAGTTGGACGAGGGCGAGACGTGCGCCACGCGCTTGCCCTTGAGGTCCTGCACGGTCCTGATGGAGCTGTCCTTCTGGGTGATGAGCTGCAGGGTGTAGCCGATGCTGCCGTCGGCGCGGGTCATGCTCGCCACGGGCTCGAACCCGGCGAGGTTCACGGCGTACGGCGTCGGGCCCGTGGCCACGCCGGCGATGTGCAGGCGCCCGGAGCGGATGGCCTCCACCTGGGCCGCGTAGGACTCGGCCGGGTACCAGCGCACCTTCTTGCCCGTGACCTTGGCGATGTGCTGCATCAGGTCCTCGAAGACGTTCTCGTAGACCGAGGGGTCCTCGACGGGCGTGTACGAGAACACGAGCGTGGCCGGGTTCTGCCACGCCTTCGGGTCCTTCGGCTGGTCGGCGATCAGGTCGCCGTTCTCGTCGCAGTAGCGGGTGTCGAGCGTCCCGCGGTTGGCGCACGCCTGCGCGCTCGCATCCGCTGCCCATGCGCCCGCGAGCACGAGCGCCGCCGCGGCCAGGATTGCCTTGCCCATCGCCTTCATCGCATTGTCTCCCCGTTCGCCTTTCATCGCGTTCGCGCCCGTGGCGCGACGTGGGGAATGCTACCACCGCGGCAGTGCGGCTCCCTGCGCTGGATCAGGTATCGCCGGTGGGCTCCGGGGTGCGGCCGGACGCGGGCTGCTGCCCCTCGCCACCGCCGCGGCCGCCCTTGCGATGGCGGTGGCGGCGGCCACGTCCCGGCTTGCCCTTCCCCTGGCCGGCGGGGCCATGGCCCTGCAACGCCGGCTTCGGCCCTTGCCCCTGCGCCGCGGGCGCGCCCTGGCCCTGGCCCTGCGGGGCCTGGGCCTGTCCGTGCCCCTGGCCGTGCGCCTTGCCGCGGCGCTTGCGGCCACGTCCCTTGCCCTGGCCTTGTCCCTGCCCCTGGCCCGCGCCTTGCCCGGGGAATGTACCCGCGCCCTGCGCCGGCCCGGCGACGTTGCCCGGCATGCCCGGCTTCGCGCCGCGGCGCTTGCCGCGACGTCCCTTGGCGCCCTGGCCCTGTCCTTGCCCGGGGCCATGACCCGGGCCACGGGAGGGGTGGTGGCCGCGGTGGCCGACGGGGAGCCCCATCGTGCCCGTCGCGCGGTTGAAGCCCGGGAGCCGGTCGAAGTCGGGCTGGCGGTCGTCGTCCTCGTCGACCGGCTCGGGCTCGTGCGGCTTCCAGCCTTCCAGGAGGTGGGCCGGCTGCAGGTCGTCCTCGTCCTCCTCGAAGTCGTCCTCGGCCTCGGCCTCCTCGCCGGGAGGCGCGACGTTGCCCGGACAGTAGTCGTCCTCGTCCTCCTCCCCGCCGGCCTCCGCGGGCGCGGCCTCGTTCATGCCGGCGAAGTCCATGAGCTTCAGGACGTCGGCCTCGGGCATGTCGCGCATCATTCCGCGCTTCAGGAAGCTGGGCAGCTCGACGGGGCCGTAGCGCACGCGCATGAGCCGGCTCACCATGATCCCCACGGCCTCGAACAGGCGGCGCACCTCGCGGTTCTTCCCTTCCTTCAGGACCACGTGGTACCAGTGGTTCGAGCCCTCGCCGCCCTTGTCGACGAGGCGGTCGAAGCGGCACTTCTCTCCCTCGATCTCGACGCCCTCGCCGGTGAGCAGCTGCACCTGCTCCGGCGTGAGGATCCCCATGAGGCGAACCGCGTACTCGCGCTCCACCTCGTAGCGCGGGTGCATGAGGCGGTTGGCGAGCTCGCCGTTGGTGGTGAATACGAGCAGGCCGCTCGTGTTGAAGTCGAGGCGGCCGATCGACACCCAGCGGGCGTTGTTCATCTTGGGCAGCTTCGCGAACACCGTGGGCCGGCCCTCGGGGTCGTCGCGCGTGCAGATCTCGCCCTCGGGCTTGTGGTAGAGGAGCACGCGCGGCAGCTGCGCGCCGAAGCGCAGCGAGATGAGCTTGCCGTCGAGCTTCACGCGGTCGCCCGGCCCCACGAGGTCGCCCAGCTTCGCGACCTGGCCGTTGATGGTGACGTGGCCCTGGGCGATGAGGATCTCGATGTTGCGCCGCGAGCCGTGGCCCGACTGCGCCATCACCTTCTGCAGGCGCTCGCGCTTGCCGGCGCCGGCGCCCTTGCCGCCCTTGGCGTTCCGGCCCTTGCCGCGGCGCTGCGCGCCCCCGGGCACCTTGGCCCATTCGGGGACGATGCCGCCGGGCCAGTCGAGTTTGGGGGCGCGAGGGGTTCGAAAGGGTCTATCCCGCATGGTCGGTGTGCTCCGTGTCTTGCGAGGGCTCGTTCGCCTCGGCTTCGGGGGAGGGGATGGGGAGGGGCTCCTGCGCCGGCATGGGCGCGGGCCCGAGGGTCGCGTCGAGGGTGCTCTGCAGCTCCTCGAGCGGGGGCAACTCCTCGAGCGACCGGAGGTTCAGGTCGTCGAGGAACTTGCGGGTGGTGGCGAAGAGCGCCGGGCGCCCCGGGGTCTCGCGGTGGCCGACGACGTCGATCCAGCCGCGCTCCTCGAGCGCCTTGAGCGTGGGCGGCGATACCGCGACGCCGCGGATGTCCTCGATGTCGCCGCGCGTGACCGGCTGGCGGTACGCGATGATCGCGAGGGTCTCCAGCACGGCGCGCGAGTAGCGCGGCGGCTTCTCGTTCGTGATGCGGTCGATGTACTTCTGGTAGTCGGGCTTCACGCGGAACCGCCAGCCGCTCGCCACGGAAGTGAGCTCGACGCTGCGCCCCGCCCACTCCTCGCGCAGCTCGTCGAGGATCTTGCGCAGGCTGTCCACGTCGAGCTCGCCGGCGAAGAGCCGCTTCAGCTGCATCACGGTGAGCGGCTCGGGCGCGCAGAGGAGCGCGGCTTCGAGCACGCGCTTCACGAGCTCGAGGTCGAGCGGCTCGCGCTCGGGCGCGGGCGCCGGCGATTCGGCGGCTTCGATGATTTCGTCGGTCATGGTCAGGTGATGGTGAGCGGCGCGCGCTCGCTCTTCAGGCGCACGTAGATGGGGTCGAAGGCGGACTGCTGGGTGATCTCGATGAGGCTCTCGCGGGCGAGCTCCAGGAGGGCGAGGAAGCTCACCACCAGGACGGGCACGCCCTGCTCCGGCTGGAACAGGTGCGAGAACTCGGTGAAGGCGCCGCCCGAGAGCGTGCGCAGGATGCGGCTCATGTGCGAGCGCACGGAGAGCTGCTCGCGCGTGATCTTGTGGTGCTTCGTCATGCGGGCGCGGGCGAGGATCGAGCGCCAGGCCTCGGAGAGGTCGGCCACCGCGATGCCCGGGAGCCGCTCCGCCAGCGCCTGCTCGACGTAGACCTCGACCACGGAGAAGTCGCGCCCGGCCACGGGCACGTCGCCCAGCGCCATGGCCGCCTTCTTCATCTGCTCGTACTCGAGCAGGCGCCGGACGAGCTCTGCGCGCGGGTCCTCCACCTCGCCTTCCTCCTCGCGACGCGGCCGCGGCAGGAGCATGCGCGACTTGATCTCGATGAGGAGCGCGGCCATCAGCAGGTACTCGGCCGCGAGCTCGAGCTGCTGCGTGCGCATCATCTCGACGTACTCCATGTACTGGCGAGTGAGCTCCGCCATGGGGATGTCGAGGATGTCGAGCGAGTGCCGGCGGATGAGGTAGAGCAGCAGGTCCATCGGGCCCTCGAAGGCCTCGAGGAAGACCGACAGCGCCTCCGGCGGGATGTAGAGGTCCGCCGGCAGCTCCGTGAGGGGCTCGCCGCGGATCTTCGCGACGGGAAGCGCCAGGTCCAGGCCCGGCTGCTCCAGCGCGAGGGGGTCGTTGGCGGCCTGCGCGCTCATTTCTTCTTCCCGCCCCAGACGAAGTCAGCGGCGGCGCGCGACATCTTCGCGGCGTCGTGGCCGGTGCCGGGCACGTACGAGAGCTCCCAGCCCAGCTTCACGCCGAGGTCCCTGGCCGCGGAGGTGGCGGCCGCGAAGAAGTTCTCGCCGCGCTCCACGCGGTTGGCGCCCTGCTTCATCGAACCCTCCGACTTGTCGAGGTCGGGGTGGTTCGGGTCGGTGTCGGCTTCGCCCAGCACGACGAGCACCCGCTTCTGCAAGGCCTGGCGCAGCTCCTTCTCGCCGGCCGGGGAGTCCACGAGCGAATGCGGATAGGGCTCGGGCTTGCGGTCCTTGCGCCACTCGGGCCAGAGGTACCAGCCGGCGTTGGCGACCATGGCGAGCGAGGCGCGGTTCTCCGGCAACAGCACCAGGAGGCGCTGCACGAACTGCGCGCCGGCGGAGTGGCCGAAGATCGCGTAGTCCTTCTGCCCGTCGCGCATCTCGTCGAAGATGTGCTCGATCGCCGAGTAGGCCCACTTCTGGCGGTCCGTCGTGTCCGCCACGCCCCCGAGGTTGTAGTCCGCCGCCTTCGGCCAGTACTTCTCCGAGAACTCCGGCGCGATCACCAGGAATCCGTACCGGTCGGCGGCCAGCTCCCAGTTGTCGCGCATGGCCGAGGCGTGGCGCTTCTTGCCGTGCAGGGCGAACACGATCGGGCAGGTGGAGTCGCACTGCCGCGGCCGGTAGGTGTACACGCGTATCGGCCGGTCGGCCTGCCCGCGCTTGTCCGTGAAGACGAAGCTCCACTTGCCCGACGGCACCGGCGTGGCCGCCACTGCCGGAACGAGCGCCGATGCGGCCACGAGCACTGCGCCCATGGCCAGCCTGACCCATCCGTTTCTATCCGTGTTCATCCGTGTCCCCGCCATTGCGTCGTGTAACTCTCAGCTGTAATTGAGGCCCATGGCCTCGCGCACGTCGCGCATCGTCTCGTCCGCCAGGTCCGAGGCCTTCTCGCACCCGTCCTGGATGATCGAGCGCACGAGGGTCGGGTCGTCCTCGTAGCCCGCGGCGCGCTCGCGCATCGGCTTCAGCTCCGCGTTGATCGCCTCGATCACGGGCTGCTTGCACTCCAGGCAGCCGATGCCCGCGCTCGTGCAGCCCTTCACCACCCAGTCGCGCGTCTCCTGCGACGAGTAGACCTGGTGCAGGTTCCACACCGGACACTTCTGCGGGTCGCCCGGGTCGGTACGCCGGACGCGCGCCGGGTCCGTGGGCATGGTGCGCACCTTCTTCGCGACGTCCTCGGGGCTGTCGCGCATGAGGATCGCGTTGCCGTAGCTCTTGCTCATCTTCTGGCCGTCGAGGCCGAGGAGCTTCGGGGTCTCGGTGAGCAGCGCCTCGGGCTCAGTGAGGATCATGCGCCCGCCGCCCTCGATGTAGCCGAAGAGCCGCTCCTTGTCGCCCAGGGAGAGGTTCTGCACGTCGCCCACCAGCTCGCGGGCCTGCTCAAGCGCCTCGTGCTCTCCCTTCTCCTGGAAGCGCGTGCGCAGCTCCCGGTAGAGCTTGGCCTTCCTCGGGCCCATCTTCTTCACGGCGGACTCGGCCTTCTCCTCGAAGCCCTTCTCGCGGCCGAAGAGGTGGTTGAAGCGGCGCGCGATCTCGCGCGTGAGCTCCACGTGCGAGACCTGGTCCTCGCCCACGGGCACCGCGGTGGCGCGGTAGATGAGGATGTCGGCGGCCTGCATGAGCGGGTAGCCGAGAAAGCCGTAGGTCGTGAGGTCGCGGCCGTGCTCGGCGTGCCTGTCCACCGCGTCCTTGTAGGTGGGCACGCGCTCGAGCCAGGAAAGCGGCGTGAAGAACGACATGAGGAGCGTGAGCTCGGCGTGCTGCGCCACGCGCGACTGCACGAAGAGCGTCGCCTTGGACGGGTCGATGCCGGCCGCCAGCCAGTCGATGAACATGTCCCACACCGTCGTCTCGATGACCGACGGGTCCTCGTAGTGCGAGGTGAGCGCGTGCCAGTCGGCCGCGAAGAAGAGGCAGGGGTACTCGTTCTGCAGCCGCACCCAGTTCTTGAGCGCGCCGTGGTAGTGGCCGAGGTGCATGGCGCCGGTGGGGCGCATGCCGGAGAGGACACGTTCCTGGAACATGGTTGCCTTCTTCTAGAATCCGAGCAGGGCGTAGAGGTTCTTGAGCAGGGCCCCCATGACGGGGCCGATCATCCACCACAGCGCGCCCGAGACGATGAGGAGGATGAGGATCACCATGCCGTAGGGCTCGAGGCGCGAGTACTGGTAGGCGAGCCGGTTCGGCAGCAGGCTCACCAGGATCCGCCCGCCGTCGAGCGGCAGCAGCGGGAAGAGGTTGAGCACGGCGAGGCCGACGTTCACCTTGATTCCGGCGTCGGCCACGCGGATCCAGAACTCGTAGGCCACGCCGTCGCCGCCCACGGTGAGCAGCACCTTCGCCACCAGCACCCAGGCGAGCGCCATGGCGAGGTTGGCGCCGGGGCCCGCGGCCGCCACCCACAGCATGTCGCGCTTGGGGTCGCGCAGGTTCTCGAAGTTCACCGGCACGGGCTTGGCCCAGCCGAAGAGGAAGCCCGTGAACGACGTGAGGACCGGCACGACGATGGTGCCGACGGGGTCGATGTGCCGCGCCGGATTCATGCTCGTGCGGCCCAGCATCCACGCCGTGTTGTCGCCGAAGTACTTCGCCGCGTAGGCGTGGCCCGCCTCGTGCAGCGTGATCGCGAACACGACGGGGATCGCGTAGACGGCCACGTAGACGATGACGCCCTGGATATCCATCAATGCAACGCCGCCTTCACGAACCCGAACGGGCGGATGTCGCCCTTGCCCTCGCGCAGCAGCACGGGCTTGTCGCCGGAGATGTCGATCACCGTGGTGACCTCCACGCCGCAGGGGCCCGAGTCGATGATCGCGTCGAGCAGGTGGTCGAGGTGGCCGCGGATCTCCTCGGCGTCGTTGAGCGCCACGCCGTGGTCGGGGAGGATGAGCGTCGAGGAAAGGAGGGGCTCGCCCAGCTCCGCGAGGAGCGCGAGCGGCACGGGGTGGTCGGGGATGCGCACGCCGATGGTGTGCCGCGGGTGCAGCAGCCGGCGCGGCACGTCGCGCGAGGCGCGCAGGATGAAGGTGTAGTTGCCGGGCGTGTTGGCCTTGATGAGCCGGAACTGGATGTTGTCCACCATGGCGAACTGCCCTATCTCGGAGAGGTCCCGGCACATGAGCGTGAGGTGGTGGCGCTCGTCCACGTTGCGGATGCGGCGGATGCGCTCCATCGCGGCCTTGTCGCCGATGTGGCAGCCGAGCGCGTAGCAGGAGTCCGTCGGGTAGGCGATGACGCCTCCGTCGCGCACGATCTGCGCCGCCGCCTTGATCGAGCGCGGCTGCGGGTTCTCCGGGTGGACCGGGAAGAATTCCGACATCTCTTCGCGTGAAGTTGCGCTTCGCCCGCCTCGACGCTGCGGGAGCGCGCCTTTCCTTTCCTTCGTTGCTTCGGCCTCCGGCTTGCCGGCGGCCTTTCGTTACCGGGCGGCTATGCGACTAGTGCGCCCATCGGGTCCACACGGGCTCGAGCGAGGCCGGCAGCGGCGGCAGCCGCCCGGGCTCCACCGGGCTTTCGCCCGGCCCGTGGAAATCGGAGCCGCGGGAGGCGAGGAAACCGTACTCCTCGGCCACGCGACGCCAGGTGGCGTATTCCTCGGGGCGGTGACTGCCCGTCACCACCTCGATCGCCTCGCCACCGAGGCGCTTGAATTCGTCCAGCAGCGTCGCACGACCCAGGGGCTTGAGTCCATAGCGGCCGGGGTGCGCGAGTACCGCCACGCCGCCCGCCGCGAGGATCCAGCCGACTGCATCCTCGAGCCGGGCCCACTGGTGCTGCACGTACGCGGGCTTGCCCTTGCCGAGGTACTTGTCGAACGCCTGCTGCGCATCCCTAACCGCTCCTACCTCCGCGAGATGCCGCGCGAAGTGGGTGCGGCTCAGCCGCATTTCGCTCCCGGCGTGGGCCAGCGCCGCCTCGAGCGTGCCGGGAATCCCCAGCGCCTCGAGCGCTTCGGCCATTCGCTTCGCGCGGCCGAGACGGCCTCCGCGGATCGCCTGCAGTCCGTCGCCGAGCACCCGCGAACCG
>JBBIJT010000031.1:0-29924 GCA_037445795.1 Betaproteobacteria bacterium | reverse complement strand
AGAAGCTCTGGACCGAGAAGGAGGCGCAGGCCGCGATGCGCCCGCTCGCCGCGCCCCGGATCCCGGCCGAGCCGCCGGCGATCTGGCCTCCACGATGAAGGCGGTCGTCGCGTCGCTGCTGCTCGCCGCCGCCGCGGCGTCATCCGCGGTGGCGGCCGACGCGGACTGGGCCATGTTCAAGGAATCGTTCGTCGAGCCCGAAGGCAGGGTGGTCGACACCGGCCAGGGACGCATCAGCCATTCCGAGGGGCAGGGGTTCGCGATGCTCCTGGCGGTCCATCACGACGACCGCGCGGCCTTCGACCGGCTGTGGCAATGGACGCAGCGCAACCTCCAGGTCCGCGACGACAGCCTCGTCGCCTGGCGGTGGGAACCGGATCGCGGGGTCTCCGACCGCAACAACGCGAGCGACGGCGACCTGCTCGTCGCGTGGGCGCTTCTGCGGGCGGGAGAGAAGTGGAAGGTCGCGGAACATGGGGAGTCCGCGCGGCGGATCGCGCAGGACATCCGCACGAAGCTCCTGCGCCGCGTGCCGCACGGCCTCGTGCTGCTTCCGGGGATGGATGGCTTCGAACGGCCGGACGGCATCGTCGTCAATCTTTCGTACTGGGTGTTTCCCGCGATCGCCGAGATCGGCCGCGCCGATCCGGCGCCCGAATGGGAGCAGCTCGCCGAAACCGGCATGGCGATGCTGCGCTACTCGTATTTCGGGCGCTGGCGGCTTCCGCCCGACTGGCTGAGGCTCGGCGAGAAAGTCGCACCCGCCGACGGCTTTCCTCCGCGCTTCGGCTTCGACGCGGTTCGCATTCCCGTCTACCTGATCTGGAGCCGCCGGGAGTCCGACGCCCTGCTGCGGCCCTACCGCGAATTCTGGTCCTTCTTCGCCGCGGCGCCGTTCCTGCCCGCCTGGACCAACCTGCTCGACGACGGCGTCGACACGCATGGCGCGGGGCAGGGGATTCGCGCGATCGCGCAGGCGGTCGCCGACCATCCCGGGGCGAGCGCGGACAGGTTGCCCGCCCTGGAGAAGGGGCAGCCGTACTACTCGTCCGCGCTGCTGCTGCTGTGCAAGATGGCGATTCGCGAGCGCGCCGCGTCGGCGCCGCGCCAGGGGAGCGCGCCGGCAGCCTATGCGGCGACGGTGGAAGCGTGGTAAAAGCGCGGAGGAAGTAGGAACCCCGCCCGCTGGTCCAACAAGAAGACGAGGAAGGGCGCGCACCGATGCGAGATTCGCTCAGCCGATCCAGGCTGGCAGCAACCTGCCGCTTCCGCGCCCTCGCGGCGTGCGCGCTCGCATGCCTTGTGCCCGGCGCCCTGGCGGCGACGCAGGACGCGACGCGCGGCCCGCCCGGCGCCAGGGGAGCCTCGGGATCGGTCTTCCTGTACGAGGAATCGCCCGGATCCCGCATCCTCTACCGCGAGGAAAAGGGCGGCATCCTCCTGCCGGTCTCGTCAATGGTCGCCGGAAGCCGCCGCGAGGAGATGCCGCCCGTGGAGCCCGCCAAGGGCGGGGAAGCGGCCCCGCGCCGGCCGCAAGCGGCCGGGGCCGTGCCCACCGGCGGCGTCGCCGCGAAGCCCTGAGAACGCCCTTGGACGCCCGCACGCTCCTCCGGACGGCGTCGGCGCAATGGGCGAAGGCCCGCGAACGCGCACGCGGTCCGCGGCCGTCCGTGCCTTCCGGGGATTCGGCGCCGCCCGAATCGATGTCGCTCGCCATCGGCACCCCGCTCGTGCTCGGCGCGGCGATGCTGCTCTACATGGTGAGCCTGCGCGAGTCCCACTTCCCGGGCGAGTTCCAGTTCGCCGCGGGGTGGACCTGCCTCGGCCTGATGGTGATGCTGATGGCGTCGCGCCGGTCCCGGGAAGGGCCCCTGCGCATCGCGTTCATCCTCCTCACCGCGTTCCTCGCCCTGCGTTACCTCTGGTGGCGCTCGTTCGAGACGCTCCTCTACACGAACGCCGCCGACTTCGCGGGCATGGCTCTGCTCTACCTGGCCGAGCTCTACTCGCTCGCGCTGCTCCTGCTCAGCCTCTTCGTCAACGTGGCGCCGCTCGCGCGGGCCGCCGCGCCGCTGCCGGCCGACCGCGGGCGGTGGCCCACCGTGGACGTGTTCATCCCGACCTTCACCGAGGACCCGGAGATCGTGCGCCTCACGGCGCTCGCCGCCACGCAGATCGACTATCCGCGCGAGAAGCTGCGCGTCTACATCCTGGACGACGGGGCCACGCTCGCCAGGCGCAACGACGCGGCGCGCGGCCTCGAGGCGTGGGAGAGGCGCTATCGCCTGATGGAGATCGCCGGCGCCCTGGGGGTCGACTACGTCACGCGCGAGACCAACCGCAACGCCAAGGCGGGGAACCTGAACCACGGCCTCACCCGCTCGGGCGGCGAGCTGATCCTCTTCCTCGACTGCGATCACGTGCCCGCCGCGGACATCCTTCAGGAGACGGTCGGCCACTTCCTCCGGGATCCGCGCCTGTTCCTCGTGCAGACGCCGCACTTCTTCGCGAACGCGGCGCCCGCCGAGCGCAGCTTCGGGCGCGACGCGCCGGTGCCCGACGAGAGCGAGATGTTCTATCGCGTGATCCACCCCGGCATGGACAACTGGAACGCGAGCTACTTCTGCGGCTCGGCCGCGGTGATGCGCCGCTCGATGCTCGAGGAGATCGGCGGGATGCGCGGGGAGTCGATCACCGAGGACGCGGAGACGGCCTTCGAGCTGCACCGCCGGGGCTACCGCAGCGCCTACGTGAACAGGCCCATGGTCTGCGGGCTCGCGCCCGAGGCGTACTCGGACTACGTGGTGCAGCACACGCGCTGGGCGCAGGGGATGGTGCAGATATTCCTCCTGCACAACCCGCTCTTCTGCAGGGGGCTCACGATCGCCCAGCGGCTCTGCTACGTGAACATCTGCCTGTTCTGGTTCTTCGGCATCGTGCGCGTGATCTACTTCCTCGCGCCCGCCGGCTTTCTCGTCTTCGGGATGAGCATCTATCACGCCTCGGCCGCGCAGGTCGTGTCCTACGCGCTCCCGTACGTGCTGTCGACCTTCCTCGTGTCCAGCTTCCTCTTCGGGCGCACTCGCCGCCCCTTCTTCTCCGAGATATACGAGAGCGTGCAGTCGGTCTTCCTCGCCCCCGCGGTGCTGGGGACGATCCGCAACCCGCGCCGGCCGACGTTCAAGGTGACGCCGAAGGGGCTGGGGCTGCAGCGCGAGCAGCTGAACGTCCTGTCGCTCTTCTTCTTCGCGATCCTCTGCCTCAACGCGGTCTCGGGCGCGTCGGGCCTCACGCGCATCTGGCTGCAGCCGGAGTACCGCGAGACGGTCTACGTGACGCTCGCCTGGTGCGTCTACAACGTGTACCTCTCCATCGTCACCCTGGGGGCGCTGTGGGAGCGCCGGCAGTCCCGCCGCCACCACCGCCTTGCTGTCTCGGGCCAGGCGATGGTGCAGTTCCCGCGCCTGCGCGTTCGCGTCGCCGTCGACCTCGTCGACCTGTCGCTCTCCGGGCTGGGGTTCGTCTCGAATCTCGGGTTCGAGGTGAAGGATCGCGAGCGGGTCGTGGTGGAGGCCGCCAGCGCGGACGGGCTGGTGAGCTATTTCGAGGCGGAGGTCCGGCGCATCCATCGGCGCGGCGGAAGGACGCTGTGCGGGGCCTATTTCCTCACCCCCCCGCAGACATTTCCGGACGTCGTGCACTACGTGTACGGCGACAGCGGGCGCTGGCTCGCCGTCTGGGACGCGCGGGAGAGGGGCGTGGCGATGCACGCGGTCCTGTGGGCCCTCACGAGGATGGGACTGCGCGGCGCCTGGATCTGCCTCACCCTCGTCATCCGTCTCGCGTGGGAGCGACTCCGAAAGACCATCGATGCGCGGCTTGGCCGCGCGAGGGAAGCCCGAGCATGACTCGTGTCGCGATCTTCGCAATCCTCCTCCTCGCCGCGGCGCTGCCCTCGCCGGCGGAGACCATCCGGCTGCGCCTCCAGGACCTCACGGCGCTCAAGAAGCTCGAGCTGCGCTGCGTGAGCGACGAGAAGGAGATCGCGGTGCCGGTGCCGGAGCGCTGGGAAGTGAAGCGCATGACGCTTCACCTGCGCTACACGGTCTCGACCAACCTCATTCCGGAGACCTCGCAGCTGGTCGTGCGGGTGGCGGGCCACCCCGTCGCCCAGGCGCGCCTCAATCCGATGGCCCCGGAAGTGAAGCTGGGCGTGGAGATCCCCGTCCAGCTGCTCGAGCCGGGCTACAACAGCCTCTCCTTCCAGGTGGCGCAGCACTTCTCCAGGAACCAGTGCGAGAGCCCGTGCTCGCCGGACCTGTGGACCAACATCTCGCTGCGCGACTCGTGGGTCGAGCTGGACTACGCGTGGAAGGACGTGCCGCTGCAGCTGTCGGCGCTCTCGAGCTTCGTCTTCGACCCGCGGCTCATGCCCGCCGGCGAGGTGCACATCGTGACCGAGGACGACTCGGCGAGGAGCGCCACGATCGCGGGCATCGTCGCCTCGGGAATCGCTCGCCGGTTCGACTATCGCCCGGTGAGCTTCACCGTGTCGCGCACGCCGCGGGCGGGTGTCGACAACGTGCTCGTCGGGAAGCGGGCCTTCGTCGCGCGGATCCTGGGCGATGCCACGAAGCTCGGCTCCGGAAGGGGAGGGCTGCTGCGCATGGCGCCCATGTTGGGCGCCGGCGGCGCGCCCGATCCGAAGCGCGCGCTGCTCGTCGTGTCCGGGGACACCGACGAGGCCGTCAAGCTCTCGGCCATCACGTTCACCAACATCAGCTTCCGCTTCCCGGGCTCGCAGGAGCTCGAGGCGTTCGGCTTCACGATCCCCGAGGTGAGGCAGTACAGCGGGCGCGAGACGATCGCCACGGACCAGGTCTACGAGCTGAGGACGCTCAACTTCCCGACGCAGAGCTTCGTGGGCATCAACCCCGGCGCGCGCAGCATCACCTTCCGGCTGCCGCCCGACTTCCACATCCGCCCCAACCAGTACGCCAAGCTCTCCCTCAATTTCTCCTATGGGGCCGGGCTCAAGAACGACTCTTCGTTCTCGATCGCGGTGAACGGCCGGGGAGTGCGCGCGGTGGCCCTCGACAGCCCCTCGGGCAACTTCATCGACGGCTACAAGCTCGACATCCCCACCTACGTCTTCAAGCCCGGCACCAACACGATCGACCTCGCGGGCAACCTGCACGCGGGCGGGCAGGTCTGCGACCTCATCCAGCCCGACGGCATGTTCCTCACCGTCTATGGGAATTCGACGATCTCGTTCCCGCCCATGCCGCACTTCGTCGAGATGCCGCGGCTCGAGCTCTTCATGCACAGCGGCTTCCCGCTCACGCGCTGGCCGGACGGCCACGAGGCGAAGGTGTGGCTCACCGAGAAGGACGACCGGGTGCTCGCCGCGGCCCTCAACGTGGCCGGGGTGGCGACCCAGAGGAACGGCTTCCCGCTGTTCGAGATGGAGTTCACGCACGAGCGCCCGGCCGGCGAGGCCGAGATGCTCGTCGTCGGTCGTATGGGCACGCTGGCCCCCGACCTGATGAAGGAGGCGCCGCTGCGGGTGGTCGACGGGGAGGTGCTGGTGCCCTACCCGGTGGTCCGGGGGTGGAACACGGAGTCCACTTCGCCGGCCACCAGCCGCCAGAGGGGCGCGCTCGGCCCCGGCCGGGGAATCCTCATGCAGTTCCAGTCGCCGTGGCAACCGGGCCGGACGGTCACGATGCTGACGGCGGAGCGGGCGGAGGACCTGCTCGTGACCAGCGCGCTGCTCACGTCCTCCACCGTGCAGGGCCAGACGAAGGGAGACCTCGTGCTCATCGAGCCGGGCGATCCCGAGCCCCGGGTGGGGGCGATGGAGTCCGGGGCCCGGTACGCGACCGGCAAGAAGGGCAGTTACTCGCCGGTCGAGTCGTTCCTGTACACGCGTCCCGAGGCCTACTACGGGTTCGTCGCGCTGGGCGCGCTCCTGCTGTGCGTCGGGGTCTTCTTCGGGCTGCGTCGCTGGCGCGCCAGGCGCACGCGATGAGTCGCGCCCGAGGGCGGCCTAGCGGGTCTCGATCGAGTGCTCGATCGTGCGGCGGGACTCGCCCGAGAGCTTGTCGCCGCCCTTGATGTAGACCGCGATCGCGAGCACCGCCAGCAGCGGCACGGCCACGTAGGTGGCGATCTTCCACGCCGGCGTGTTCGGCTTCGCGGCCGGCGCCTCCGCGGGGCGGTTCCTGTCGAGCTCGATTTCCTTCGGGTCCCAGAACACGGTGTAGCCCTTGAAGGCCATGCTCTTGCCCTTCAGGGTCACCTCGCGGTCGAAGCGGGCGTAGAACTCCGTCTTGTCGGGGAGCGCGTTGTAGGTGTCGTCGGAGACGAAGATCTCGCCGGGGTGGGCCGAGGACTCGAAGCGCGAGGCGGTGTTCACGACGTCGCCGAAGATGTCGTTCTTCTCCAGGATGCACTCGCCGGTGTGCATGCCGATTCGGGCGAGGAGAAGCGTCTTGTACTTGCCGGCGAGGTTGATCTCCTCCATGCCGCGCTGGATGTCGCAGGCCGCCCGGCAGGCCGACGCGGCGTCGACGAAGTGCGAGAGCGAGCCGTCGCCGATCGTCTTCACGAGCGTGCCGCCGTGGCGGTTCACCGCGATGAGGCACAGGTCGTGGTACTTCTTGAGCATCGCGCGCACGGCGATGTCGCCGGCCGACTCCGCGATGGCGGTCGAGCCCTTCAGGTCCGTGAACATCACCGTCAGGACCTTCTGGAACTTGTCGTGCAGGGCCTTCTCGATCTTCTCGCGCTGCTCGAGGAACGCCGAGATGTCCTGGGTGTTGAGCGCGCCGGTGAGCGACCCGGCGGCCGCGGGGGCGCCCGCCGTCGCCGGGGCGGTGGCCGGGCCGGGCGGCGGTGCCGTGGCCGGCGCGCGCATCGTCGCGGGGGCCGCGTCCGCCGCGGGCTCGCCGGCGCCGCCGAACTCGTCCAGCACGAAGTCCGGGGGCGGGGGCGCGGTGCCCGCGGCCTCGCCCAGGATGCGGCTTCGCCACTCGGCGATCGACTGCGGGCGCTGCTTCTCGTCCAGGCTCAGGGCCCACGCGATCGCATCGAGGAACTCGCCGCCGTGGCGCCCGTGCGCCCGCGCGAGGATGTCCGCGACGTTGTCCTCCCGCATGCGGGAGAGCGCGTCCGGCGGGTTCTCGCCGGTCACGGCGAAGAAGGCCACCCCCCCGAGGGCATAGATGTCCGACCACGGCCCCTGGTTGGACTTCGTCGTGTACTGCTCGAACGGCGCGTAGCCCGGCGTCACGAGCGCCGTGAGCGTGCGCATCGTCGGGCCCTTCGTCGCCCGGGCCGACCCGAAGTCGAGCAGCACCGGCGTGCCGTCCGTGCGCAGGAAGATGTTGTCCGGCTTGATGTCGCGGTGCAGGAACCCCGCCTCGTGGACCTTGGCCAGCCCGCTGAGGATCGGCCCGAGGAGCGCCTTGATCTCGGCCTCCGACGGCAGGGGGTGCTTCTCGAGCCAGGTCTTGAGCGACTCGCCCTCCTCGTAGTCCATCACCATGTAGCCGGTGCCGTGGGCCTTGAAGTAGCGGTTCACCCGGATGATGTTGGGATGGCTGAACCCGGCGAGGGTGCGGGCCTCCTTGAGGAAGCGGTCGAGGCCCGACTGGTAGTCTTCCGTGCGCTCCGTGTTGGTGATCGCCACCGTGGTGTTGTCGACCCGGGCGACGTCCCCCGCGGGAAAGAATTCCTTGATCGCGACGTCCTTCTCGAGGAGCGTGTCGCGGGCGAGGTAGGTGATGCCGAACCCGCCGACGCCGAGGACGGCCGCGAGCTTGTACTCCATGAGCATGGAGTCCAGCGGGAGCGTGTTCGTGTACTGGGTCTGCGCCATTGTCGAAGGTTATCCTCGCCGCCCGGCCGCCCGGGGAACTCCGGGAACGACGCGCGGTCTGACGGACGGTGGGCCGTTTCGGTTGCGGCTCGCACGCCATCATAATCCGGGACGCGCCTTCCTGCGCGCCCCACGAGACCTCCGCCCAGGAGGCGTCCTTCCTCCCCGCGCCGACCCGAGCCACGCCCAGGAGAGCCGGCCATGCCCGATTTCGCGTTCCTTCCCACTCTCCCGCTCGCCGTGAGCTACCCATTGCTGTTCGGCATGCTGCTCGTGGCCGGCATGATGGGGGGCGAGGCGGCGCGCCAGGTGCGCCTTCCCCGCATCGTGGGCTACGTGCTGGTGGGCTTCGCCATCGCCCCGGTGGCGGCGGCGCTCAACCTGCGCCCGCTCATCGAGGAGGCGAGGATCTTCGTCGACATCGCCCTCGGGCTCGTCCTCTTCGACCTCGGCCGGCGCATGGACCTCGCGTGGCTCAAGCGCGACTGGACGCTCGCGGCGAGCGCCGTTGCCGAGAGCGCGCTCGCCTTCGGCGCCGTCTTCGCCACCCTCACCGCGCTCGACTTCACGCCCATCCTCGCCGGGCTCGCCGCTGCAATCGCCATGGCCACCTCGCCCGCCGTCGTGCTGCTCGTGGTCCAGGACGCGCGGGCGGAGGGGCAGGTGACGGAGCGGGCGTTCACGCTCGTGGCGTTCAACAGCCTCCTCGCCTCGGTGGTCGTGACGATGATGCTCGCCGCGGTGCACTTCGAGGTGCGCCTCGACCTCGACACGGCCGTGCTGCACCCGCTCTACCTGTTCGCGGGGTCCATCGCGCTCGGGGGCGCCATGGCGAGCCTCGCGCGGTGGCTCGCGCGCCGGGTCGAGAGGAGCCCGGAGCTGCACTTCACGCTGCTCGCGGGGCTCGTCCTTGCCGCCGTGGGCCTCGCGCAATCGGCGAAGCTCTCCGTCATCCTCGCGCTCCTCGCCTTCGGCATGCTGTCGCGGCAGGACGCGAGCCGCCACGACCTCATGGCCGTCGACTTCGGCCGCGCCTCGCGGCTCTTCTACGTGGTGCTGTTCGTGATCACCGGGGCGAGCCTGCCGCTCGCCTCGCTGGAGACGGCGGGATGGGCGGCCGCAGCGTTCGTCGTGGCGCGCGCGGCCGGCAAGGTCTCGGGCGTGCTCGCGTTCTCGTTCCTGGGCGGGATGCGGCCGCGGCAGGCGATCGCGCTCGGCGCGACCCTCCTGCCGATGTCGGCGCTGGCGCTGCTGCTGCAGCACGAGGTGGCGGCGCTCTACCCCGCGTTCGGGCAGGAGCTCGCCGCGGTCGTCCTCGCCTCGCTCATCGCCATGGAGCTGGCGGGGCCCGTCGCGGTCCAGTGGGGCCTTCGATTCGCGGGCGAGGCGGCCCCGCAGCCCGCGCCGGCTCCCGCCGCGACGGCGCCGCGGCCGGCCGAAGCCGCCGCTCCCGCCCGCCGATAGGAGGACGATCCCGTGCCGCTCGACTTCGCCCGCTCCGACGCGCTCACCTTCGGCGTCGAACTGGAGCTGATGGTGCTCAACACGCGCGACTACAACCTCACCCGCGGCGCGCCCGACCTGTTGCGCCGCATCGCCAGGGCGGAGCTGCCCGGCGAGGTGAAGCCCGAGATCACCGAGAGCATGATCGAGGTGAACTCCCGGGTGAACACGCGCTACGACGTCCTGCGGGACGAGCTCGCGCAGGTGCGCGACGCGATCGTGCGCGAGGCCGGGCGCCTCAACCTCGCCGTGGCCGGCGGGGGCTCGCACCCCTTCCACCGATGGAGCGACCGGCGCATCTTCCCGACGGAGCGCTTCCTCAAGGTCTCCGCGCTCTACGGCTACCTCGCCAAGCAGTTCACCGTCTTCGGCCAGCACATCCACGTCGGCGTGGAGTCGGGCGACGACGCCGTCTACCTCACGCACCGCATGGCGCGCTACATCCCGCACTTCATCGCGCTGTCGGCCTCCTCGCCCTTCTACCAGGGCGAGGACACCTCCTTCGAGACGTCGCGGCTGCACGCGGTGTCGGCCTTCCCCCTGGCCGGGCACATGCCCGCCGTGGGCACGTGGGAGGAGTTCAACCGCTACTTCGACGAGATGGCCGCCTACGGCATCGTCGCGAGCATGAAGGACTTCTACTGGGACATCCGCCCGAAGCCCGAGTACGGGACGATCGAGATCCGCATCGGCGACACGCCGCTCACGGTGACGGCGGCGGCGCAGCTCGCCGCCTACGCGCAGGCCCTCGCGGCGGACCTGCTGCGCCAGCGTCGCGCGGACCCGCCCGGCCCGCTCTACCTCGTCTACGGCTACAACCGCTTCCAGGCCTGCCGCTTCGGCTTCGAGGCCATGCTCGCCGACCCGGGCGCGCACGCGCACATCCGCCTGCGCGAGGACCTGCTCGCGACCCTCTACCGCGTGCAGCGCGTGGCCGAGGAGCTGGGCGCGGGCGAGGCCATCGCGGCCATAGGCGCGCGGGCCGAGGAGGGGCTGAACGACACGCGCTGGCTGCGCGAGCGCCACGCCGAGACGGGCTCGCTCGCGGACGTGGTGCGGCTGCAGGCGGAGCGCTGGCGTGACGACCCCCCGGCGCGCGGCGTCGACGGCCGCGAGGGCCGGCATCTCCGGGCGGCCAGGTAGCCCCGCCAGCGTTTTCTCCCCCCCCGATTGCGAATCGGGGAATCGCGGGACACAATCCGCCGGCAGCACGGGAAGGCTGAAGCGCCCGATTCGCAGTCCGCCACGGACGCCGCGAACCGGACCACAACGACAAGAGCCCAAAGGGGGGAACATGAACCGCTCCATCGCATCGCGCCGCGTCCGCAACGCCATGGCCGCGCTGGCCGCCTCGTTCGCCGGAATCGCCATGGCCCAGGTCGGCTTTCCGCCTCCGCCGCCCAAGGTGAGCCCGGCGGCGGGGGTCATCGACATGCACGTGCACCCCGCACCCGACGTGTTCGGCCGCGCCCTCACCGACATCGAGCTGGCCACCGTCGCCCGGCGCAAGGGCATGCGCGGTCTCGTGCTCAAGAACCACGTGGTGACGACGGCCGACCGCGCCGCCACGGCCATGGAGGCGGTGCCGGGCATCGAGATCTGGGGCGGCATCGTCCTCAACAATTCCGTCGGCGGCATCAACCCGATGGCGGTCGAGTGGATGCACCGCATGTCCGGCGGGCGCGGCAAGGTGGTGTGGCTGCCCACCTTCGATTCGGACAAGCACGTGAAGACGCTCGTCGACCGCAACAAGTCGGGCATCGTCGTGGCGCCCGAGGGCAAGGTCACGCCGCAGATGGAGGAGGTGCTCAGGATCGTCGCACGCGAGAACCTGCTGCTCGCCACCGGCCACGTCCACGCCGACGAGGTCGTGGCAGTGACGAAGCGCGCGCGCGAGCTGGGCGTGAAGAACATCCTCGTCACGCACGGCCTCACCAACATCCCCGGCCTCACGATGGAACAGGCGAAGGAAGTGGTGAAGATGGGCGGGGTGATCGAGATCTGCTACCTGCAGTTCATGACGGGCGAGAACGCGCAGTACGCCTGGATGAAGCACTGGAACCAGGTGGCCACGGCCCAGACGGTGGCGGCGATCAGGGAGCTGGGCGCCGAGGGCATCGTCCTTTCGACCGACCTCGGCCAGCAGGGCATGATGATGCCGCCCGACGGCATCGAGAACGCGATCGCGGCCCTCAAGGCGGCAGGCATCACGCAGGACCAGATCGACACGATGATGAAGAAGAACCCGGCCCGGCTGCTGGGGCTCGCAAGCTGAGATCCCGCGCCCGGGAAGGCGCCGCGCGGGCTAGGGCGGCGCCTCCTCGAGCGCGCGCGCGATGCGCGACTGCGCCACCACGTAGGGCGAGCCGGCCGCCGCGCTCTCGATGTCGCGCACGAAGGCGTCGAGGTCGGCGCGGGCCTCCGCCATCATCGCCAGGAAGAGGTCCGCGAGCCGGGGGTCGAACTGGGTCCCCCGCGCCTGCGCGATGTAGGCGACGGCTTCGTCGTGGGACCAGGCGCGCTTGTAGGGCCGCTCGTGGGTGAGGGCGTCGTAGACGTCCGCGAGCGCCGCGACCCGCGCGGCGACGGGAATCGCCTCGCCGGCGAGCCCGTCGGGATAGCCCGCGCCGTCCCAGCGCTCGTGGTGGTGGCGCGCGATCGCCCGCGCGGCGTCCACCATCGGCAGCGCGCTCGCCGTGATGATGTCCGCCCCGATGACCGAGTGCGAGCGCATGAGGTGCGTCTCGGTCGCGTCCAGGGCCCCGGGCTTCAGCAGGATGGCGTCGGGAATGACGAGCTTGCCGATGTCGTGCAGGCGGGCGGCGAGGTCGAGGCCCGCGAGCTCCTCCTCGGGAAGGCCCGCCCGCCGCGCGAGCAGCATCGCCATGCGCCCCACGCGGAAGCAGTGCTTGCCGGTCGCGTCGTCGCGCAGCTCCGCGGTCACCGCCAGGCGCAGCAGCAAGTCCGTCGTCTCCTGCGCCGCCCCGCCTTCGGCGCCCGGTCCCGCCGCGGCGCCCGCGGGGCCCGGGCCCCGCAACATCGCCCAGAGCGCGCGGGAGCGCTCGCGCGAAAGCCGGTCGAGCGCCTCGCCCGCGTGGACCGCGTCGCCCATGTCGGCGAACATCGCCGCCAGGATCCCGTACGTTTCGACGGCGTAGGCGATCGCGGGCACGCGCTCCGGCTCGAGCAGGGACTGGAGCGCGGCGCGGGTGTCCGCGTCGTTGCGCTCGCGTACGGCCGCCATCGCGCGCAGCACTTCGATGAGCCAGCGGGGACGCACGCCGAGGTTGGGGTAGGAGGCGGCCACATCGAGGCGCTCGCGCGCCTGGGCCACCCGGCCGCGCTGCAGGTCCAGGCCCGCCCAGTTGCACAGCGCCGTGCACGCCATCGAGTCGCGGAAGCGGACCGGCGCGTCGAGGGCGCTGGCGAGCGACTGGCGGCAGGCCTCGATGGCGGCGCCCTCCCGCCCCGCCTGGAGGCGGAAGCCGATGGGGACGCGAAGCGCCCAGATGTTGCCGCGCAGCCGCGGCTCCGCGCGGCCCTGGATCAGCCGCAGGGCGTGCCGCCAGTGGGCGTCGGCCTGCGGGAAGAGCCCGGCCGCGTCGAGGGCCATTCCGTAGCTCACCCAGGCCTGGGCCTCGTCGACCGTGCGCTGCGAGGCGCGCG
Source organism: Betaproteobacteria bacterium (assembly GCA_037445795.1). GTDB lineage: Bacteria > Pseudomonadota > Gammaproteobacteria > Burkholderiales > Usitatibacteraceae > FEB-7. Next base: position 16,873 of record JBBIJT010000031.1, on the reverse strand, counting down.
CCGTGTCCATGGCCGCCGAGATGTGCTCCAGCGCGGCGCCCACGTCCTGGCTGAGTAGCTCGAACTCGCCACAGCGAAGCAGCGCCTGCACCCGCAGCGCCGGGTCGATGCCCTCGACGAGGCGCGCACTGGCGCGCCGCAGCTCGAGGGAGCGCTGCACCTGGCCCGTCCGGTAGAGCTGCGAGCACGCGGCCAGCAGGCCCCGCACGGCCACTTCGCGCCGGCCGGCCGGTTCGGCCGGCGACACGGAGGCGAGGCGCGTCGCGAGGGATTCCGCCAGGGACTCGGCCGCCGGGGTCGACGGGGCGTCCTGGAAGGACTCGAGGGCGGCGATTTCGTCTTCGACGTTGACGGGGTGCACGGGGGAATGATGCCGAAGCCGGCGGCGAAGCGCGAATTACAACGGGAAGGAGGGCGCGGGGGCGGGCCTAGCCCTTCGGGCCGCCGAGCTCCGCGAGGATGCGCTCCAGGTTGTCCTCCATCATCTTGCGGTACTGTGCCTCGAAGAGGTCAAGCGCCTCGGCGGCCGGCTGCTTCTCGGGGGCGCCGCTCACGGCCCAGGTGAAGGCGCCGTAGCGCGAGGCGGCCCAGAGGATCGCCGCGGCCACGCGCGGCTGGCCGTGCTCGCCGGCCAGCTGGTTCGCGAGCCCGATGAAGCGGTTGGCCACGTCGAAGAAGGCCTGCGCGTCTTCCTGGATGGGCGAGCTCACGGCCGAAGCACCTTTCCGGGGTTCATGATCCCGCGCGGGTCGAGCGCCGCCTTCACGGAACGCATCATCTCGAGCTCGAGGGCGGACTTGTACCGCGGCAGCTCGTCGCGCTTCAGCGCCCCGATGCCGTGCTCCGCGCTGATCGAGCCGGAGAGCCGGTGCACGACGTCGTAGACGACGTGGTTGGCCTCGGCCGAGAAGGCCCGGAAGTCGCGCCCGTCGCCCGGGGGCGGGAACATGTTGTAGTGGAGGTTCCCGTCGCCCACGTGCCCGAACGCGACGATGCGCAGGCCCGGGAAGGCCGCCTCGAGCGCGCGGTCGCCCTCCTCGAGGAGCTGCGCGATGCGGCTCACGGGCACCGAGACGTCGTGCTTCACCGAGACGCCCTCGGCCTTCTGCGCGTCGGAGACGTTCTCGCGCAGCGCCCAGAGCGCCCGGCGCTGCGCCTCGCTGGCGGCGATCGTCGCATCCAGCACGAGGCCTTCCTCGGCCGCCCGCCCCAGCGCCTCCTCGAGCATCGCGTCGAGGCCGGGACCCTCGGCGCTGTCGAAGAGCTCCACCAGCACGTACCAGGGGTAGGGCTGCGGGAGCGGGTCGCGGCTGCCGGGAATGTGGCGGAAGACGAGGTCGAGGCAGACGCGGGAGACGAGCTCGAAGCCCGTGACGCGCTCGCCGCAGGCGGACCGGAGCCGGCCGAGGAGGGCCACGGAGGCGGCGGGGTCGGCCACGGCCGCGAGGGCCGTCGAGACGGCGCGCGGCTTCGGGTAGAGCTTGAGCACCGCGGCCGTGACGATGCCGAGGGTCCCCTCGGCGCCGATGAAGAGGTGCTTCAGGTCGTAGCCGGTGTTGTCCTTGCGCAGGCCGCGCAGCCCCTCCCACACGCGGCCGTCCGGGAGCACGACCTCCAGCCCCAGCACCTGCTCGCGCATGTTGCCGTAGCGCAGCACCTGCGTGCCGCCGGCGTTGGTGGAGATGTTGCCGCCGATCTCGCAGCTGCCCTCGGCCGCGAGCGAGAGCGGGAAGAAGCGGCCGTTCTCCTCGGCCACGCGCTGAAGGTCGGCCAGGATGCAGCCGGCCTCGACCGTGATGGTGTCGTTCTCCAGGTCGACCGCGCGGACCCGGTTCATCCGCGAAACGTTCAGGATCACCTGCGCGCCCGAATCGTCGGGGATGCAGGCGCCGCACAGGCTCGTGTTGCCGGCCTGCGGGACGATGCCCACGCCGGCCTGCGAGAGGAGGGCGACCACGCGCGAGGTCTCGCTGGTCGAGGCGGGCCGCACCACCAGCGCCGCCCGCCCGCGGAACTGGCCGCGCCAGTCGACCGTGTAGGGCTCGAGGTCCGCGGGCGCGGTGACGAGGCCGCGCTCGCCGACGATGTCGCGCAGCTGGGCCGCGAGGGTTTCGGGAAGGGCAGCGCGGTCGTTCATCAGAGCCGGATCTTCTCGAGGAGGCGGGTGGTCGACCGGTCGTGGCGGAAGGCGATGGAGTGGACCGTGCCGCCCCACCCCTGCACCTGCGCCGCGCCCACGATCTTCCCGACGGGCCAGTCGCCCCCCTTCACCAGCCGCTCGGGACGGCACTGGAGGATGCGCTCCATCGGGGTGTCCTCGTCGAACCATGTGACGAGGGAGACGCTCTCGAGCGCCGCGACCACCGCGAGCCGGTCCTCGAGGGCGTTGATCGGGCGGTCGTCTCCCTTGCCGAGCCGGCGCGCCGAGGCGTCCGAATTGAGGGCGACCGCCATGGCGGCGCCCAGGGCGCGCGCCTCGGCCAGGTACGTCACGTGGCCGCGGTGGAGGATGTCGAAGACCCCGTTGGTGAACACGAGGGGGCGCGCGATCGCCGCCGCCCGCGCGGCGAAATCACGCGGGTCGCAGATCTTCGATTCGAAGGCGGGCGCCGTCATGCCGCCATTCTAGGAGCAAAAGGGGTCAGGCCGGGGCCGCGGCCGGCCGGGCCCGCCGGCGGCCGCCCGTAAGCCCTTGGTCCGATGGGAGGATCGGGCCCGCTGCCCCAACCTGTCGCCCCATGTCCAGAATCGCCATCGTCGGAGCAGGGATCTCGGGCCTCGCCTGCGCGTGGTTGCTCGCGAAGCGGCACGAGGTCGTGCTCTTCGAGGCCGGCCGCCACCCCGGGGGGCACGCCAACACGGTCGATGCCACGGTGGACGGCATCACCCACCCGGTGGACACGGGCTTCCTCGTCTTCAACGACCGGACCTACCCGAACCTCGTGAAGCTCTTCGCGGCGCTGGGCGTGGAGAGCGCGGAGTCCGACATGTCGTTCTCGGTGCGCGTCGGCGACGGCGACCTGGAGTGGGCCGGCACGAGCCTCGCCAGCGTGTTCGCCCAGCCCTCGAACCTCGTGAACCCGCGATTCCTGCGCATGCTGGCGGACCTGCTGCGCTTCAACCGCGAGGCCTCCCGCCTGGCCGAGCGCGGCGGCCCCGTGACCGGGACGCTGGGGGAGTTCCTCGACGCCCGGGGCTACGGGCGGGAGGTCCGCGAGCTCTACCTCGTCCCCATGGCCGCCTGCATCTGGTCGACGCCCGCCACCCAGATCAACCGATTCCCGATCCAGACGTTCCTCACCTTCTGCGCCAACCACGGCCTGCTCGCCGTCTCCAACCGGCCGCAGTGGCGCACCGTGAAGGGCGGGTCGAGGGAGTACGTGAGGAAGCTGGTCGCCGCGCTGCCCGACGTGCGGCTCTCCACCCCGGTGCGCCGGGTCCGCCGCTTCGACGACCGCGTCGAGCTCGCCACCGACCACGGCACGGAGCGGTTCGACCAGGTGGTGCTCGCCACCCACGCCGACCAGTCGCTGGCGCTGCTCGAGCAGCCGGGCGTCGAGGAGCGCGCGGTGCTGAAGGCGATTCCCTACCAGCCCAACCGGGCGGTGCTGCACACGGACGAGCGCCTGCTGCCGCGCCGGCGCCGCGCCTGGGCCAGCTGGAACTTCCACGCGCCCAGGCCCGAGCTCTCCGACGAGCCCGTCTCGCTCACCTACCTCATCAACCGCCTGCAGCCGCTGCCCTTCTCCTCGCCCGTGATGGTCACGATGAACCCCGTCGACGCTCCGCGGGAGGACCGCGTGCTCGCGAGCTTCGACTACCACCACCCGGTCTTCCTCGAGGGCTCCGACGAGGCCAAGCGCCGCGTCGTGTCGCTGCAGGGCCGCAGCCGCACCTGGTTCTGCGGCGCCTGGACGCGCTACGGCTTCCACGAGGACGGCCTCGTCTCGGCCATCAACGTCGCCCGCCAGATGGGCGTCGCCATCCCCTGGACGGCATGAGCGGGGCGCGCATCCTCTTCGGGCGTGTCTTCCACGCCCGGCTGCGGCCGGCGCGCCACGCGTTCGCGTACCCCGTGTTCTTCCTTCGCGTGCCGCTCTCCGGCTGGGCGCGGGCAGGCCGCGGGATCCTGTCCGTCGACCGCTGGAACCTGCTTTCGCTGATGGCGCGCGACCACGGGCCGCGCGACGGCTCGCCGCTCGAGCCGTGGGTCCGGCGGCAGCTCGCTCGCGCGGGCGTCGCGGGCGCGGACGGCGAGATCCTCCTGCAGGCCTTTCCCCGGGTCCTGGGATACGTCTTCAACCCGATCTCGATCTACTACTGCCACGACCGCGAGGGAAAGCTGCGCGCGGCGCTGTGCGAGGTGTCCAACACCTTCGGCGAGCGGCACAACTACCTGCTCTCGCACGCGGACGGGCGCCCCATCGGGAGCCGCGACTGGATGCGCGCGGACAAGGCCTTCCACGTCTCGCCCTTCTGCGAGGTGGAGGGCTTCTACCGCTTCCGCTTCGAGGGGGACGCGCGACGGCAGCGCGCGCGCATCGACTACCACGACCGCGAGGGCAAGCTCCTCGTGACCGCGATCGAGGGCGAGGCGAGGCCCGTCGACGGCGCCTCGCTCGCCCGCGCCCTTCTGGCCTATCCCTTCATGACCGCGGGCGTCGTCGCCCGCATCCACTGGCAGGCGCTCAGGCTCTGGCTCAAGCGCGTGCCCTGGTTCGCCAAGCCCGAGCCGCCAATCCAGGAGACGACCCGGTGAACACCCCTGAACACGTCGAGCGCCTTCCGGCGCCCACCCTCGCCGCCCGCACCCTCTTCCGCCTGCTGTCGCGACTGGCGCGCGGGCGGCTCACCGTGTGCACCCCCGAGGGCGTGCGCCGCGTCTTCGCGGGCGAGGAGCCCGGCCCGGTGGCCGACCTCGAGATCCGCGACTGGCGGGCGGTGGGGCGCATGGTGCGGGCCGCCGACATCGGCGTGGCCGAGTGCTGGCGAGACGGGCTCATCGACACGAGCGACATGACGGCCTTCCTGCAGCTTTGCGAAGCCAACGAGTCCGTGCTCGCGGAGGTGTGGACGGGGAACCCCCTCGTCGCGCTCTTCTACCGCCTCGCGCACCTGCTCCGCGCCAACACGCGCGCCGGCTCGCGCCGCAACATCCACGCCCACTACGACCTCGGCAACGAGTTCTACGCGCTCTGGCTCGACCGCACGATGACCTACTCGTCGGGGCTGTTCACGGCCGGCCTGGACGGCTCGCTCGAGCGCGCGCAGGAGGCCAAGTACGAGCGGATGCTCGAGACGCTCGGCGTCGCGAGCGGGCACCACGTGCTCGAGGTGGGCTGCGGCTGGGGCGGCTTCGCCGAGTACGCGGCCCGCACCCGCGGCTGCCGCGTGACGGGCATCACGATCTCGCGGGCGCAGCTCGACTACGCGCGCACCCGCATCCGCCGCGCGGGCCTCGACCACCTCGTCGACCTGCGCTTCCAGGACTACCGCGACCTCGAGGGGACGTACGACCGCATCGTGTCGATCGAGATGGTCGAGGCCGTGGGGGAGCGCTGGTGGCCCGCCTATTTCCGGAAGCTGCGCGACTGCCTCGTGCCCGGCGGGCGCGCCTGCATCCAGGCCATCACCATCGACGAGTCGGCCTTCGCGCAATACCGGCGCTCGAGCGACTTCATCCGCGAGTACGTCTTCCCGGGGGGCATGCTGGCCCCCGTGGAGCGGCTCGCGCGGGAGGCGCGCGCGGCGGGACTCTCGGCGCACGAGCCGTTCCGCTTCGGGCTGCACTACGCGGAAACGCTTCGCCGCTGGCGCGAGCGGTTCGAGGAGCGCGCGGCCGCGGTGCGCGCCCTCGGCTTCGACGGGAAGTTCCTCGTGCTGTGGCGCTTCTACCTGCACTACTGCGAGGCAGGCTTCAACGCGCGTCGCACCGACGTGGTCCACCTCGAGCTCGAGAGGCCCGCGTGATACGCGCGCTCGCCCTGTCGCTGGCGCTCGCTGCCGCGGGGCTGCCCGCGGCCGCGGCCCCGCCGCTGCCGGCGGCCGTGGTCGCCGACGCCCCGGGGATGCGCGTCCTGGGCGAGGGGCGCCTGCGCTTCCTCGGGATTCACGTCTACGATTCCTCCCTCTGGGTGCCGGGCGACGCCTGGGCGCCCGAGCGGCCCTTCGCGCTCGACATCCGCTACGCGATGAACATCCGCGGGCGCGAGCTCACCGAGCGCAGCCTCGTGGAGATGAGGCGGCTCGGCCACGCGGACCCGGAGAAGCTGCGCCGCTGGGAGGCCGAGATGGACCGCGTGTTCCCCGACATCCGGCCCGGCGACCGCCTGGTGGGCGTGAGCGTGCCCGGCAGGGAGGCGCGCTTCTACAGCCAGGACCGGTTCCTCGGCACCGTCGCCGATCCCGAGTTCGCGCGCGCCTTCTTCGCGATCTGGCTGCACCCCGAGACCTCGGAACCCGGGCTGCGCGCGCAGATGCTGCGCCTCGAGCGCTAGGGGCGCGCCGTGGCGGCCCGACCCACCGCCGCGCGGCTGGCCGCCTACGGCGCGCTCGGCCTGCCGCTCGCAATGGCGGCGCTGCCCGTCTACGTGCACGTGCCGAAGTTCTACGCGGACACGCTGGGGCTGTCGCTCGCGGGCGTGGGCGGCATCCTGCTGGCCTCGCGGCTCGTGGACGCGGTGCAGGACCCCTTCTTCGGCTGGTGGAGCGACCGGTGGCGCGCGCGCGGCGGCAGCCGCTGGGTCTTCGTGGGCGCGGGGGCGCCGCTGCTGGCCCTCGGGATGGCGGGGCTCTTCAACCCGCCCTCGGCGGGCCCCGAGGCGCTCGGGTGGTGGCTCGTCGCGAACCTCGTCCTCGTCTACACGGCCTTCAGCCTCGTGACCGTGAGCTACCAGGCCCACGGGGCGGAGATCACCGACTCGATCGCGGAGCGCACGCGCGTCACGGCGTGGCGCGAGGCGTTCGCGCTGGCCGGCGTGTTCCTCGCGGCCGTGCTCCCGGAGGTGCTGCGCGAGGCCTCGGGAGAGCGCGCGGGTTTCGCGCGGTTCTCGTGGCTCTTCGCGCCGGTCGTGCTGGCGGCGGCCTTCGTCACGATCCGGGGATCGCCGCCGGCGCACGCGCGCGTGCCTCCGGCCGGCACGGGGGCGCTCGGCGCGTACGTGCTGCCGCTGCGCAACCGCGCGTTCCGGCGGCTCCTCGCCGTGTTCGTCCTCAACGGCATCGCGGCGTCGATCCCGGCGACCCTCGTCCTCTTCTTCATCGAGGACGTGGTGCGCCGCCCCGACCTCGCGGCGGCGTTCCTCGTGGCCTACTTCGCCGCGGGCGCGGCGGGGCTGCCGATCTGGGTGTGGCTCGCGCGGCGCGCGGGCAAGGGGCGCGCCTGGCTCGCGGCGATGGGCGTGTCGATCGCCGCCTTCGTGTGGGCCTTCTTCCTCGAGCCGGGCGACGCCGGGGCCTACCTGGCGATATGCGTGCTCTCGGGCCTGGGGCTCGGGGCCGACCTCGCGCTGCCGCCGTCGCTGCTCGCGGACGTGATCGACGAGGACGAGGCGCGCGGGGCCGGCCGCCACGAGGGCGCCTACTTCGGGCTGTGGAGCCTCGTCACGAAGCTGAACCTCGCGCTCGCCGCGGGGATCGCGCTGCCGCTGCTGCAGGCGTTCGGCTACGCGGTGAGGTCGGACAACGCGCCGCAGGCGCTCCTCGCGCTCGCCGCGGTGTACGCGCTGGTGCCGTGCGCGCTGAAGGCGATGGCGGCGGTGGCGCTCGCGTCGGGGCCGTTCTGCGCCAACGGGAAGGCCCGATAGGGCGCGCGGGACGCGAAGGCAATCTGGGAGACGGAGGAAGCCATGGTGGATCGTTTCGGAGGCGGGCTGGCGGGAAGGGTCGCGTGCGGGCTGGCGGCCCTGGTCGTCGCGGGATGCGCCAGCGTGGCGCCGCAGGACTACGCGCGCGAGAAGCCGGCGCTCGACCTGAAGGAGTACTTCAACGGAAGGGTCGACGCCTGGGGCATCGTGCAGGACCGCTCCGGGAAGGTCATCAAGCGGATGACGGTGGAGATGACCTGCACCTGGAACGGCGACACCGGCACGCTCGACGAGCGTTTCACCTACGCCGACGGCAGCCGGGAGACGCGCGTGTGGACGATCCGCAAGGACGGCGACCGCTACACGGGCACCGCCGCCGACGTGGTGGGCGAGGCGAAGGGCGAGGCCGCGGGCAACGCGCTGCGCTGGACCTACGTCCTCGACGCGAAGCGCGAGGATGGCGGTACCATTCGCCTCGACATGGACGACTGGATGTGGCTCGTGGACGAGAAGACGCTGGTCAACAGGACGTCGTTCTCCAAGTTCGGCATCCGGTTCGGCGAGGTCACGATCTTCTTCCGCCGGCGATAGCGACGATGCCCCTGAACCCCCCCATCAAGGACTGGAAGGACCGGCGCTGCTGGATCGTCGGCGCGTCGACCGGCATCGGCGCAGCGCTGGCCGGGGCGCTGGCCGCGAAGGGCGCGCGCGTCGCGCTCTCCTCCCGCCGCCGCGAGCCGCTCGACGAGATGGCGCACCGCTTCGGCAAGGGGCGCGCCCTCGTGCTGCCGCTCGACATCACGCACGCCGCCGAGCTCGAGAAGGCGGCCGCCGCGATCGCGAAGGCCTGGGGCGGCATCGACCTCGTGGTGCTCATGGCCGGCGAGTACAGGCCGATGCGCGCCTGGGAGCTGGAGGCGGGCGCCGCGCGCTCCATGGTGGAGGTGAACCTCCTCGGCCCCCTCAACGCGCTGGCGGCGGTGATCCCGAGGCTCCTCGCGCAGGAGGGCGGCACCGTCGCGCTGGTGTCCTCCGTGGCGGGCTACCGGGGCCTGCCGAAGAGCCTCGTGTACGGGCCGACCAAGGCCGCGGTGATCAACCTCGCCGAGGCGCTCTACCTCGACCTCAGCCCGAAGGGGATCGGCGTGTGCGTCGTGAACCCGGGCTTCGTGCGAACGCCCATGACAGCGCAGAACGACTTCCGCATGCCGGCGCTCATCGAGCCGGAGGAGGCGGCGCGCGAGATCGTGGCGGGGCTCGAGGCCGGCGAGTTCGAGATCCACTTCCCGAAGCGCTTCACGCGGTTCCTGAAGCTGCTGCAGGTATTGCCCTACGGCCGGTATTTCCCGGCCGTGCGCAAGGCGACCGGAATGTGAGCGTCGAGGCGCTGGCGGGCCTGAAGGCCTTCTGGGAGGGGCTCACGCGCGAGCGCTTGGCGATGCTCGACGCGGCGTACGCGCCGGAGGCGTACTTCCGCGACCCGTTCAACGAGGTTCGCGGGATCGGGGAGCTGCGCCGGATATTCGGTCACATGTACGACACGCTCGAGGAGCCGCGCTTCTCGATCACGGAGACGATCCTCGAGGGCGACCGCGCGGTGCTCATCTGGGACTTCGACTTCCGCATCAAGGCGTGGAAGCCCGGCGTGACGCACCGCATCCACGGCCTCTCGGTCGTCCGCTTCGGCCCCGACGGGCGCGTGACCTACCACAGGGACTACTGGGACGCGGCGGGCGAGCTCTATGCGAAGCTTCCCCTGGTGGGGCCGCTCGTGCGCTACCTGGCGCGCCGCATGGCCTGAGGCGCAGCCCGGGACTTCACGCGCCCGGGGCGAACTCGGCCGGCAGGCGCCGGCGCGCCACGTAGAACCACTCGTTGCCGGGCAGCGCCTTGTGGTCGGGGAACATGACCAGGCCGTCCTCCTCCGCGAGCACCGGGGTGCCGTCGGCGCGAGTGCCGACCCGGTCGCCTTTCGAGATGCGGTCGAAGCTCGCCCACTCGCGGCTGAACGAGTCGCTCTCGTGCGCGCGGTCGACGACCTCGTGCAGGCTGAGGTACTCGAAGTCCTCCACGGGCGCGGGCGGCGGCAGGCGCACCAGGCCCAGGTGCGCGAGCGCGTTGAGGATGGCCCGGTACGCCACCTCCGGCGCCTGCGGATCGTCGTGCTGGCCGCACTCGAGCGTGACGGCGCAGCCGCCCGCCGAGCGCATGAACTCCGTCGTGCCCACGCCGTACTTCGGGTCCGTGTTGAGCGCCTGCGCCCGGGTCGCCGCGGCGCCGATGCGCGCGACGCGCCGCTCGACGCCCTTCGCGTAGGTCTCGAGCCAGCCGTCCACGAAGCGGCGCACGCCCAGGCGCCGGGCGAGGGCGCGCTCGCGCGCGGCGTGCCGGAAGGGCTGCAGCGTCCCGTCGTTGTCCTGCGGGCCCAGCATGGCGAAGGCCTCGTTCCTCGCGCGGGTCGAATGCAGGTCGAGCAGGACCTCGTGGCGGGCGAGCAGGGGGCAAAGCCAGTTGGCCACGCGGTCCTCGAAGTCGGCCGGCGCCGGCGTCGGCGCGAGGTTGCGGTTCAGGTTGCGCTCGCCCGCGCGCTCTCCCTTCGCGTAGGCGAGCGGGTTGGTCACGGGCACGAACGTGACGCTGCCCGCCGCGACGGCGAGGCGCCCCGACTCGAGCTCGTCGATCACCCGCAGGATCGCCTTCGTGCCGCACGTCTCGTTGCCGTGCACGGCGCCGGTGACGACGAGGCGCGGCCCCGGCGCGAGGCCGGAATAGGTGACGGACTTGAACTGGAGGGCCGCGGTGTCGATGCTCATGGGTGCGCGCACAGGAGTGGGGATTTCACGAGGGGGGAGAAGTCATCACGTCGAGGATCGCGGCCGTCTCCGCGTCGGGCACGCCGTCGAAGCGCGACGGGCGGTACTTCATCTGGAAGGCGGCGACGACGCGCCGCGTCGCCTCGTCGTATTCCCCGTTGCCCGGCACGTCGAACCCGTGCGCCTCGAGCCTCGCCTGGAACCACCCGATGCCGGGCAGGCTGGCCTCGTACTGCGCGCGGCGCACGGCGACGCGCGCGGGATCGGGCCACGGGATGAGGCCTTCGTCCGCCAGGCGCTTCCACGGGAACAGCGGCCCCGGGTCGGACTTGCGCTGCGGCGCGATGTCGCTGTGGCCCAGGATGCGGTCGGGGCGGATGCGGTGGCGGGCGACAATGTCCTTCACGAGCGCGACCACGGCGTCCACCTGCGCCCCGGGGTATTCCTGCCAGGGCACGCCCCGCGCCGCGAGGCTGTCGCCCGCGTTCACGATCTCGATGCCGATGGAGGCCGCGTTGAGCATCGTCTGCCCCTTCCAGGAGCTCTCCCCGGCGTGCCAGGCGCGGCGCGATTCGTCCACCAGGCCGTAGATGCGCACCGGGTCGTCGCGCACGAGGTAGTGGCTGCTCACCGGCCCTTGCGTGAGGTCCCGGAGCGCCGTCTCGTAGCCGCTCCAGGTGGCGTGCAGGATGAGGAACTGGGCGCGGCTGTCCTGGCTCGCGGCGGTGTACGAGCGGTCGATGGCCGGGCCGGCGGCGCACCCCGCCACGAGCCACAGGAGCAGGGCGGCAGGCAGTCTCCGGATCATCCGTGTTCCCGCTTCCCGGGCTAGGCGCGCCGGAAGGCCGCGTGCAGGCCCGCGACGGGCTTGCCCGCTTCCTTGCGGATCACCGTGTCCTCGAGCTTCCACAGCGACAGCCCGTGCGCACGCCCCAGGTCCTCGAGATATCCGCGCGAGTGGGAGTACCGGCCCGAGCGCGCGAGGCGGTAGCCGCTTTCCCCGTCCAGGCGCTCGACGGAGAAGGCGAAGAGGCCGCCGGGCGCCAGCGCCCGGGCCACGGCGCGGAATATCGCGTCCAGGTCCCCCACGTAGACGAACACGTCCATGGCCGCCGCCAGGTCGCACTCCCCGGCGGGGTTCGCGTCGAGGTACGCGGCGATCTCCCCTTCGGTGAGCCGGTCGTAGAGATCGCGGCCGCGCGCCTTCGCGAGCATGCCGGGCGAGAGGTCCACGCCCGCGAGCCGCGAGGCCCACGGCTTGAGCGCCTCGCCCGAGAGACCGGTGCCGCAGCCGAGATCCTCGATGCGCAGCGCACCCTCGCGGCCCGCGAGCCAGGGCGCGAGGAACGCGACCATTCGCTGCGGCGTCCGGTAATCGAGGTGCTCCACCAGGTGCTGGTCGAACGTCGCGGCCAGCCGGTCGAACTCGCCCCGGATGTACTCGTCCGGCGCGCGGGGCGTCTGGACGCCGGCGATCGAATCGCGGAGGTGGCGAAGGCCGCGATTGCCGGGCTCGAGCGCGAGCGCCCGCTCGATGGCCTCGAGCGCCTCCGCGTCCCTGCCGACCCGGCCGCAGGCCTCGGCCAGGTTGGTCAGGGCTTCCATGTAGTTCGGTCGCAGCCGGATGGCCTCCCGCAGCTGGACCATGGCCGCCTCGTCCTGGCCGAGAGTGCCCAGCACATGGCCGAGGTTGTTGCGCAGGACCGGATTGGCGGGCGCGGCCGCCACCGCGCGCTGGAAGGCCTCCACGGCCTGCGGGAGCTGGCCGCGGGCGCGAAGGCACATGCCGAGGCCGTTGAGGACGAGGGGATCGGCCGGCCTGAAGCCGAGGGCGCGGCGGTAGGCCTGCTCCGCGTCGGCGTGCTGCGCGCGCGACTCGAGCACGTTCCCGAGATTGGCCCACGCCTCGAAGAAGGCCGGCCGCAGCTCCAGCGCGCGCCGGTAGGACGCGATGGCTTCCTGCGGCCGGCCCAAGCCCGCGAGGCACATCCCGCGCACGAACGGGTACTGGGAATTGCCGCCGTCGAGGGCGACGGCCCTGTCGATGAAGGGCAGGGCGTCGGCGTGGCGATTGCGGAACAGCGCGGCGAGCGCCAGCACGTAGTGGCCCTGCGCGCTGCCCGGCTGCGCGGCGAGCACCTGGCGCGCCATGGCCTCCGCCTGCGGGAAGCGGCCCGCGTAGACGTGGTCGGTCGCCGCGCGCAGCTGCTCGGCGAAGGGGTCGGCTGCGCTCATGGGTCTTGCGGGACGGGCGCCCCGGTCAGGGCTTCGAGAAGGCGGCGAGGAGGCCTTCCACGGGCTGGCCCACTTCCTTGCGCAGCACGGTGTCCTCCATCCTCCATTCGACGAGGCCGTTGGCCGCCGCGAGCGACCGCAGGTACTTGCGCGAGTGCGCGTAGCGGCCCGAACGGTTGACGGCGATGTCGCCCTCGCTGTCCAGGCGCTCGACCGAGAAGGCGAACAGGCCCCCCGGGGCGAGGGACCGCGTCGCGGCCTGGAATACCGGCTCGAGGCTGCGGATGTACACGAACACGTCCATCGCGGCGACCAGGTCGCAGGCTTCGGGCGGCCGATCGCCCAGGTAGGCGACGATCTCGGCGACGGTGAGGGAATCGTAGACGCCGCGGTCGCGGGCCTTGGCGACCATCTCGCCGGAGAGGTCGACCCCCGACAGGTGCGCGGCGTAGGGCTTGAGCACGAGACCCGACAGACCCGTCCCGCAGCCGAGATCCTCGATCCGGAGCTTGCCCTCGCGGCCGGACAGCCAGGGCGCCAGGAACCCTCCCATGCGCTGCGGCGTGCGGTACTCCAGGTCCTTCACCAGCAGGTCGTCGAAGGTGGGGGCGAAGCGGTCGAACCAGTCGCGGATGTCCGCGTCGCTCCAGCGCTCGGCCCCCGCGCCGGAGATCGAGTTGCGGAAGTACTTGAGCCCCGTGTTGCCGGCGTCCAGGGCAATGGCCTGGTCGATGGCCGCGATGGCCTCGGCCTGCTGGCCCGCGAGGTAGCACTGCTCGGAGAGATTCACCCACGCCTCGACCGACCGGGGGCGCAGGCGCACGGACTCGCGCAGGTGCACGATGGCCGCGTCGGGGCGACCCAGGCGGCCGAGCGTCTTGCCCAGGTTCGTCCGGAACGCGGCCATGTTGGGGTTCCCCGCGACGGCGGCCGTGAAGGCCTTCGCCGCCTCCTCCAGCGCGCCGCGCGCGAAGAGGCACACCCCCAGCCCGTGCAGGACGGGCGGGGCTCCCGGCTTCAGCCTGAGTGCGTGCCGGTAGGCTTCCTCGGCCTGCGCGTGGCTGCGCTTCATCTCGAGGACATTGCCGAGGTTGGCCCAGGCCTCGAAGAACGACGGCCGGATCGACAGCGCGCTGCGGTACGCCGCGACCGCCTCGTCGGCGCGCCCGGCCCCGGCGAGGCACATGGCGCGCACGAAGTGGTACTGCGCGTTGCCCGCCTCGAGCCCGATCGCCGCGTCGATGGGCGGCAGCGCATCCGCGTGGCGCTTCTGCAGCATCGCCGAAAGCGCGAGGACGTAGTGGGCGGCGGCGCTGCGCGGCTGCAGGGCGAGGACCTGGCGCGCCATCGCCTCGGCCTGGGGAAAGCGCCCCGCGTGCGCGAGGTCCGTCGCCGCGCGCAGCTGGTCGGTGACCGACGCGGGCGCGTTCATTTCCCCTGCGGGGCGGCGGGCAGGTACTCGAAAGCCTTCACGACGCGCTGCACGCCGGAGGTCGAGCGCGCCACGTCCACGGCGGCATCGCCCTCGGCCGGGGTCACGATGCCCATGAGGTAGACGGTGCCGTCCTCGGTGACGACCTTCACGTGGTTCACCGAGAACTTGCCGTTGCCCACCATGCGGGCCTTCACGGTCGAGGTGGTTAGCGAGTCGCTGCCGCGGGAGGCCATCGACGTGTTGCCGCCGACGGCCAGCTCGTTCACCACGCCGGCCACGGCGGGGATCTCCCTCACGGCCGCCTCGATGGCCTTCTTCATGTCCTCCGTGGGCACCTGCCCGGTGAGGAGCACGCGGCGGTTGAAGCTCGTGCCGTTCACGTGCGCGGCCTTGAAGTCGCCGTTCACCTTCGCGAGGACCTTCCACTCGATGCTCTCGTCCTCCACGTAGACGCCGGCGGTGCGGCGGTCCTCGACCATCAGGGCGACGGTGCCCGCCCCGACGGCGGCGGCGGTGACGCAGCCCTGGAGGGCCGGAAGGGCCGCGGCGAGGGCCGCGGCGGCGAGGAGCTTGCGGTTCATGGGGCTTCTCCGTGAAGGACGTTGTCGACGGTGTCGCAAAGGCAGTGGAGCGCGAGGAGGTGGACCTCCTGGACCCGCGCGGTGCGCGGGTGGGCCACGTTCAGGTGGTGGTCGCCGGGGCCGAGCATCGCGGCCATCGCGCCGCCGTCGCGGCCGGTGAGGGCGATGACGGACATCCCCCGGGCGCGGGCCGCCTTCATGGCCTCGATCACGTTGCGCGAGTTCCCCGAGGTCGAGATGGCGAGAAGGACGTCGCCCTCGCGGCCGAGCGCCTCGACCTGCTTGGCGAACACGACGTCGTAGGAGTAGTCGTTGGCGATGGCGGTGAGCGCCGAGGAATCGACCGTGAGCGCGATCGCGGGCAGCCCGGGGCGCTCGCGCTCGAAGCGGCCGACCAGCTCGGCCGCGAAGTGCTGGCAGTCGCCCGCGGAGCCGCCGTTGCCGCAGGCGAGCACCTTGCGGCCGCCCTTCAGCGCGGCGGCGAGCGACTCGCCCGCGCGGGCGATGGCGGGAGCGAGGGACTCGGCCATGCGCTGCTTCAGCGCGACGGAGTCCTCGAAATGGCGGCGTACGTGGGCGACGTGGTCCATGGTGTCGGTGTTCTTGGGGTACAGGCCTCGCGCATTGTAAGTCCTACGAGGCGTCGAAGGCGCCGCGGATCCACCGGGGCGAGTCGCGGCCTGCCTCCCACGCAAGGACATCGAATCGGCACGGGGGTTCCGCGCGAAGCCGCGCGAGGAAGTGTCGGGCCGCGGCGACGACGCGCCGCTGCTTGCGCCGGTCCACGCTGGCGGCGGCGCCGCCGAACGCGGCCCAGGAGCGCGCGCGCACCTCGACGAAGACGAGCGTGGCGCCCTCGCGGGCCACGAGGTCCACCTCGCCGAACCGGGTGCGGTAGTTGCGCGCGAGGATGGCGAGGCCGTGCTGCGCGAGGAAGCGCGCGGCGAGCTCCTCCGCCTCCTCGCCGATCCGGCGGGCGTCGGCGCGGGCCGCGGATCTCAAGGCGACGGCCGCAGCGGGACGGCCCTGCCGGCGTCGAAGACCGAGGGGATGAGCGTACGCGCGAAGTGGTTGTCCGGCTCGAGCGTGATGCGCCCGGTCACGCCATCGAGCGTGAAGGACTTGGCGTCCGACTGCAGGAGCATGCCGCTCAGGCGGTAGGCGTCGATGCCGAGGGCGTAGAGCCGCTCCTGCTCGACGGCCATCGCGACCGGAGGGGGCGGGTAGACCATCACGGCCGGATGGTCGGGCTGGACGAACCAGGGCATGTCCACATAACGCACACCCTCCAGGTCGACGTTGACCGTGGCGGCGGCGCGGGGGTCCACGCCGATGGAGGTCGTGTAGATGGGCAGCGACCCCGAGATGTAGGGCCGCACCGCGCGCGTGCCTGCCTGGTCGAGGGCGAGGAAGACCATGTCGCCGCGAAGGGCGGCGATCCGCTCCTTGACGAGCGGCGCCTCGTCGGGCCCGCCCGCGTAGGCCACGCGCCTCGCTTCGCCCGCCGCGCGGCCCCATTCGCGCTCGAAGGCCTCCGCGACGCGGCGCGCGAGCGGCGAGGGCGAGGCGATGACGATGGCGGCGCGCCAGCCGTCGTTCACGGCCATGAGCGCCACCTGGCGGGCCTCCTGCTCGGCGGCGAGCGAGATCGAGTACATGCGCGCCGGCATGGCCGGCTCCTGCGGCTGGTTGAGCACCAGCGTCGGCTGGCGGGGGCAGTCGCTCCTCGCCAGGCCGGTGGCGCCGTCGCGGGTGAGTCCCGCGACCACGAGCACGGCGCCTTCCGCCTGCGCCTTGCGGCAGAGCTCGAGCACGGCCGCCCCGTCGTCGACCGCGGGGTAGACGCGCACGGGAAGCGCGTTCGTGCCCGCGACTTCGCCCGCCGCGAGGAAGCCCAGGCGCACGGCGTCCGCCACCGGCCCCAGCGCGGGCGAGGCGAGCGGCAGGATGAGGGCCACGTGCGGTGCCGGGCCCGCGGGCACCGGCTGGCGCGCGGGAGCGGCC
>JBBIJT010000030.1:0-30369 GCA_037445795.1 Betaproteobacteria bacterium | reverse complement strand
CCGTGAGGATCGTGGCGGCGTGGATGTCCACGGTGTCGTCCAGGTCCCGCCCGTAGCCGCCCGCCATCGCGATGGCCACCGGCACGCCGCGCGCGGCGAGCCTGCCGAGCACCATCGCGTCGCGGCGCGCGAGGCCCTCCTTCGTGAGGCTGAGCCGCCCGAGCCGGTCGCCCTCGTGCGGGTCCGCGCCCGCGAGGTAGATCGCGAGCTGCGGCCGCGAGCGCTCGAGCGTCTCGTCGAGCCCTCGCTCGAGGCTCCTCAGGTACTCGTCGTCGCCCGTCCCGTCGGCCAGCTCGATGTCCAGGTCGCTCTCCTCCTTGGCGAAGGGGAAGTTGTTGGCCCCGTGGATGGAGAACGTGAAGACGGAATCGTCCCCGCGAAAGATGGATGCCGTGCCATTGCCCTGGTGCACGTCGCAGTCGATGACGGCCAGTCGCGCGAGTCCCGCCTCGGCCTGGAGCGCGCGCGCGGCGACGGCGGCGTCGTTGAAGACGCAGAACCCCTCGCCGCGGTCGCGGAAGGCGTGGTGCGTGCCGCCGGCGAGGTTGGCCGACCAGCCCTGCACGAGCGCGTCGCGTGCGGCCGCGAGGGTGGCGCCGGCCGAGCGGCGCGAGCGCTCCGCCATCGCCTCCGACCAGGGGAAGCCGATGCGGAGCAGCTCGTCCGCGGAAAGGCCTCCTTCGCGCACCCGCGCCACGTAGCGCGGGCAATGGGCGCGATGGAGCTCGGCATCGCTCGCCGCGGCGGGCACGCGGAAGTCGCCCTCGCGGAACTCGCCGCACGCGGCCAGTTGCCCGCGAAGGCGCGCGTACTTCGCCATCGGGAAGCGGTGCCCCGGAGGCAGCGGCAGCACGAAGTGGTCCGCGTAGTAGAGGGTCAAGGCGCGATCGGAAGGACCCGGCCCTCGGACGAGGGCGGCGCGGCGACGCCGAGGATGCGCGAAAGGGTGGGGGCGATGTCCACGACGTCCACCCGCCCGTCCACCCGGCCGGGCTTCACCCACGCCGGCCCGTAGAGCAGGATCGGCACGTGAGTGTCGTAGCCGTGCGGCGAGCCGTGCGTCGTTCCCGCGGGGCCGCTCCCGAAAAGCCACCCCTCCTTCGGCACCACCATCACGTCGGCGGAGCGCTCGGGATGCCACGCGTTTCGAACGGCCGCGAGGAAGGGCGCGTCCGCGGCCGTCTCCGCTTCCAGCTCCGACCTCGGGAATGCGGCGGCGATGCCGGGGTCCGCCTCCAGCAGCGTGCGTGCCTGTTCCCCCAGGGCGCGCCCGTCGACGCCGCTTCGCCTCGCGCGGTCGCGATCGAGCAGGAATCCGTAGGCGCTCCAGCCGCGCACCCACGGCCCCTCCCCGAAGCGCTTCGCGAGCCCGGCCTCCAGCAGGGCCACCGTCTCGCGCAGGTCGCGCCGGCCCGCGTCGCGACCGCGGGCGCGCAGGAACTCGGGCGCCGGCATGAAGCCGTGGTCGGCGGTGAGCACGGCAAGGTAGCGGTCCTTGCCGACGATCCGGTCGAGGTCGCGGAAGAAGGCGGCCAGCAGGTTGTCCAGGTGCAGCACGTTGTCGTGCGACATCCGCGATTCCGCGCTCCACGAGTGGTTCACGTAGTCCTGCCCCGAGAGGCTCACGGCGAGGATGTCGGTCGCGTCGTCCGCGCCCAGGGACTCGCCCGCGAGTGCCGCGCGCGCGAAGTCGAGCGTGAGCGCGTCGCCGAAGGGGCTGGCGAAGAGGGCGTCGTAGAACATCGGGCCGGGGCTGCCCATGCCTTCCCCCACGACCTTGGGCAGCGCCCCTCCGCGCGCGTACCAGGGCTGGTTGTCGGGCGCCGAGCGGCGATAGGCCATCTCCGGCAGGACGGGTTCCCAGCGGGCGCGGAAGTAGCGGTCGGCCGGCTTCGAGGCGTTGAACGCCTCGACCCACGCGGGGTGCTCCTTCATGTAGTACGTGCTCGACGCGAACTTCCCCGTCTGCGCCATGTACGCGTAGGCCGTCCCCGCGTGGCCGGCGAGCAGGATGGCGCCCCGGTCCTTGCCCGAGATGGCGATCACCCGGGAGCGCGAGTCCTCTTCCCGGAGGACGTCGCCCACCGTCCGCGCGAGGAGGTTTCGCGGGCTCGTTCCGGCGAGCGGCGGGGTGCGGTGCCCGATGTAGGCGTAAGCCGCGTCGCCGGTGCAGTACACCAGGGCGCCCGTCGCGGGGTCGCGCCACTCGTTGCCGATGATGCCGGTGCGACGGGGATGGGCCCCGGTGAGGATCGCCGCGTGGCCCGGGGCGGTGAGCGTGTAGGCGTGCCCGTAGTGCGCGTCGGCGAACCACGCGCCGCGCTGGAGGAACCGGTTGAACCCGTCGGGGCCCAGCTGGTCGCGGTAATCCGTGACCTGCCGCTGCGGCAGGCCGTCGATCACGAGCAACACCATGAGCCGGGGGCGCCCTGCCGGCGCGGTCGGCGCCGCGGCGCAGCCGGCGAGGACGGCGAGCGCGAAGGCGAGGATCCGGGGAAAGCGCGCGGCCGTCTTCATCCCGTCGAGTCTATTAGAATTCACTCCGCCATGCCCTTCGCGTACTACGCACGCCTCTCCCCCGCCCGCCAGCGCACCTACCGCAAGAGCGACGCCATCCGCCGGGTGGACGTGCCGGACGCCGCCTCGCTCGTGCCCCTGGCCCGTGCCGTGGAGCCGGCCCTCGCCACGGGGGAGCCGCGCGTGGCGCAGGCCGCCTGCCAGTCGCTCGTGGACGCCCTCAACGCCCGCCTCGGCACGCCGCCCGTGCGCGCCCGCATCCTCGCGCGCCGCCCCAGCGACTCGGGCGGCGAGCTGCACGGCCTCTACGAGCCCGGAGAAGGGGCCAGGGTCGCGCGGGTGAGCGTGTGGATGCGCACGGCCGCGCGCGACGAGGTCGTGAAGTTCCGCACCTTCCTCAGGACGCTGGCGCACGAGATGTGCCACCACTTCGACTACGAGCTCTACGGGCTGCCCGAGACCTTCCACACGCAGGGCTTCTACGCGCGCGAATCCGCGCTCCTCAAGGACCTGGCGGGAGAGGCGACAGGATGAGGCGCCGCGGCTGCGCGATCGCCTCTCGCTTCGTCGGGATCGTGACGTAGTCGACGGCGGCCCAGCGCTCGGCGAAGTTGCCGTACCAGGGCGAGAGGCGGTTCCCCGACTGCCCGGTCGACTGCATGAAGAGCGACGCCTCGGGGTTCGCGAGGTCGTAGATGGCGCGCAGGCTGGCCGCGTGGCGATTGGCGAACGGCCTCGCCTCGTCGCGCAGGGTCACGTGGCCCACGTTCACCGTGTAGGTGTCGCCCGGCGTGGGCACCGGGAGGTTGAACAGGCGCGACAGGACCGGCACCGCGCCGAAGGGCCGGTGGTCCGAGGCCGCCGCATGCGCCTCGCCCCAGCGCCACTCCGACTCGCGGCCGTAGCGCCGCGCGAGATCCGCCGCGGCGAGGTCCATGGCCCGGCCGGCGAGCTCCGGACACGTCTCGACCGCGGGCGTGGTCACGTCGTCGCACCAGCGCGCCGCGCCGCCGCGGCCGTGCATCACCTCGATCATGAACTGCGCCCGCGGCTCCCAGAAATCGCGGAAGAGCTCGCCCAGCTCGTCGGCGTACACGAGCCGCGTGAGGCTGCGGTACCACGCCGCGAAGACGAGCGGCGCCGCCGAGTCGGCCGTCATGTCGCCGCCCCACGCCTGGACGAGCGCGAGCGCGCGGCGGCCCTCGTCGGTCGTCGCCGGCGCCGAGCGAAATTGCGGCAGAAGCTCGCGGGCGAGCCGCGACTGGAGGTCCGACTGGATGCGGCGGAACGAGGCGACGCCGTGCATCGGCTCGGCGGCAAGCAGGCTCGCGATGCGCTCGGCACGGTAGGGAGCCGCCCAGTCGGTGGTCATGAACTCGCGGTAGCCGGGCGGCGTGATCTTGTGGTTGGCCGTCACGATCTCCCCGCCGGGCGGGTCGGCGACGGCCGGCAGGCCCTCGAAGGGCACGAACCCCTGCCAGTCGTACTTCGCGTCCCACCCGGGCACCGGCAGGCGCCCCATGGCCTCGTTGTCGGCCCGCCGCACGGGCACGCGCGCGGGGGCGAGCATCCCGATGCGCCCGTCCACGTCCGCGTACACGAGGGTCTGCTGCGGGGCGTGGAAGTCGCGCATCGCCGCCACGAAGTCGACCGCGTTCACGGCCCGGTTCATCTCGAGCCCGGCGCGCGCCGTCGCGTTGTCCTCGGAAAGGGCGGCCCACGCGAGCGACAGCACGTAGCCCTTGGGGGTGGCCGACGCGGCGCTGGCCACCGCATCCGAGATCACGGGGCCGTGGCGCGTCTCGCGGACGATGATCCGCCGCGCCTCGCGCCCCACCCGGATCACCTCCTCGCGCACGACGAAGGGCTCCGGGCCCGAGGGCGTGTCGTAGCTCTTCGGGTCGTCGCGCGACAGGCGCTCGACGAAGAGGTCCTGCGTGTCGCCGCCCGTCGTCGTCATCGACCAGGCCACGCGGTCGTTGCGGCCGAGCACCACGTACGGCAGGCCCGGCAGCGTCGCGCCCACGACGTTGCCCTCCGGCGAGGACAGGTGGGCGAAGTACCAGAGCGAGGGCGCCTGCAGCCCGAGGTGCGGGTCGTTCGCGAGCAGGGGCTTGCCCGTCGGCGTTCGCGTGCCGGCGACGGCCCAGCTGTTGGAGCCCTGCGCCTCGCCGGGATCGGGGAAGGCGGCCAGGAGCCGCCGCGCCGCGTCCTCGACCGGCGGATAGAACGCCCGGAAGTCCGGCAGGGGCAGCGCCTCGTCGCCGGGGTACGGCGGAAGGAACTGCGCGAGCTGCTCCGGCGTGAGCTTCGCCGAGAGCCGCAGGCGCGCGAGCTCCGTGCGCCAGTTGCCGGAGAGGTCCCAAGCCATCATGAGGAGCCAGCCGATCGTGTCCTCGGCCCGCCACGGCTCGGGCGTCACGCCCAGGGCGAGGAACTCCACGGGAAGCACGGGATCGGTGCTGAGGAACGCGTTCACGCCGCTGGCGTAGGCCTCCAGGCTCGCGCGCGTCGACGGGTCGAGCCTCGCCACGATCCGGCCGGCGGTGCGCGCGATGCCGAGCGTGCGCGTGAGGCGGTCGACCTCGAAGGCGCGCTCGCCCAGCACCTCCGCGACGCGCCCCGCCGCGATGCGCCGCTGCAGCTCCATCTGCCAGAGGCGGTCCTGCGCGTGCAGGACCCCGAGGGCGAAGTGCGCGTCGCGCTCGGTCGCCGCGAATACGTGCGGGATGCCCTCGCGGTCGCGCAGCACCTCCACCCGCTCCGGAAGCCCCGCGAGCCGGAGCTCGCCCTCGACGGCCGGAAGCGACTGGCGCAGGTACGCGAACGCGCCGATCGCGACGGCCGCCAGAACGGCCGCCACGGCGAGCGCGAGGATGGCGAGGCGCCGCTTCACGACGCCGTCATCGCGTGCGCCGGCGGCTGCGGCCGGGGTTGTTCTCCTGCTCGAGCTTCTGCCGGAACTCGTCGTCCTTCTTCGTCTGCTCGTTCGCCACCTGCTGCTGGATCTCCCGCTCGCGGGCCTTGAGCTCCTCCTCGAACTTCTCGGCCGAGAAGGGCTCGGCGGGCTCGCTTTTCGGCGCCGCCGCGGCGGAGGCGGGCTTTCGCGGCTCGCCGTACTCCGCCTCGTAGTTGGCGTCCTCGACCCGCTTCTGCTGGGCCACGCGCGCGCTCTGGTTCCAGACCGCCGACATCGCGAAGAGCCCCACGAAGAGGAGCGCGAAGACGAGCTTGCGGTAGCGCTCCCAGTTCTCGGCCAGCAGGCGCCGGGGCTTGAAGAGCTCCTGCGCGATGCTGGTCCTGTCCAGCTCGGAGGCGATGGCGGGGGCCGGGGCACCCCGGGGATCCGGCGCGGCGAGCGACGCGTCGTAGCCCGCCCGCAGCTTCTCGTCGCCCAGGATCGACCAGGCCTCGCGGACGGCGAAGATCTCGGCGCGCGCCTCTTCGGTGCCGGCGCGCTCCAGCTGCGCGAGGCGGCGGCGGCAGGCCGAGGCCACCATCTCGCGCGGCGCCTGCGGCGGCACGCCCACGACGTCGTAGAGGCTTCTCTTCATCTCGCGAGCCTCAGACGGGCGCGACCTTGAGCACTTCTTCCAGCGTGGTGAGGCCCTGCGCCACCTTCATGGCGCCCGCCACGCGCAGCGGCCGCATGCCGGCGCGGTAGGCCGCCTCGGTGAGCTTCGCGAGATCGGGCTCCGACACCAGGAGCCGCTTGATGTCGATGGTGAGCGTGAGGATCTCGTAGATGCCGATGCGGCCCAGGTAGCCGGTGTTGCGGCACTCGAGGCAGCCCACGGGGCGGCAGACCTCCGCGGGCGGGTTGGACTTGAACGGCGCGCAGACGGCGTTCCACGTCGCGTGGTCGTCCTCGCGCTGGAAGGACACCTTCTTCTTGCAGTGCGGGCAGAGCGTGCGCACGAGGCGCTGCGCCATGACGCCCAGGAGCGTCGCGTTCAGCAGGTAGGCGGGCGCCCCCAGGTCTAGGAGCCGCGTCACCGCCGAGGGCGCGTCGTTGGTGTGCAGGGTCGAGAGCACGAGGTGGCCGGTGAGGGCCGCCTGCACCGCGACCTCCGCCGTCTCGAGGTCGCGGATCTCGCCCACCATGATGATGTCGGGGTCCTGGCGCATCAGGGCCCGCACGCCCGAGGCGAAGGTGAGGTCGATGTCGTGGTTCACCTGCATCTGGTTGAACCGCGCGTCGACCATCTCGATCGGGTCCTCGATGGTGCAGACGTTCACCTCGGCCGTGGCGAGCTGCTTGAGCGTGGTGTAGAGCGTCGTCGTCTTGCCGGAGCCCGTGGGGCCCGTGACGAGCAGGATGCCGCCGGGCTGGCTGGTGAGGTGGCGCCAGGTCTCCTGCTCGTCCTTGTTGAACCCGAGGTCCGTGAAGTCGCGGGTGAGCACCTCCGGGTCGAAGATGCGCATCACCACCTTCTCGCCGTGGGCCGTGGGCAGCGTGGACAGGCGCAGCTCGATCTCCTCGCCGTCGGGCATGCGCGTCTTGATGCGCCCGTCCTGCGGACGCCGCTTCTCCATCACGTCCATGCGGCCGAGGATCTTGATGCGCGCCGTCATCGCCACGAGCACCGGGTACGGGATCTGGTAGACCTCGTGCAGCACGCCGTCGATGCGGAAGCGGATCACGCCCACGTCGCGGCGGGGCTCCAGGTGGATGTCGCTCGCGCGCTGGTCGAAGGCGTACTGCCACAGCCAGTCGACGAGGTGGACGATGTGGTGGTCGTTGGCGTCGAGCTGCCGGCCGGCCTTGCCGAGCTCCACGAGCTGCTCGAAGTTCGAGAGCCCGGAGGTCTGCACCCCGGCCTTCTCGGCGCGCTTCACGCTCTTGGCGAGGTTGTAGAACTCGCCCTGGTAGCGCTCGATGTCCACCGGGTTCGCGAGCACGCGCCTCACGGTGAGGCGCAGCATCTCCGAGAGCTCCTTCTCCCACCCGCGGACGAAGGGCTCGCAGGTGGCGATCGTCACTTCCCTGCCGCTCACCCCCACGGGCAGGATCCCGCGTCGCTGGGCGTATTCCGAGGACATCACGTCGGTGACGGCGCGCAGGTCGATCTTGAGCGGGTCGATGTGCAGGAAGGGGATGTGGAGCCGCGCCGCGAGCCACGCGGTGACCCCCTCCGCGTTCAGCGTGCCCCCCGCGACGACCGACGAGCGCAGCCTCGCCTCGGCGATGACGGTGATGGGGTGCTTGCCCGCCCGCGCGCGGCCGTGGTCGGCCAGGAGCTTCGCCGCGTCGTCCTTGGCCACGTGGCCGTCCTGGACGGCCCACTCCAGCACCTCCTTGAGGGTGAGCTTGCGGTCGACGCCGGTGGCGGGCGCCTGCGGGGGGGCGGGAATCGCGGAAGCCATCGCCGGATTCTACCCCTTGGCCCTCGGGGGATCGTCCCAGCTTCTCGGGTCCTCGAGGGACTCGAGATGGGTCAGGACCTCCGCGTGCGGCACGGCGGCGCCGATCTCCTCCTCGATGCCGTGGGCGATGTCGTGGGCCTCGTGCACGCTCATGGTGCCGGGCAGCAGGATGTGCACGTCGACGAAGCTCTTCTTGCCGGCGGCGCGCGTGCGAAGCCGGTGGTAGTCGCCCCCCTTCTTCTTCAGCCGCTCGAGGACCGCGACGACGGCCGCGCGCTCGTCCTCGGGGATGGCGCGGTCCATGAGCCCGTCGAACGAGCGACGGATGAGGGACCACCCCGTCCACAGGATCTGCAGGGCGACCGCGATGGCGATCAGGGGGTCCAGCACGAGCCAGCCCGTGAAGTAGACCACCGCCACGCCGGCGATGACGCCCGCCGTCGTCCACACGTCCGCGAGGAGGTGGTGGGCGTCCGCCTCCAGCGTGATGGAGCGGTGCTCGCGCGCGCCCTTGAGGAGGAACCAGCCGCACAGGAGGTTGGCGCCGGCGGCGAGGACGCTGAGGGCGAGGCCCATGCCCACCTGCTCCAGCGGGCGCGGCTCCATGAGCCGGGGGATGGCGCTCCAGATGATGGCCGCGGCCGCCACGAAGATGAGGGAGCCCTCGATGCCGCTCGAGAAGTACTCGGCCTTCTCGTGGCCGAAGTTGTGGTCCTCGTCCTCGCCCGAGTGCGCGTAGGAGAGCGTGGCGAGAGCGACCAGCGCGGCCGCCAGGTTCACGCCCGACTCGAGCGCGTCCGACAGCAGCCCCACCGAGCCGGTCAGGAAATAGGCCGCCGACTTGAGCGCCATCGTGAGGACCGACGTCGCGACGGAGAACAGGATGTAGAACGTCGGGGATCGGCCGCTCATCGCCCGGCCCTCGCCGCGCGCGGCTTCACCGCGTCGCGGCCCATGATCCGCGCGCCGTTCGCGATGACGAAGCGCTCGAAGGCCTGCGCGATCCGGGGGAGCCTGCGGTCGCCGCGCCTCACCACGTACCACTGCCGCACCACGGGGAATCCCTCCACGTCCAGTATGGCAAGGCTACCGAGAGCGAGCTCCTGGCGCAACGCGTGCGCCGAGAGGAAGCCCACGCCCAGGCCCGCGGCGGCGGCCTGCTTGATCGTCTCGTTGCTCGCGATCTCCATCTCGATGCGCGGCAGGATCCCCGCCTCGGCGAAGGCCTGGTCCATCACCAGCCGCGTGGCCGAGCCCGGCTCGCGCACGAGGAGGGGCTCCCGCGCCACGAGGGCGAGGGGAACCCGGCGCCGGCCGGCGAACGGATGCCCGGGAGCCGCCGCGATCACGTGCGGGTGGGGCGCGAACGCCGTCGCCGCGAAGCCCTGCTCGGCGGGCGGGTGGCTCATCACCGCGAGGTCGGTGTCGTGCGCCGCGAGCCGCGCGAGGAGCTCGTCGCGGTTCTGCACCGTGATGCGCACGCGGATGCCGGGATGCTCCCGGCGGAACGCCGCCACGATCCAGGGAAAGAAGTGGTCGCCGGCGTTGATGACCGAGACGTCGAGCAGGCCGCGCTCGAGGGAGTCCAGCTGCGCGATGGCCTCCTCGGCGCCGCGGATGTGGCCGAGGATGCCGCGCGCGTGCGCGAGCACCTCCTCGCCGGCCTGGGTGAGCGCGAGGCCGCGCCCGCGCCGCTCGAACAGCGCCGCCCGGGCATGGCCCTCGAGCTGCTTCACCTGGATGGACACGGCGGGCGCGGTGAGGTGCAGCTCCTCCGCGGCGCGGGTGAGCGAAAGGTGCCGCGCGGCGCTCTCGAAGACGCGCAGCTGCCGGAGCGTGGCGTTCTTCATTAAGTGATCACTTAATGGTCGGAGAAGAACATTTTACTTACATTTAATCCGCTCGCCGAGTACCTTGGGCCCGACAGCCTGAGGAGAGCGCCATGGACATGAACGAACGCGACCGAATGCCCATCGCCGGGATCGAACGGCTCAACCAGGCCTTCTGGGACCTGGGGCTGCGTTTCCAGTGGGATGCCGCGACGTGGGCCCTGCTGGTCGAGATGGAGGGGCTCGAGGCGCAGATGGCCTACTACCTCCGGCACTGGCAGCCGCACCTGCTCGCCGCCTACGACCCGGGCTCGCTCGCGGCCGCGGTGGAGTCGCGCCTGGCCGCCCCCGCCAATGGCCGCCTCGGCATGGAGGCCTTCACCGGCGAGTAGACCCGGCCAATTGACCGGGTCAACCGGCCAGCTCGGGGCGGTCGCGGAACTGGTCGAGCGCCTCGGGGTTGGCCAGCGCGTCGACGTTCTTCACCGGCTGGCCGTGGACGGCCGCGCGCACGGCGAGCTCGACGATCTTGTTCGACTTGGTGCGCGGGATGTCGGTCACCTGCGCGATGACCGCGGGCACGTGGCGCGGCGTCGTGTTGTTGCGGATGGTGTCACGGATGCGCTTCGCGAGCGCCTCGTCGAGCCGGAGCCCGTCGCGCAGCTTCACGAACAGCACCACGCGCACGTCGCCTTCCCGGTCCTGGCCGATGACAATGGACTCGACCACCTCCTCCAGCCGCTCCACCTGCCGGTAGATCTCGGCCGTGCCGATGCGCACTCCACCGGGGTTGAGCACCGCGTCCGAGCGCCCGTAGATCACCATGCCGCCGTGGGGCGTCACCTCGCTCCAGTCGCCGTGGCGCCAGACGTTCGGGTACTTCTCGTAGTAGGCGGCGCGGTACTTCCTCCCGTCGGGGTCGTTCCAGAAGCCGAGCGGCATCGTCGGGAACGGCGCCGTGCACACGAGCTCCCCCTTCTCGCCCACGAGCGGCCTGCCCTCGTCGCTCCAGACTTCCACCCTCATGCCGAGCATGCGGCACTGCAGCTCGCCGCGCCACACGGGCAGGATGGGCGCACCGCCTGCGAAGCAGGCCACGAGGTCCGTGCCGCCGCTGATGGACGACAGGCACAGGTCGCGCTTCACGTTCGCGTAGACGTAGTCGAAGCCCTCGGGGGCGAGCGGCGAGCCCGTGGAGAGCATCGTGCGCAGCGCCTCCAGGCGGTGCGTCCTCGCGGGCGCGAGGCCCGCCTTCGCCAGCGCGTCGATGAACTTGGCCGAGGTGCCGAAGTGCGTCATGTTCTCGGCCGCGGCGTAGTCGAAGAGGATGTTGCCCCTGCCCATGAAGGGCGAGCCGTCGTAGAGGAGCAGCGTCGCGCCGGCCGCGAGCCCCGAGACGAGCCAGTTCCACATCATCCAGCCGCAGGTGGTGAAATAGAACACGCGGTCGCCCGGCTTGATGTCGCAATGGAGGACGTGCTCCTTCAGGTGCATGAGCAGCACCCCGCCCGCGCCGTGGACGATGCACTTGGGCACGCCCGTCGTGCCGCTCGAGTACAGGATGTAAAGCGGCGAGTCGAAGGGCATCGGCACGAACCGGAGCGGCCTCGGCGCGAAGGGCGCGAGGAAGTCGGCGAGCTTCACGGCCCGCGGCACCGCCGCGACGTCGGGCTTCTCGCTCGCGTAGGGCACGACGACCACGCGCTCCACCGTGGGCAGCAGCGCCACGATCTCGGCGATGCGCGCGAGCGACTCGTTCACCTTGCCGTTGTAGAGGTAGCCGTCGCAGCAGACGAGCACCTTGGGCTCCACCTGGCCGAAGCGGTCGACGACGCCCTGCGCCCCGAAATCCGGCGAGCAGGAGGTGAACGTGCCGCCGAGGCTCGCCGTGGCGAGCATGGCGATAACCGTCTCGGGCATGTTGGGCATGAACGCCGCCACGCGGTCGCCCGCCCGCACCCCCGCGGCCTCGAGCGCCTGCTGCATGCGCGAGACCTCGTCGCGAAGCTCCGACCGGGACAGCCGGGCGCGCACGCGGTCCTCGCCCCAGAAGATGAGCGCGTCCCCCGGCTCGCCGCAGTGGCGAAGCAGGTTCTCCGCGAAGTTGAGCTTCGCGCCCGGGAAGAAGCGCGCGCCGGGCATCCTCCCCTTGTCCGCGATCACCGCCTCGCCGCGCGCCTGCGCGATCACCCCGCAGAAGTCCCACACCGCCGCCCAGAAGTCCTCCAGGCGGTCGATGGAGAACCGGTACAGCGAGGCGTAGTCGGCGAGGCTCGTGCCGTGGCGCCCGTTCACGAACTCCATGAACGCGGCCATGTTCGTGCCGGCGATCCGCTCCGGCGAGGGGGTCCACAGGGGCTGGGCGTTCATGGCGAGGGAAGGGTCAGTCGAGTTTTCCGGCGGCCATTTTCACATCAACGGCGGTCTCGAGGGCTGCGCCGATGGCCGCCTCCACCCCGCGGACCATCGTCGCGAGGGCCATGGCGGGCTCGCCGGGACGAGCGATCGCCTGGCTCTCGAGCCACGGCACGTGGATGAATCCCGCCCGCGCGTCGCGGCCGTTCGCGGCCAGGAAGTGGAGCACGCCGTAGAGCAGGTGGTTGCAGACGAAGGTGCCGGCGCTGTTGGAGACTTCGGCGGGGATGCCCGCATCCCGGATCGCCGCGACCATCGCCTTGATGGGCACGGTGGCGAAATAGGCCGGGGGCCCCGCGGGGGCCACGGGCTCGTCGACCGGCTTGAGGCCCGCGTTGTCGGGAATGCGGGCGTCGTCGACGTTGATCGCGACGCGCTCCACGCTGAGACAGGCCCGCCCTCCCGCCTGTCCGAGCAGGACCACGGTCGCGGGCTCGGCCTCCTCGATGGCCGCCGCCACGACCTCGATGGCGCGGCGGAACTCGGTGGGCACGCGCAGGGTGTGGATGCGCGCGTGCCCGATGGCGCCGGCCAGCCCGCGGCAGATCTCCCAGGAAGGATTGACGTCCTCGCCGCCGAAGGGCTCGAAGCCGGTGACGAGGACGGGCCGGTGCCCCGGCAGCATGCGCGCCGCGGCGCCGCCGGCGGCCTTTGCGCGCCGCGGGGCCATTCAGGCGGTCAGAATCCGCCCGTCACGTAGAGCACGGGGCCCGAGAAGTTGTAGTCGAAGCTTCCCTTCGCCCTGCCTCCGGTCACGTCGAGGTTGTAGTCGTAGGTCGTGTAGCCCGCGCCGATCAGCCAGTTCCGGTTGAAGCGGTACTCCCCGGCGACCGAGGCGTTCACGAGGCTGCCGTCGTAGTCGCCGTACTTGAGGGAGAAGGCCTGCACCGTCCCGGTGAGGCGCCATTGCGGGTCGAGGGCCCAGGTGCCCTGCAGGCCGATAGTGGGCAACGGGATGGTCCGGTCCGTCGCCTCGTAGATCGTGCGGGAGCTCGAGGTCGAGGACAGCGAAACCTTGAATTTCGTCGTGTGCAGGCCGAGGAGGAGCGCCAGCTCGCTGCTGCCCTCGCGCCAGAACGACCACCCGTAGGTGAGCTTCCACACGTCCGTGTCGAACGTGGAGCTCACGTTGGCATTCAACGGGAACGACGAGTCGCCGAAGTCGATCTGCCCGGTGATCGTCTTCTGCGCGTCGCGCGCAAGCCGCACGTAGCCCAGCTCGATGCGGTGGCGGGGGTTGATGCGCCAGATCGCGTCGATGACCGGCAGCGTCTTCTCCTTCGTGAACCCGAGGTCGTCCTCGAGGGAGATTTCCGTGCCGAGCCGGCCGCCGGAGCCGTCGATGCGCAGCCGCGTGTCGGCCGAGGAGTAGAACCCGCCGGCGCGAAGCGAGAAGCCCTGCTCGTCGAGGGGGTCGGCCGCGGCGGCGGGCAGAGCGAACAGGGTGCCGATCAACGCGGGAACGACTTTCTTCACGACTCTCTCCTCATTTGTGTCGCCGGATGATGGTATCCGGCATGGTACTCCGAACGCAGCTAGCGGGCGGTCCAGCCGCCGTCGATCACCATGGCCGTGCCGTTGATCTGCCCGGCCGATTCGTCGGCCAGGTTGAGGGCGACCTGCGCCACCTCCTCGATCCGGATGAAGCGCTTCGTGGGCTGCGGCGCCAGCATGATGTCGGAGATCACCTTCTCCTTCGGGATGCCGTGCACCCGCACCTGGTCGTCGAGCTGCTTCTCGACGATGGGGGTCCAGACGTAGCCGGGGCAGATCGCGTTCACGGTGATGCCCAGCTCCGCCACCTCGAGCGCCACGGTCTTGGTGAGGCCGATCACCCCGTGCTTGGCGGCCACGTAGGCGCTCTTGTAGGGCGAGGCCACCAGCCCGTGGATGGAGGCCACGTTGATCACGCGCCCCCAGCCCCGCTTCTTCATGCCCGGCAGCGCCGCGCGCGTGGCGTGGAATGCCGACGAGAGGTTGATCGCGAGGATGGCGTCCCAGCGGTCGACGGGGAACTCGTCCACCGGCGCCACGTGCTGGATGCCCGCGTTGTTCACGAGGATGTCGACGGCGCCGAATTCCTGCTCCGCGGTGGCCACGAGCTCCGCGATCTCGCCCGGCTTCGTCATGTCGGCGGGGTGGAAGAGCGCCCGCACGCCGAACTCCTTCGTGATCGACTCGAGCAGGGCATCGATCGCCTTCGGCTCGCCCAGCCCGTTCATCATCACGCTGGCGCCGCCGGCGGCGAAGGCCCGCGCGATGCCCAGCCCGATGCCGCTCGTCGATCCCGTGACGAGGACCGCCTTGCCCCTGAATTTTCGGCTCATCTCCCCTCCTCCCCGGACAGGCCGGTCATTCGCCGCGCATCGCCCACGCCCGCCGCGCCGCGGGTCGCGAGAAGCAGTCCGCCAGCCATCGCGCCAGGTTCGGGCGCGCGGCGTGGTCCACGCGCCGCGCCCGGAACATGGCCGCGGCGAGGTTGAGGTCCGCCACCGTGAACGCGCCCCCGGCCAGGTACGGCCGGCGGGCGAGCGCGGCTTCCACCACGCCGAGCGGCCGCTGCAGCTTCTCCAGCGATGCCGCCGCGACGCCGGGATCGCGCTCGGCCTCCGGCAGCACCAGGGCGTGGCGGGCCCACTCCACGATCGGCGCATCGATCTCCGTGACGGCGAAGAATGACCACTGGAACGCGAGCCCCTCGCCCTCGAGCGTCGCGGGCCAGAGGCCCTTGCCGTGCTTGCGCGCGAGGTACAGGTTGATCGCCATCGATTCCCAGAGGGTGAACCCGTCGTCGTCGATCGCGGGCACCCGCCCCAGCGGGTTGGCGCGCCGGAAATCCGGGTTGTTCTTGCCGAGCGGCCCGTCCGGGTCGTCGCGGTAGTGGATGGGCACGTGCTCGTAGGCGATGCCGAGCTCCTCGGCCATCCAGAGGTTGCGGATCGCGCGCGAGGCGGCGATGCCGTAGATCCTGAGCGTCATGGCTTGTCTCCCGGGCGCAGCATCTCCACGTGCGGGATGCCGTCCTCGTCATAGGGCTCGGAGTCCGTCACGAACCCGAGCGAACCGTAGAACCTCTCGAGGTGACGCTGCGCGCTGATGCGAACCGCCGCCCCGGGCCACAGCGAGCCGCAGCGGCGAAGAGCCTCGCGCACCAGCTCGCGCCCCGCGCCCGTGCCGCGCGCCACCCGCGTCGTGATGACGCGCCCGATGGAGGGCTCGGCGAACTTGAGGCCCGGCGGCACGAGGCGGCAGTAGGCCGCGATCTCCCCGGCCTCGCGGGAGAAGAGGTGCCAGCACCCGGGGTCGGCGCCGTCCATGTCCTGGAAGACGCAGGCCTGCTCGACCACGAACACCGCGGTCCGCGCCTGGAGGATGTCGTGGACCTCGCGCGCCGAGAGCTCGTCGAGGCGCGCGAAGCGCCAACCGGTCATGGAGCGCCGGTGGCGACCCGGTCGGCGGCCTTGGCGAGGTGCAGCCAGGTCTCGACGACCGTGTCCGGGTTGAGCGACATCGACTCGATGCCCTCGGCCATGAGCCACTCGGCGAGGTCGGGGTAGTCGCTCGGCCCCTGGCCGCAGATGCCCACGTACTTGCCCTGCTTGCGGCACGCCTGGATGGCGAGCGAGAGCATGCGCTTCACCGCGGCGTCGCGCTCGTCGAAGGAGTCCATGACGAGGCCCGAGTCGCGGTCGAGCGCGAGCGTGAGCTGCGTCATGTCGTTCGAGCCGATGGAGAAGCCGTCGAAGTGCCTGAGGAACTCCTCCGCCAGGATCGCGTTCGAGGGGATCTCGCACATCATCACGACCTTGAGGCCGTTCTTCCCGCGCTCGAGGCCGTTCTCCCCGAGGATCGCGTGCACCTGCTCGGCCTCCTTGAGCGTGCGCACGAACGGGATCATGATCTCCACGTTCGTGAGCCCCATGTCGTCGCGCACCTTGCGCATCGCCTCGCACTCGAGCCGGAAGCAGTCGCGGAACGCGCGCGCGACGTAGCGCGACGCGCCGCGGAAGCCCAGCATCGGGTTCTCCTCCTGCGGCTCGTACTGCGCCCCGCCGATGAGGTTCCGGTACTCGTTCGACTTGAAGTCCGACAGGCGCACGATCACCTTCTTGGGCCAGAACGCCGCGGCGATGGTCGCCACGCCCTCGACGATCTTCTCGACGTAGAAGCGCCTCGGGTTCTCGTAGCCGCGCGACTGGCGCGCCACCTGCGCCTTGAGGTCCGGCGCGAGGCGGTCGTACTCGAGGCAGGCCTTGGGGTGGATGCCGATGGTGTTGGAGATGATGAACTCGAGGCGCGCGAGCCCCACGCCGTCGTTGGGGAGCTGGCAGAAGTCGAAGGCGAGCTGGGGGTTGCCCACGTTCATCGCGAGCTTCACCGGGATCTTCGGCATCCGGTCGAGGGACACGTCGACCACCTCAAAGTCGAGCTTGCCCGCGTAGATGAATCCGGTGTCGCCTTCGCAGCAGGAGACGGTGACCTCCTCCGCCTCGCGCAGGACGCGCGTGGCGTTCTCGCAGCCCACCACCGCCGGCACGCCCAGCTCGCGGGCGATGATGGCCGCGTGGCAGGTGCGCCCGCCGCGGTTGGTCACGATGGCCGAGGCGCGCTTCATGACCGGCTCCCAGTTCGGGTCGGTCATGTCAGTCACCAGCACGTCGCCGTCCTGCACCCGGCCGATCTCGGCCACGTCCTTGATCACGCGCACGCGGCCCTGCCCGATCTTCGAGCCGATGGCGCGGCCCGAGGCGAGCACCTCGCCGCGCTTGCCGAGCCGGTAGCGCGTGAGGTGGTCCTTGCGCTTCTCCTGGCTCTTCACCGTCTCCGGGCGCGCCTGGAGGATGTAGATCTTCCCGTCCGTGCCGTCCTTGCCCCACTCGATGTCCATCGGGCGGCCGTAGTGCTTCTCGATGGCCATCGCGTAGCGCGCCAGCTCCTCGACCTCCGCGTCCACGAGGGAGAAGCGGTCGCGGTCGGCGGGCTCAACGTCGCGCTGGACCACGGACTTGTGCGCCTTCGCCTCGTGCGTGAATACGAGCTTGATCGCCTTGCCGCCCAGGGCGCGGCGCAGGATCGCCGGGCGGCCCGCGGCGAGGCAGGGCTTCGAGACGTAGAACTCGTCAGGGTTCACGGCGCCCTGCACCACCATCTCGCCCAGACCGTAGCTCGAGGTGACGAACACGACGTCGCGGAAGCCGGACTCGGTGTCCATCGTGAAGACGACGCCCGCCGCCCCCGTATCGGAGCGGACCATGCGCTGCACGCCGGCCGACAGCGCCACGTCGGCGTGGGCGAAGCCCTTGTGCACGCGGTAGGCGATGGCGCGGTCGTTGTAGAGGGAGGCGAAGACCTGCTTCACGGCGTCGAGGACGTTGTCGACGCCGCGGATGTTGAGGAAGGTCTCCTGCTGGCCGGCGAAGGAGGCGTCCGGCAGGTCCTCGGCCGTGGCCGAGGAGCGCACGGCGAAGCTCGCCTGCGCGTCGCCCGCGATCCGGGCGTAGGCCTCGCGGATCTGCCGCTCGAGCTCCGGCTGGAAGGGGGTGGCCTCGACCCACGCGCGGACCTCGGCGCCCGTCTTGGCGAGGAGCCCCACGTCGTTCACGTCGAGCGAGGCGAGGGCCTGGTCGATCTTCGCCTTCAGGCCGTTGGCCTGCAGGAAGTCGGTGAAGGCCTGCGCGGTCGTGGCGAACCCCCCGGGGACCCGGACGCCGGCCGCGGACAGCTGGCTGATGAGTTCGCCGAGGGAGGAGTTCTTGCCGCCGACCGACGCCACGTCGGCCGTGCGGAGCTGCTCGAGGGGAAGTACGTAGGCGGTGGCCATGCTCGCTCGCGAAGGGTTCGGGGTGACGGGCGGTCAGGAGTTTGCGATTATATCGGAGGCTTGCCGCCGATGCTGCGCTGCATCAAACTGGCGGCCTGCCAACCCGAAGCCCGCGCCCCGAGCCGGGCGACCACCGCCCCCGGAACCCCCCATGCCCAATCGCCGCCGCGTCTTCTTCGTTTCCGACCGCACCGGCCTCACTGTCGAGGCCCTCGGCTCCTCGCTCATCTCCCAGTTCGACGGCATCGACTTCATGCGCGTCACGCTTCCCTTCATCGACTCCGCCGACAAGGCGCGCGAGGCCGTCGCCCAGATCAACGCGGCGCACCGCGACTCCGGCAAGCGCCCCCTCGTCTTCAGCTCGCTCGTGAGCGACGCCGTCCGTGCCGAGATCGACAGGGTGGACGGGCTGGTGCTCGACGTCTTCGGCAAGTTCATCGTGCCGCTCGAGCGGGAGCTGGGCCAGAAGTCGCTGCACGCGGTGGGGAAGAGCCACAGCGCCGGCAACGCCAAGGACTACAACCACCGCATCGAGGCCATCAACTACACCCTGGCCCACGACGACGGCGTCACGCACCGCGGGCTGGAGGAGGCCGACCTCGTCCTGATCGGCGTGTCGCGAAGCGGCAAGACCCCCACGTCGCTCTACATGGCGATGCAGTTCGGCATCAAGGCCGCCAACTACCCGCTGATCCCCGAGGACCTCGAGGCCAACAAGCTGCCGCCCTCGCTCATCCCGCTCAAGCACAAGGTCTGGGGCCTCACGATCCAGCCCGAGCGCCTGCACCAGATCCGCCGCGAGCGCCGGCCCGACTCCACCTACGCCTCGCTCGACAACTGCCGCTACGAGGTCGCCGCGGCCGAGAAGCTCATGCGCCAGGCCGACATCCCCTTCCTCGACTCGACGACCAAGTCGATCGAGGAGATCGCCACCACGATGCTGCACGAGGCGCAGCTCGTGCGTCGGGTATATTGACGCCCCGTCCCGAACAATAAGCCACCCTCCTGGAGGAGAAGCCAGATGAGAGCCACCCGCCGCATCCTGCCCGCCGTCGTCCTCGCCGCCCTCGCCGGCGCGGCCGTCCCCTCGGCCGGCGCAGCGCAGTTCTCCAACGTCGTCGTCTTCGGCGACAGCCTTTCGGACTCGGGCTACTACCGCCCGTTCCTGGCCGGCATCGGCCTGCCCTCGTCGCTCGTCTCGACGCTGGGCCGCTTCACGACGAACCCCGGCCCCGTCTGGGCCGAGATCGTCGGCCAGTACTACGGCGCGAACACGGCTCCCTCGAACGCCGGCGGCTGGAACTTCGCCCAGGGCGGCGCCACGGTGGCCACCAGCTCCCCCTCCACCCCGCCCGGCTTCGCGCAGCGCCCCGTCAGCACCCAGATCAACGAGTACCTCACCCGCAACGGGGGGGCGGCCGATCCCAACGCCCTGCACGCGGTGTGGGCGGGCGGCAACGACTTCCTCAACAACTATTCCCTCTTCGCGTCAGGCGCGATCACGCAGGCGCAGTTCCAGACGAACCTGCTGGGAGCCGCAACGGCCGAGGCCGGGCAGGTCGGCCGCCTCATGGGCGCCGGCGCGCGCTACGTGATGGTCTTCGCGCTGCCCGACATCGGCTCGACGCCGTTCGCGCAGGCCGCGGGCGCGGCCGCCGTGGGCGCGGCCACTCAGGCCTCGGCGGGCTACAACACGACGCTCTACACGTCGCTCGCGGGCGCGGGGCTGCGGGTGATCCCCGTCGACGTCTTCAGCCTGCTCAACGAGATCCGGGCCAACCCGTCGGCCTACGGCATCACCAACACGACCGGCATGGCCTGCGGGCCCTTCCCGCCGATCACGACCACGCCCAGCGCCCAGTTCTGCTACTCGGGCAACCTCGTGGCGCCCGGCGCGGACCAGAGCTACCTCTTCGCGGACGGCGTGCACCCCACCACCGCCGCGCATCGCGTCGTCGGCGACTTCGCCAAGAGCCTCGTCGAGGGCCCGGAGTCCTACTCGATGTACGGCGAGGTGCCGCTGCGCACCCGCGCGGCGCACGTCCAGACGCTGGCCGACGGGGTGGCCATCGGCCAGGCCTCGCCGGGCACCTTCGGCGCCTTCGCCTCCATGGCCGGCGGCAACTTCGACGTCGAGGCGCAGGGCACGTCCCCGACCTTCGACTCGAACAACCGCGCCATCACCGTGGGCGTCACGATGCGCGCTTCCGAATCGGTCGTGCTCGGCGCGGCCTTCGGCCAGACCAAGTCGGAAGGCACGTTCGGGCAGGAGCGCGGCGGGTTCCGCACCACGGAGAACACGGGGTCGGTCTTCTTCAACGCCAAGGCCGGCGGCTTCTACGCGACCGGCGCGGCCTCGCTCGCCAACCTCGACTTCACCGACTCGCGCCGCGTCATCCCGCTCGGTTCGGCCAGGCGCGTGGCGGAGGCTTCCCCGTCCGGCACGAACGCCTCGGGCTCGATCTACGCGGGCTACGACTGGAACGTCGACAAGTTCGCCGTGGGCCCCGTCGTCTCCTGGACCTCGCAGGAGGTGGCGATCAACGGCTTCGACGAGACGGGCGCCGGCAGCGCCAACCTGCGCATCGCCAAGCAGAAGCGCCGCTCCGAGGTCGTGAGCGGCGGCGTGCGCGGCTCGTGGAACCTGGGCAGCTTCACGCCGTATGCGCGCTTTACCTTCGACACCGAGCTGAAGGACGACGTGCGCTACATCACCGCCTCGCCCCTTTCCATCGTCGGGGGCCCGTCGTACGACATCCCCGCCATCCAGCCGGGCGACTCGAGCTGGGGGACGATCGTCGTGGGCGTGCGCGGCACGATGAACCAGTCGATCGGCTATGGCCTCAGCTACACCAAGGTCACGGGCCGCAGCGGGATCAGCGAGGACTACCTCCAGGGCACGCTGTCGGTGAAGTTCTGACCCGTTCCCCGCGCCGCGAGAGCCGATCGGGCCGCCGCGAGGCGGCCCGATCGTTTTGGGCATGAAGCGAATCTACAACGCCGCGAACCTGCCGGAAGCCCACATCCTCGCCGGCGTCCTCGCCTCGCGCGGCATCCGCGTGCGGATCCTGAACGCCAACGCCTCCGGCGCCATCGGCGAGCTGCCGGTGGACGCGGCCGCGCCCCAGCTCTGGCTGGAGGACCCGCGCGAGGAGCCGCGGGCGCGGGCGGTCATCGAGGAGTTCCAGCGCTCGTCGCCGGACCCCGCGCGGCCGTGCCCCGCGTGCGGCGAGGAGAACCCGGCGGCCTTCGAGGTGTGCTGGTCGTGCGGGCGCAACCTTCCCGGTTGACCCGGCCGGGGTCCGGGGCGGTGCCCGCATAGTAGAATCCGCGCTTCGCCTTCCCCATCGAACGAAGGAACGCCATGAAGAACTTCCTGCTCGCCGCCGCGTGCGCCCTCGCCATCGGCCTTCCGGCCGCCGCCGTCGCCCAAGCTCCCGCCCGGGCCGCCCCCGCGGGCGCGGCCCTCGTGCCGGGAGGCCCCGACGCGGCCACGCTCGCCAAGCTGCGCGATCGCATCCGCGCCGACCGCAAGGCGCTCGTCGCGCAAAACCTTCCGCTCACGGACGCCGAGGCCAAGGCCTTCTGGCCCGCCTACGAGAAGTGCCGCGCGGAGATGGATGCCGCCCACCTCAAGACCAACCGGGCGATCACCGACTACGTGAACGCGGAAAGCCGCATGACGGACGCGAGCGCCAAGCAGATCATGAACGAGGCCCTCACGGCGGAAGCCGACGAGGCCCGCGCCCGCAAGTCGTGCTTCGACCGCGTGGCGAAGGCCCTGCCCGCGAAGAAGGCGGCACGCTACATCCAGATCGAGACCAAGATCGACGCGCTGTCGCGCTTCGACGCGGCGATGGTGGTCCCGCTGGTGCAGTAGGCGCAGGGGGCGGCTACTTCTTCGCCCCGGGGTCGCTCACGTAGCAATCGGTGTTGTCGTCGGCGCAGATGACCTTCAGGGTCGCCTGCTTGCCGCATCCGGTCGCCTTGACCGTGAACTCGGCGCGTTCCGCCGTCGTGATCTTTGGGCCCGTGAAATTGGGCTTGAGCCGCTGCGCCGAGACCGCCGAGCCGGTGGCCGCGGGGCAGGCCATGTCGGCGCGGGCCTTCTTGAGCGCGGCTTCCGTGGCGGCCGGCTCCCGATTCCGGATCGCCTCCGACAGCGGATCCTTGGATTCGGGCTGCGGTGCCGCCGAGACCAGGGCGGACGCGGCGAGGAACGCGACGGCAGAGAGCTTGAGCACTGGAATGTTCATGGTTTCCTCTCAGGTGGTCGAAAGGGGCCGCCTTACGGCGTGCCGATGAAGAAGTAGAACCGGCCCGACCGGTCCTTGGTCCAGGCATAGCCGATGTAGAGCGGGCCCAGGATCGTGTTGGACGCGAGGTACAGGCCGTAGGAGTTGAGCCCGCCGGTGAGATTGGGCTCCGTGATGGGGTTCTTCATGTAGCCCGCCTCGTAGGACACGCCCGCCAGGAGCGAGAGCCCCAGGATCGGCATCGGCTTCGTGAGGCGGTACTGCGCCTGGATCGACGCGAGGCCGTACGAGTCCGTGCCGATGATCTGCCCCGGCGCGAAGGCCGACAGCCGGCCCCGGCCGCCGAGCATGAACGCGTCCGCGAGCGGCAGCGATCCCTGGGTCTTGGTGCCCCCCTCGACGGCGCCGAGGAAGATCAGGTCGCCCGGCGACCACGCGCCAGCGAGGCGTCCGTCGACCCGGCCGTACTTCTCGCGGTCGTCCGAGAGGCGCAGCGCCTGGAAGTAGTTGAGGTCCGCGCTGTAGCCCCTTGTCGGGAAGAAGGCGAAGTCCTTCGTGTCGAGCGCGATGTTCGCGGTGACGCCGCCGACCTGCTCCTTCGAGTCGGGAAGCACCGACGGCCCCGTGTCGAGCGTCGACCGGAGGCTGCGCTCCCGGTAGCCCGCCCGGGCCTGGCCGTAGACCCCGAGGTTTGCGCCCACGTCAACGCCCGCGTGGCCTTCCCGAACGCGATATTCGGCGAACCGCGATCCGTCGAAGTAGAACCCGATCTTCTGCTGCTCGATCGCCGCGTAGGGACGCACGAAGAAGAACTGCCGGTAGTCGAGGGGCTGGTAGAACTCGGTGCCGATGCCCTGGTTGCTGCCCAGCTGCGCGGAGGTGAGCCACTCGCCGCCGAACGCGTTGATCCAGGTCTTCTGGTAGAGCGCCCGGATGTTGTACGGCGACTCCGAGCGGAAGTCCGAGGCGAGGTTGAGGCCGAAGCGCAGGTAGTTCGGCCCCCAGGACTTCTCGAGGGGCGTGAGCTTGAGGATCGTCTTGTCGCGTTCCGTGAGGACGGAATAGTCGAGGCTCTGCAGGTCGCCGCGGCTGTAGATGAGCACGAGGTCCTTCGCGAGCGTCTTCGAGTCGAGCGTCTCGCCCTCCCTCTGCTCGATGCCCGCGCGAAGCTCGTCCTTGTTGATGAAGCGCGTCTCCGCGACGCGCACCTCGTCCACGACGGGCGCCTGCGGCGCGGGCGTGAGCCGCACGTGGGAGCGCCAGTTCTTGAACTCCTCGGGCGAGACGGAAAGCGCGCGCAGCCTGTCGGCCTGCGCGAGCGCGGTGGCCCGCCCGATCGCCGCCGCCTCGATCTGGCGGTTGAAGCTCGCGGCCGTGATGTCGCCCAGCTCCGGCCGCATGTAGATGTCCGTGGGCTTGAGCAGCGAGAGCGACTTCGCCACGTTCTGCTCGGCCAGGAGGTTCACCATCTGCCCCACGACGCTCACCACGCTCGCGACCTCCTCCGGCTTCATGAGAGGCGAGCCCACGTTGACGGCGATGACGACCTCCGCGCCGCAGCGGTCGCGCACCTCCTGGATGGGGACGTTGTCCACGAGGCCGCCGTCGACGAGCTTGTGGCCGTCGCGCACCACGGGAGCGATGGCCCCCGGCACCGACATGCTCGCGCGCATGGCCGAGGTGAGGTTGCCGTCGCGCATCGCCACGCGCTCGCCCGTGCCGATGTCCGTGGCGATGAGGGTGAGCGGGATGGGCAGCTCCTCGATGTTGCGCTCGCCCAGGTCCGCGCGCACGAGGTCGTTGAAGAAGAGCTTGATCTTCTCGCCGGCGACGGCCCCTTCGCGGTACCTCAGGCCGTCCTTCGTCACCCCGAACTCGAGCCCCGAGTAGAAGCGGTCGTCGATCTGCTTGCGGCGGTAGCTCACGGAGTCGCGGCCGGCGCTGTCGTCGAACATGCCGGCCCAGTCGGTCTTCGAGATGGTGTCCTTCATCTCCGCCGGCGACACGCCCGCCACGTAGGCGCCGCTCACGAGCGCGCCCATGGACGTGCCGGCGACGCAGTCGAAGGGCACGCGAAGCTCCTCGAGCACCTCGAGGACGCCCATGTGGGCGCCGCCCCGGGCGCCTCCTCCGCCGAGGACGAGCCCCACCTTCGGGCGCGCTGTCTTTGCCGGCACCTGGGCGCTGGCTTCGGGAAGGCCACCGCAGGCGACGGCAAGGGCGGTGGCCAAGGCGATGGAAATTCGGGCGGGGCTCACGGAACGACCCTCTGCATGCGTGAAGAGCGCAATTCTGCCTGATGTGGCGGGTGCGGGCTTGACTGCGGTCAGCGCAATCCCATGCCGCGGACTAGAATTGCGCCCAGAGACCTCCAGGAGCCGCCGTGACCCGCCTCGCCCTCGCCCTAACCCTCGCCCTCGCCCTGTCGCCTGCCGCTGCGCTCGCCCAGGCGCAGCGTCCCGACTCGCCCGTCTTCAAGGAGCAGAAGGCGGCGACCTGCCCCGAGTGCGGCGTCGTTCGCAGCGTGAAGCGGATCGAGGCGCCGCAGCCCATCACCGCGAAGGAGCGCGAGTCCACGGCCGGCTTCGTGGCCCAGGTGCCCCTCGGGGGAGGCGACAAGTCCGTCGTGGGGTCGACCTCGAAGGAGCGCGGCGAGCTGAAGCCCCCCGTCGCCACCTGGGAGGTCGTCGTGCGCCTGGACGACGGACGCTTCCAGGTCGTCCGCCAGGACGACGCCTCGGCGCTCCGCGAGG
Source organism: Betaproteobacteria bacterium (assembly GCA_037445795.1). Classification (GTDB taxonomy): domain Bacteria; phylum Pseudomonadota; class Gammaproteobacteria; order Burkholderiales; family Usitatibacteraceae; genus FEB-7. The sequence goes on along the minus strand of JBBIJT010000030.1, from coordinate 5,411 downwards.
GCGACAAGGTGAAGATCGAGCGCGGCAAGGCCGTCCTTCGCGAGAAATAGACCCGGTCTACTGGCCCGGTCTGTTGACCCGGTCAATTGACCGGGTCAAATCGGCCTCGCTACAGCTTCACGGAGAAGGGCGTGAAGTCGGTGTCGCGGTCGTAGTAGTCCTCGCGCTCGGCGCGCTTGAGCCATCCGACGACGGCGTAGGTGACGGGGGTGAAGACCACCTCCACGCCGACCTTGAGCGCGAACTGCGCGGCCATCACGAGCGGGAGCTTCTCGTCGGGGATGATCCCCGTGCCGTAGAACGCGAGCGGGTAGAACAGGAGCGAGTCGACGCCCTCGCCCAGGATCGTCGACCCGATCGTCCGCGTCCAGAGCCACCGCCCCCCGGTGAGGATCTTCATCTTGGCGAGCGTGAACGAGTTGACGAACTCGCCGCAGAAGTAGGCGAACATCGAGGCCATGGCCACGCGCCACGCCTGCCCGAACGCGACCTCGTAGGCCGCCTGGTTCCTCCAGAAGGGCGCCGGCGGCAGCGCCACCACCACCCACGCCATGAGCGAGGCGAAGGCGAGCCCCGCGAACCCCGCCCAGATGACGCGCCGCGAGCGCGCGTAGCCGTAGACCTCGGTGAGGACGTCGCCGAAGACGTACGAGATCGGGAAGAAGAGCACCCCCGCGCCGAAGGTGAGGACGCCCGCGACGGGCAGCTCCACCTGCGCGATCTTGGCCGGGCCGATGAGGTTCGAGCAGACGAGGACCGTGACGAACGCCGCCATCACGAACTCGTAGTGCCGGTACTGGCGCTGCGGAGGGGCTGGAGTTTTTTTCATGAGGTGGGCTCCGACTCATCCGGCCCTGGGACCGGTGGGGCTACGTTAACCCAAAATCTCTGGAAACGCCGATGAACGCCGATGCCCCGCCCGCTGCCGAACGGCCTCGAAAAGAGCGATCGACCCGGCGACACCGGCATTGAGGGATTCCGCCCTTCCGGGCATCGGGATGCGCACGCTCACCTTCGCCGCCGCCCTCAGCGCAGGCGACAGGCCCGATCCTTCGTTTCCCACGAGGAAGGCCACGGGCCCGCGCAGGTCGGTCTCGTAGAGGGACCCCTTCGAGTCGCCCGCGAGCGCCACCGTCGTGCCACCGAATGTCGCGGCGAAATCCGCGAGGCCCGCGCCCTCCACGATGTTGAGCGCGAAGTGCGCCCCCTGCCCCGCGCGCAGCACCTTGGGCGACCAGGCGAAGGCGCACGTGGGAGAAAGCAGGACGTGCTCGACGCCCGCCGCGGCCGCGCTCCGGAGCAGCGTTCCCACGTTGCCCGGATCCTGCAAGTCCTCCAGCAGCAGGCAGAACCGCGCATTCGCCGGCGCGGGCCGCCCGGCCGGCGTGGGCACCACCGCCAGGATCCCGGCGGGCGCCTCCACGGCGCTCACCGCGTCGAAGAGCGCGTCCGCGAGCACGATGGCCTCGCTTCCCGGCGCGCGGGATAGCAGCGCCACGATGGCGCCGGACTCCGCCGCGCGCCGGCTCACGAAAAGCTGCGACACCTCGTGCCCCGCGTCGAGGCAGGATTCGACGAGGTGCGCCCCCTCGATCACCGAGTACCCGCGCTTCCTTCGCTCCGCGGCCGACGAGGCCAGCTTCGCGAGGGCCTTGAAGGCGGGATTGTCCCGGGAAGCGATCGTCTTCATCGTCAGAAGGTCAGCCGCCGCTGCGCCACCGCCTCGCGCACCGGCCCGAAGCTGCGCCGGTGGATCTCGCACGGCCCCAGCGCGCGAAGGGCCGCCAGGTGCTCGGGCGTGGGGTAGCCCTTGTGCTTCGCGAAGCCGTAGCCCGGGAAGCGCTCGTCGAGGCGCGCCATCTCGTCGTCGCGGGCCGTCTTCGCGAGGATGGAGGCCGCGGAGATGACGGGCACCAGCCGGTCGCCCTTCACGATGGCGCGCGACGGCCAGCGCGTCCTTGGCACGTGGAGGCCGTCCACGACGACCTCCGCGGGGTCCAGGGCGAGCGCCTCGATGGCCCTCGCCATGGCCGCGAGGCTCGCCTGGAGGATGTTCATCTCGTCGATCTCGGCCACCGTCGCCGTGGCCACGGTCCACGCGAGCGCGTCGCGCCGGATGGCTTCCGCGAGGCGCTCGCGGCGGCCGCGGTCGAGCAGCTTCGAGTCCGCGAGCCCCTCCACCGGCCGCGCCGGGTCGAGGATCACCGCCGCGGCGTAGACCGCGCCGGCGAGCGGGCCGCGCCCGGCCTCATCGACCCCGCACAGAAGCGAGGGCTGGAGAGTCGGTGGCCGGCGTGGCATGGGAGGGACCGCTGGTGAGCCAGGGGGCGAGCGCCTGCGCCACGCGCTCGCCGTTGCCGCAGCGCAGCTGGGCGTGGATGGCCTCGTAGCGCGCGAGGAGCCGCTGGCGCGCGACCTTGTGGTCGAGCCAGTTCGAGATCGCCTGCTCGAGGTTCGCGGCCGTGGCGTGCTCCTGCAGCAGCTCGGGGACGATGAATTCGCCGGCGAGGATGTTCGGGAGCCCCACGTAGGGCAGCAGCGGCTTGCGCATCATGAGGCGGTAGGTGAGCGGCGGCACGCGATACGTGATGACCATGGGGCAGCGCGCGAGCGCGCCCTCGAGCGTGGCCGTCCCGCTCGCCACGAGCGCGCAATCGGCCGCCTGCAGCGCGAGGCGCGCGTGGCCGAAGAGGATGGTGAGGTCGAGCGCCTGCGCCTCGCGCGCGTAGAGGCGCGACTCGAAGTAGTCGCGCGTCTGCCGGGTGGCGAGCGGCACCAGGAAGCGCATGCCCGGACGGCGGTCGGCGAGCCGCGCCGCCGTGTCGATGAAGAGGTCGGCGTGCGCCTCCAGCTCCCCCTGGCGGCTGCCGGGCAGGAGCGCGACGGCCGTGGTGCTCGCTCCCACCCGCAGCTGCGCCCTCGCCTCGGCGCGGTCGGGCGCCAGGGGGATCTCGTCCGCGAACGGGTGGCCCACGTACGTCGCGGCGATGCCGGCCTTCTCGTAGATCGGCGCCTCGAAGGGGAAGATGGTGAGGACCCGATCGACTGCGCGCCCGATGGCCGGCAGGCGCCCGGCCCGCCAGGCCCAGATGGAGGGGCTCACGTAGTGCACGGTCGGCACGCCCGCGCGCTTGAGCTTCGCTTCGAGGCCCAGGTTGAAGTCGGGCGCGTCGACGCCGACGAAGAGGTCGGGGCGGTCGGCCGCGAACTGCGCCGCGAGGCGCCGCCGGATGGCGAGCAGCTCCGGAAGGCTCCTCAGCGCCTCGACGTAACCGCGGACCGAGAGCTTCTCCAGGGGAACGAGCGTGCGCGCGCCCTCGGCCATCATCCTCGGCCCCGCGATGCCGTAGAACTCCGTGCCCGGGAACCGCTCGCGCACCGCCCGGATGAGGGAAGCGCCCAGCATGTCGCCGGAAGCCTCGCCGGCGACGATGGCCACGCGACGCGTCATCGCCCGTTCACGGCCAGGTCGGGGACCACGGGGCGCTCACCGCACGATGCCGCGCGTGGAAGTCGCGAGGAAGTCGAGGATCGCGCGGACCTCCGGCGCCTCGGCGGCCTGCTTCTCGAGCTCGGCCTTGGCATCCGCCAGCGTGAGCCCGGACTTGTAGAGCGTCTTGTAGGCGCGCTTGAGCGCGGAGAGCGCCTCCGGCGTGAAGCCGCGCCGCTTGAGCCCCTCGGCGTTGATGCCGTGCGGCGAGCAGGGGTGGCCCGCGACCGTCACGTAGGGCGGGATGTCCTGCAGGACCACCGAGGAGACGCCCGCCATCACGTGGGCGCCCACCTTCACGAACTGGTGCACCCCCGTGAAGCCGCCCAGCACCGCGTGGTCGCCGATCCACACGTGGCCCGCGAGCGTGGCGTTGTTCGCGAAGACGGTGTGGTCGCCCACCACGCAGTCGTGCGCGATGTGGCAGTAGGCCATGATCCAGTTGTCGCTGCCGACGGTGGTGACGCCGCGGTCCTGCGCCGTGCCGCGGCTGAGGGAGCAGTACTCGCGGATCGTGTTGCGGTCGCCGATCTCGAGCCGCGTGGGCTCGCCGCGGTATTTCTTGTCCTGGTTGGCCTCGCCGATGGAGCAGAAGTGGAATATGCGGTTGTCCCGGCCGATCCTCGTGTGCCCGGTGAGCACGCAGTGCGCGCCGACCGTGGTGCCCTCGCCGATCTCGACGTCGCCGTCGATCACCGTGTAGGGGCCCACGCGCACGCCGGCCGCGAGCCGCGCGCGCGGATCGACGATGGCCGTGGAGTGGATGGCGCTCATCGCTCTCGCGGCCTCAGGAGGCGACCGGCCGCAGGACGCACAGCAGCACGGCCTCCGCCGCCACCGCGCCGTCGACCCGCGCCACCGCCCTGAACTTGCCCAGGCCGCGCGACAGCCGCAGCTGCTCGATCTCGAACACGAGCTGGTCGCCGGGCCGCACGGGGCGCTTGAAGCGCGCCTCGTCGATGCCCGCGAAGTAGTACACGTTCGTCCCGTCGTTCTTCTGCCCGACCGAGAGCAGCCCCAGCACGGCGCACGCCTGCGCCATCGCCTCGATCACGAGCACGCCCGGCATCACGGCGAAGTGCGGGAAGTGCCCCTGGAAGAACGGCTCGTTGACGGTCACGTTCTTGAGGGCGACGAGGCGCCTGTCCTTCTCCCACTCCACGATGCGGTCGAGCAGCAGGAACGGGTATCGGTGCGGCAGGTAGTCCTTGATCTGTTCAATCGTCATCGGTTCCATGGTCTTCTCCGGAGGCGCCCTTTCCGCGGGCCTGGCGCGCGATCGTGTCGAGACGGCGCAGCTGCGCCGCGTTCCTGAGCCAGTCGGCGTGCGGCATCACGGGAAGACCCGACGAATACACCCCGGGCTCCGTGATCGACTTCGTGACGAAGGTCGTGCCCGTGAGCGTGACGCCGTCGGCGATCGTGACGTGGCCGACGATGCCCACGCCGCCCCCGATGACGCAGTGGCGGCCGATCACGGTGCTGCCGGAGATGCCGGTGCAGCCCGCGATGACGGTGTGCGCCCCGATGCGGCAGTTGTGGGCGACCTGGACCAGGTTGTCGATCTTCACGCCCTCCTCCACCACGGTGTCGCCCAGGGCGCCGCGGTCGATGCAGGTGTTGGCGCCCACCTCGACGTCGTCTCCCAGCACGGCGCGGCCCACCTGCGGAATCTTCACCCAGCGGCCGGCGTCCGGCGCCATGCCGAAGCCGTCGGCGCCGATGACGGCCCCGGAGTGCAGGATGCAGCGCGCGCCCACCACGCACCCGTGATAGACCGTGACGTGGGGGTGCAGCACCGTGTCGTCGCCCACCGAGGCGCCCTCGCCCACGACGGCGCACGCCCCGATGCGCGCCCGCTCGCCGACGCGGGCGCCGGCGCCGATCGCCGCCCCCGCGCCGATCTCGGCGGACGCAGCCA